>JAQBVM010000016.1 GCA_027623095.1 Verrucomicrobiota bacterium
AAGAAGCGATGCTGACCTCTGCATCAATGGCCAGCCCGCCTCCGGGAAGCCAGCGGACTCCCGAGGTGTCCGCGATGGTCAAGTCGAGCGGAGGACCCGCCTCGGAGCGATCGCGAATTGTCGGTCCGCTCCCCTCCTCGAACGTGTAAAGAGCCACCAGGCCGTCCGGACGCAACATGTAAGTTTGAAAGTCCAAAGCCGCCGATCGGGTTGCACCCTGATTGTCCGTAATCGTCACTCCGCCCTGATATGATCGATTGGGCTCGAGCCCCATGAACGTGACCTGCCGGTCCGTGGTGCTGCCGGTGATTTGCAGGGCGCTGCTCCGGTCTTCGCCATTCAGGGTCAATTTGATTCCACTTGCGGCAATCGTGTTATTGCGGAGCGCCACCGCCCGAAAACGAATCCCTCCCGCCGCCGGGTGAAAATGGGTTCCCCGCGCAGGGCTCACCTCCAACACGTCCAGCTTGAGCGTCAACTGGTCATAAATCTGCGCGACTTCCGCGGCTTTCAAGGCCCGGTTGTAAATCGCCACCCGGTGAATCTCTCCCAACCATTGCCGGCTGTTGTCCAGTTCCCCACCGAGACCAAGGCGGTAGGTTGCATTCCAATTGGAAAATTCTCCCCCGACACTGAAGCGGATTTCCGACTCCACGCCATCGATGTAAAACGTGTCCGTTTCAAAGGCATCGCGGGTGAACACCACGTGCGTCAGCCGTGTCTGGGCCGTGCCGGCGAATGAATTGAATTGGGTGTTGTTGGCGGAGCCATTGTTGCCCGTCACCGGCGTTCGGACCCGCATGATCCAGAAATCCGTATCCTGGCCCATGGTAAAATCGCGGTTGGTGGGATTCGCCGAGAGACTGACCAAGCGGGCGGGACCGGCCTGGATCAGATTAGCCGGTTTCACCCATGCCTCCACGGTCCATTCATTTGACTCCTGGCAGGCCTGGACGATTTTGGCCGCCGGGACCGGTGAAGCGATGATTGTCTGCCCATCGAAGGATACCCCGCCGTCCGGAAGCCAACTCACGGCGGCTGGATTGGCAATCACCAAATCCAGGGGCGTTCCCATACCGGACACGTCGCGGACGACATTCCCGCTTCCCTCCTTGAAGGTGTAAAGCGCCACTAACCCGTCCTGAGCCCGCGCGTCACTCGGTGTGACCGTGAAAAACGCCGAAAATGCCGCGAGCCTCAGGCGCGCCCGGAAGGAAGATAGGTAAAACATGGTATCCTCTCTGGTGGAATTGCTTTGGTTCCCAGGTTCTTAGCGAAATGTTTCGAGGCGTGCAATGGTAATTGGTATAGGGACTGCAGTTCTGTCGGCATCATCGCGGGGACAGGCGCAACGGAACGGCGCATCCTTCCCAGGCTTGGACCTTCGTAGAAGTTGAGACTTCCGGTTTCTTCGTTTATGCGGACCGCGAACGGTCTCCGGCTCAGTGCCTTCACCTGAATCAACGGGATTTCCAGTTTGCACTTCGCCGCGAATTCAACCTTGTCACGCTCAACAAAGGAACGGAACATGCACCCATCGGCTTTATGCTACTGGACATCTGCAAAAGTTCATGGCTTCCAATGGAAGCCTCGCTGTCGAGTGGCAGTCTGATTCTCCCGATCGCTGTTGCTGGCCTGTGTCTCCTGGTCGGACTGTGGATAGGTTCCTTGATGCGAAAGCCGAATATTGGAAGGACGACAGCCGGACGGGAGGATCTTTCCAACCTCAAGACGGAAAGTCTTGCCTTAATGGCGGGTGGCATGGCTCACGATTTTAACAACATACTAACTTCCGTTCTTGGCAATGCCACTTTGGCCCGCATGGAAACAGAACCGAACTCGGCATTGGACGTATGCCTGGCCGAAATCGAATCCGCATCATTGCAGGCGTCAGAGCTGTGCAGCCAAATGCTGATATATGCCGGCAAAGGAGACTTCAATGTCGAACCCTTGGATCTTGAAGGATTGGTAGCTGCGCTAAAACCGTCGCTTCAAGAACTCGTGCCACCGAACATCTCACTCCAGTTCGAAACGTTCGAAGGGGCACTCCACGTTGAGGCGGATACCGAACAGATTCGAAGACTGATCAAGAACCTTGTAACAAACGCCTCGGAAGCGATCGGGAGTCAGTCCGGATTGGTTCGGATCAAAACGGGGCTGACGTCTTTGATTCCAGGCGGCGAAAAGACGGGCTTCATCGTGTCCCCCGCTAGATCGGGACTCTACGGCACTCTGGAAGTATCTGACACAGGCTGCGGAATGAAACCGGAACTGAGCAGCAAGATTTTCGACCCGTTCTTCACAACGAAACCCGCGAGGCGCGGTCTCGGATTGGCGGCGGTATTGGGAATCGTTCGCAGTCACGGCGGAGGCTTGAAACTGGTGAGTGAACCACAAAAGGGAACTACATTCACAGTGCTTTTGCCTGGAACGGACCCGTCAGATCCCGAAACGTGAACCATCATTTTCAGCCGAACCGGTCTCGCCAAAGGGACCGGAAATTCTAGGATAGAGGCGAAGACCTCGCACCGGATATCTCAGAGACACAGGGATCCGCAGAAACGCATCAAGGATCCTCTCTTAATTCTGTCTTCGGGTTCTTTGTTTCACCTTCTTCCTCATTACCGTTTCTCGATGGGACGGACGAAGGTGCGTTTCTTCGATTTGGCAGCGGCGTTATTGCCGGTGAAGCTTGGGGCGGCGACAAAAGCTCCTTCACTGTTCTTAACGGCTGGAACGGCCATAGCAGAAACTTCGTGGAAAAATGAGGCAGTGTCTTCGGGTTGTTCAATGTTCCGGTCACGCGGAATTCAAAGATCTTGGTGAGCGGCCAGAAGGCCATGCTGACCATTCTTCCAACAGCCCACATATCGCGAAAAATCTCCGCCTGCATAAACGCATCCACCGCTCCGTCGAAATCTACCGTACCGCGGTACCGGAGCCGCATTGCGGGCGACTGCACTTCGAAATCGCCGGACTGAACAACGCTTTTCTCAATCCGAAAGGTTCCCGATGCAGCACTCGCCCGAGTGCTGACGACGGGGACTAACTTATTGAAGTAAGGCGAAAACACCCCCACGATTGGTATGTCCCAAAGGAATCCGTCCCTTACATAAACATCCGCGAAACCGTTCCAGCTTTGCCAGTCATCGGAATTCGCCGAGGTCACTGCCAGGTTTCCGCTAAATGTGCCTTCCAGCGTGCTGTTGGTCGCTGTCAGATCACTCATCAGCCATCGGAGATTTGAGCCGGCTGCCGTTCCACGAAACTGAAAGTCGGCCCCGTCTCGAACAGAAAAATCGAAAGCCCCATCCCATTGGAGCAGCCCGTCGTAGAAACCAGCGTTGAGATTCGAGACCGAGAGCGACTGCCCCCGCCAATACATGTCCGCCGCATAGTCCGAAAGATTTAGCTTCCAGTAACGAAACGCACTCCCAGTGATTCTGAATGTCACATCCGCGACTCGGTCTGGTCCTACGGGCAACCGACCGTTTGCGACCACCGTGGGAGGAGTTGGGAATTGGTACGGCTGGAGCAACTCATGCACATGAGAGCCGATCGAACGCGTCACGAGGTCTGCCTCCATTGTGCTGACGGCGTTTTTGACATTGATGGACTTCCCATCCGGATTGAGCAGAACTTCATCCGCGGTGATCGTGCCATCCGTGCGGATAATCGACAGATTGCTGACGGTAAGAAGCGAGTCGTCGAGGGAGACCGAAGCCGATAACCGCTCGCATGCTTCGCCTCGAAAGGAGAAGTTCGAAGCGGCAACGCGCGCCCTCGCACTCGAGCGTCCCGGCACTCGCAACAGACCGCTTCCCTCGCCATCGACGATCAACGGTTCTGAAAACTCAAAAAGTTCCAACACCTTCAAACCGGGTTTGTCGAGAATCGGACCAAAACTTTTTGGGTGGAGCCGGCCACCCAGTGACCAAGAGAATTCTCCCGTATTCGAGTTCATCTGATACCCGATCTTCGCCTCACTCCCCCCACCAGCCCAATGCAAATTCGGAAGACTCCAGACCGAATTCGTATAGAAAACTTCAGAGCCGGCTTGGGAAAACGGAATTCCGCGAAAGGATCCCCTGTTCATCGAAACCTCCCCGTTGAAAGTCAAGCTTGGCAAGATCGAGCCGAGTCCGAACGGTTCCAAGTCTTCGTTCGCCGGAATCGCAAACCGAGCTCTGGCAATCACGACGGGCGGGGTCTCCCAGGCAAGTTGCTGGAGCGAATCACGCGCACCGATGGGCAAAAGATCCGAGATGCGGTGAACGTCAATGCGAGATTCGAATTCTAGGGCGACCTCACGGCTGAGTGTGTCAATTGTCACGCTTGCTCTGAAAAGACATTCGGTCGCCTCGAAGTGAGCAAGGTCGGTTGTCAGCTCTGGACCGTACCATCCGCCGGACCAATCAACATTTCCAAGGTCTAGGTCGCCCGCCCGCGCGTGCGAGATCTTCCCCGCCCAGGTGAATCGCGTCGAATTCAAAGCTCTCCGGAACATTTGATCCGCCGCAATCTCGCTATTCCCTCGTGAATCCGCGGGCCAAGAGACCCGGCCTGACAATTCTACCCCATCTGATTGGACGGGACCGGAAACCATTTGAGCTGCCACCCAATGCCAGTCGCCGGTTACTGCGGGTCCGTTCGTTCGGGAGTGAAACAATTCGGCATCCAGCCGGCCTTTTCTCGCGCCAAACCAGCCGGCATCGATTGTCTCCACATCCAGCGATAGATGAGTTGCAGCTTTGGAGTCGGCGCTGCTTGAGCGTGAAGTCGTGCCTGACGCATGAGCGGCCTCCGCGCTTCCGTTCTCCCAGGAAGCCTTTGTGACATCGAGCACCCAATCAATTCGATTCAGCAAAATCGGGGTTATGCTGCCGCTCGCGTTTGCCTGGAATGTCAATTCATGAAGGCGCGCGAATTTGGACACAAGCGCGCCGCACCGAAGATTGGCACTAAGTTCCGCAACTTCTGGATCGCCCGCCTTGGGTGAAACGCGAACATCTCCTTGGACATCAGTCAGACTCCCCCAACTGGCGTTGACGACCGGAAATCGCAATTTTACAGTCGCCTCGGAGCGCGCCGCATTTAAGATATCCTCGCGGAATTTCACGGTCAGCAGGGAAGTATCTGCAAATTCACAGTCCCTCACCCAATCAATCCAATCGCGGAACCGCCGCTCTAATTCCACGGCCGTCCCTATCCCCGATTCCGTTCTGCCCGGCATTCCGATGGCGCTTGCATGATCAATCAATCCAGAAGCTTGAACCTGAATGTTGAAGAGAGTACCGCGAAAGTCCGCCATCTCCCAGCGGTCCTCGGGCAAGAATCGAATCTTCAACTCGATGTCTCGAATCGAGGCGTCGGTCGAGCCCTTGCCCCGGTCCAGAAACGGGAGTTCGATCGCGCCATTCCCAAACGAGAATTCTTCGGGTGCAAGTTTAAACCGAAATAGAGAACTCCACGCCACGCGGACTACTCCTTCCTGCAATTGGGCGTTAATTGGATTTCCATCCGAACTCGATCGAAATCGAATGTTGTCCGCGGCGAAGGTTCGAAAACCGCGAAATCGGACAAGTCCCAATTGTATGTCTAATCCTCGCTTCCGGAGCGCACTCTCAAGGCGAGTGGTCAATGATTCGGGAAGACCGGCTTGATTGAGGTAAAGACACACGCCGCTGATGGCCAGGAACAGGAGCAACAACAAAACTCGAATCCAGCGAAGACAGCGCCGCAGCCGGCTCCCAAAGCAATTCTTCGGAATCTCGCGCGGTTTCATTCTCGCGTTTGTGTGGAATCCACCTTAAAGTCTCGTTTCACGAACGCGAACACTTCGGCTGGAACCACGAAAATCACTGGCTCGTTTTCCTCGAGAACAACAGACGCATACGCCCGTCTGTCGGACAACCTCAGAATGCGGGTTTCTTGCTGGTTCGCCAACTCCAATGTGATCTTGAAGGAATCCCGGCCAAAGCCATACAACGGCAGCCGTTCCTCTCCTTTTGTCGTCCACGAGGTTGCGCGAATGCTTGCGAGTCGATGCAGAGTTTCTTCCATTCGCGCGTTCGCTATCACGTCCGCAGTCCACTCACCTTGCGGGCCTCTTGAGATCCTGTTAGTTTTTCCCAGTTCCTCAATCGCAATCCGGATGACATCGCCGGATTCGAAATCCCAGACTTTACGATCGCGCATTTCGTACGGAGCCAACGGCAAGCGCAACGTGTCTCCATACGGCACCGAATAGACGGCGACCTCATCGCTTCTGCGCGCAAAGACAGTATCCAAACGGCTTGCATCAATTTGGTTGGTGCTGAACTCGATCCGAACCATATGGGGCTTTGCGCCAGCGACGCCGGAACCCGAACGCAGGGAAAACGTGTACTGCCGATCCGCCGGATCCAAGCCGTAATCGGAGAAGTCCGCCACAACATCCTTCTCAAATCCAACAATTCTGAGCCTTGTTACAGTGTCAAAAAGTCGATGGACGGCATCCTGATCTGCCAAGGCGCTGAACGGTTCCACAATCCGCCAAAAATCGTCGATGCCGCGTTCCAATACAAACTGGCCGCGAGTTCGTATCTCGATTCGCTCCACCGATCTTGGAGCGATGGATAGCAGTCTGTGATCCAAATACAGCGTGTGCGGTTCGCGCAGGGCTTCGGCGAGTTCGGCATCGAGAAGCACGACATTGGTTCGACCGAAAAGTCTCGCATACGCCAACGCGGGAGCACCTTCGGGATTTCCGCCAAACTGGGCCATGAATACGCGGTTCCCGCCTTTCGAGAGAACTAGGTCCAAGTTTTGTGGCTGTAACCCGAACGATCCCAAGTCGGGGTCGGGATCGTCGGTCACAAAATGATTCACACGCGCGGCTCTAAGCAACTGAAGGAGATTGTTTACCTCGGCAAAATCCGCGCGTGCCGGCAATGGCTTGATCATCTGCCAAAGCTGACTCGCCGAATTTACCTCTAGCTCCAGCACACTGCCTCCGTTCGTCACCGTAAGCCGGTCGAACGAGATCGAATCGCCGAAAAGTAACATCGGATTTCGCCATTGCGCCGCGGATTCTGGCAGGTGATCAAGGATCGAATCATCAACGACATCGATTCCTGTTTCATCATTCCGGCGCACATAGATTTCGCCCTCCAAAAAAGTCCCGGCACCCACCAGAAGTTTGAGTTGATTTGTCCCCAATCCGAGTTGAATCGTGGCGCGAGGCGGATCCAATCCGAAGGCGGAGAGGCCAGTCTCTTGCGCGGCCACGTCATCAGGCGTCATAGAACTCCGAAGTTCGATTCGACCTATCGATTCGAGAAACTCTTCAATTCGATTTTGTTGCGCCGGGTAGGAGGGCGTCAGCAATTGCCACCGGTCATTCGATCGCGTTGCGCGCAGAACGAGATTGCTGGCATGGAGATCGATGTCCGTTACCGTCGAAGCGTCGAAATTCTGAAACAGACCTTCATTACGAACGAGCCGATCCACCACTGAAGAGGGGCGACGCTCGAAGAGCAAAATGCACGCAAGAAGGACAAGCGCAAGCGCTGCAAGGAATCCAGTGTTTCTAAAGTTCATGTGCTGATTCTCAAAAGCGGCGGCGATACCAAACCAGGCATCCCACAAAGAACACTCCGCCGGGGACAACCCCCATGAACAGCCACCGCATGGTCCGCATCTCGGTCTGGGTCATTGTGATGCTAAACTCCTTAATCGCGCGGGGGCCTATTCCGGCCAAAAGAACGTCGCGCCGCAATAGCCAATTGACCGCGAGGCGTCCGAAATCGCGATTCGCCAATTTATCGATCGCTACGTTTGCGAGGAAAAGAGATTCTCCCACCGCGACGATCCGAGTGGAATCGAGATCGGAATCCGCCGGATTGACAACCTTCTTTTCCACCGCGACCGCCACTGAAATAGCGCCCGCACGTTCCGTGTTTCCGTCTTTCGCGATAGCGATCCCTTCCGGGCCTGTGAATGCCAGGGGGGACGCTTTCGGAGCCTCTCCTTCGTGATTCGTCGTCCCGGCCGGTTCGACGGATCTCGGGGTGGCCATGAATAGCCTGGAGCGATGCAAAGGTTGAACGATCGAGTGATTCCCGAACTTCTCGATCACCAGAGCGTCGCCGCTGTCTAAATTACCTTGCGCACGATCGACCACAGAGTTCGCTCCAACCTTCACATCCCATTTTTCGAGCAGTTTCTCCAGTCCAGTTGGCGGTCGCAAAACGCTATCGTAGCTGAACAAAGCGAGCAATCTCCCCCCTCGATTCAAATAGTCCTCAATTTTCCGGATTTCCCCTAAAGCGATTGGAGAACTTGGATTTGCAACAGCCAACAACCGGCAATCGTCCGGAATGGCGTTTGTCAATAGGGAGAGCGTCTTGATGGTAACCCCGCTTTCCGCCAACGATTCGGCGAAACGTGAATATCCCGTTTGGTCCTCCGTATTTTCCGGATCGCGTTCGCCATGTCCTTCAAGGAAATAGATATTGACCGAGCGCGGGTCGATCAAACCGTACAACGCGGACGCGAAGAGCTGTTCTCCTTTGAAACCGACGCGTTTGATCTCGCGCTTCGACATCAGCTCGGAATAGTCGTACTCCGAAAGATCACGAGCATAAACGGTGCGCGTTTCTCCGTTTCCACGGAAAATAACGCGGTCTCCCGTGTCGTCAGGCATCAAGTTGAATTCCGCGCGCAATTTCTCAGCCCGCGCGGGAAAACGGATGTAGTCCACAAATTCGATTTCTAACTGCGGGCACCGATTCTTCATTTGGTCAATCAGCGTGTTCACCGAACTAAATATTCTGCTGCTGTGATCGAAAAACACGATCACGTCCACGCGGTTGGTCAGCGCACCTAGAACTCGGAGTGTCAGCGGACCAAGGTGCGATCGGCCCTCAGCAGTGACATCCCATATTCGGAAATGGCGCGCCGCCAGATAATTCGCCATGGCAACGATGGACGCCACGGAGAGTACGGACAAAAACACACTCAGCCCGATCCGCCATCGCTGGCCCCGTGAAAAACTCGGCTGGGAATGATGGTTCGTATCCATTTCTTTACCTCCACCGCCGAATCTCAACAATCTTAGTGGTCAGAAACAAAAAGAAAACCGTCAGACTCGAGTAGAGCACAAGGTACCGCGTGTCCACGATGCCGCGCGCAAAATCCTCCATATGTTCCGTCATCGAGAAGTACTGCAACACTCGCGCGGTCCAGCCCTTGGATGGCGTCTCACCCAATGAACGCAAGCTCAGCAGCAGCAAGCCCATCACCAAACCGTAGCTGACAATCGCGGCGACCATCGGACTGCGCGCCAGCGAGGAGGCGAAGCATCCGATGGAAATGAAAAGGGATCCGATCAAAGACAGCCCAAGAAACGTAGTCGCCATTGTGCGCCAAGTCAGGATTGTCATATCGTTTGAGTATTGCCCGACAACAGCCAAATATCCGGCAAAAGGCACCCACGCGATCAGATAAAGGATTTGAGATCCCGTAAATTTCGCCATTACAACCTGCCAGTCCTTGACCGGTGCGGTCATCAACGACTCGTACGTGCCGGAACTTTTTTCAAACGCGAATGAGCGCATTGTCATCACTGGAGTAGTCAGCACAAGAATCAGCCAAAAATAGACGGTCACAAAGAATTGCTCTGTGATCGGCGCGTCCGTCGGTTCCACGTTCAGCTTGTGCAGAATTTCAGAGAAACTCAGGCCCAACAAAAACAGGACCATCGAGATGACAAGATAACCTGTCATCGAGGCGAAGTAGGCGCTCAATTCACGAGCGACCAAAGTGAAATACGCGCGCATCAGGGTTGTCCTCCGAGATCCTTTCGAATCATCTGTATAAAAACCTCTTCCAACGTGTTGCGGCTCCGCGTGAGTTCTCTCACCGGCCATCCTTTACCCCGCGCCGTCTCAAATACAAGTGGCCGAAGATCCGCACCGGAACTTGGAGCTAATGTGCATCGCACGAAACCGTTGTCGATCGGAGAGAGATCAAAGTCATCAATCGAATCCATCTCGGTCCAGCAATCGTGAAGGGCATCCGGCCGCGCTTGAATTTCCGCGCAGACCCGGGGATCGCTAGCCGCACTCGCCAGCAGATTGTCTTTGGTGTCGGCGGCAAGAACTTTTCCTTCATGCAAAATGATGATGTGACCACAGACCAATTCCACCTCGGACAAAATGTGAGTCGATAGCAAGACGGTATGATTCCCCGCAAGACTCAGGATTAGTTCACGAACGGACCGAATCTGATTGGGATCCAGACCGACCGTTGGTTCATCAAGAATGATCAAGTCCGGTTCGCACACGATCGCGTCCGCCAAACCGACACGCTGCCGGTAACCTTTGGACAATTGTCCAATAATCCGGCGGCTTACATCAATTAATCCACAGCCATCCATTACCGTGGCAATGCGATCTCTAGCCCGCGCCGAGTCCAGCCCCTTAAGTCGAGCGCGGAACTTTAGATAATCTCGAACCCGCATATCCAGATGCAGGGGGTTCGTTTCTGGCATGTATCCGATTCGTTTCCGCACCTGGTGCGCCTCACGAAACACATCGAATCCTCCCACTCGGACCGATCCGGATGTCGCGGGCATATAGCAGGAAAGAATCTTGAGAATGGTGCTCTTTCCGGCTCCGTTGGGTCCAAGCAATCCGACAATGCCACCTCGAGGGATTGTAAATGACACGCCGTTGACAGCCGTATGCCCCGGATACTCTTTTCTCAATTCAACTACTTCAACGATCGGTTTCGTGCCTTCAGACATGCGGATAAAGTTCAGTGCGGCGAAAGAGATGATATTCGTTTTTCAGAAGACATGTAAGTTATCAGACCCGCTTTGCCTGGAGAATGCTCAACCTATTTCGCGCGGATCACCGAACAACCGCTTCTCGATCCACAGACAGAAGTTGAAGAAAATGTCCAATGGATCGGGGAACAACCAAATTAAGCCGGATCCGTTCGCCGGATTTCTTGGCATGCACAAGCTGCGCGGCCTTCAGAACCTGATCCACAGCTTCGCCATTGATGCCTCGTAAAATATGGCCCTCTTTCAAACCGGCTTTATCCGCGGGCCCGTCTCGTTCCACATCGGTAACAATCAAACCCTCAACAACACGGTTCCCCATTCGGGAAATCATCTCGGGCGTTACTTTCTTAAGTTCCACTCCCAGTTTCTGGCTGATCAACTGGTCGTTAAAAAACGCGCTCTCCGGAATGAGCTGCACATTGATTGTTTCTGTAGTTCCCTTTCGATCGACTGTTATTCGAACGTGGCTCCCTGAATTGGTCGCAATAATCTCGCGATTGAACTCGATGACGCTTTCGGGGCTCGTGTTGTTCACGCGAATGACGCGATCACCCAGTTTCAATCCGGCCAATTCCGCGGGACTCTCAGGTTCAATCTGCGCCACTGTCAAACCTTTGCCGCGAGCTTCGATTCGAGCGCCAAACCACATCGATTTCATTCGCTCCGGCGTGAAAAGTTCCGTCAGAGCTTCTGTCACACGACTGATCGGAATGGCAAACCCGATTCCCTGTCCTTCCTTGAAAATCGCGACATTCAGCCCAATCAGTTCGCCTTTGATGTTTACCAGCGGCCCCCCGCTGTTCCCCGGATTGATCGCTGCATCTGTCTGCAACCAATCCGCGACGGCCAGCGACTCAACTTCGGTTGGTGGTCGCCGCGCTTTCGAACTCAGAATTCCTTTTGTGACCGTTCCGCCAAGTCCAAATGGATTCCCGAGCGCGAGCACGGTTTCCCCTAGCAACAGATCATCCGCTTTCGCAAATCGTACCGCCTGGAACTTCTCATCCTTGGCGGTGACCAGTTTAAGAAGCGCGACGTCCGTTTTGGTTGTTCCTACGAGAGGTTTTGCTTCAAAAATGCGGCCATCCGCCAGTGTCACCGTGATGCGACTGGCACGGCGAACCACATGCAGATTTGTTAGAATATAGCCTTCCTCGTCGAAGATGACTCCGGAGCCCAGGCTTTGCTGCGGATAGCGCCCCCAATAACGGCCAAAGAAATCGCGAAAAACGTTCTCGAGCGGATCATGCACTTCCACAACGGTTTCCGTGCTTATGTTCACTACGGAAGGCATCGCGGATTCCACTGCTCGCACGGTTGCGTCCCGTCGGCTATCCTCCGCGGCAATGGCGGACTCCGCAGCGCAAAGGCAGAGAATCAGCGCAAAGAAATGTTGGATTCCGGAATCGCCAACCACTCTTGCCGTGTTCTTCATGATGCTTTCTATCCGATCGGGGCATTTCGCTTTTCGCAAACTCACCAAAACAGTCCGCTATTCAAAGACTTGACTTTGCTTAACTCTCCAAGCAAAAGCAATGGCAAGGTGTCCGCGTCTCCATTCACTCTCTATAGCCAGTGGCGTTTTAACGCGCGCCCAGACTTACTGTTGCGAGACCGTGGCGGATCGGATTCGCCGAATGAAATGCTCCTTCAGCAGATTTGGCGTTACCAAAGGATCGACCGCGAACACCTGAGGACGGCGGACGGTGTTCCTCTGCGCATTTTGCATCCTGGATTCTGGAACCATGAATCGGGTCCGGATTTTCGGGATGCGATTGTACAAATTGGGGAACTGACCCCGTCCGCCGGCGATATCGAGATCGATCTTCATCCAAACAATTGGAGAGACCATCGCCACGAAGGAAATCCGGCATATCGCTCAGTTGTGCTGCATGTGGTCTGGGAAGGAGAGACCCGGGTCGCCTCGGGTTTGCCGATTCTTGCTCTCAACAACGTTCTCGATGCTCCGATCTCTGAGCTGCGCCAGTGGCTCGATGTACACGCTTCCAATGCGAGCTTAGCTTTTCTCGAAGGAAAGTGCAGCGCGCCATTGCGCGGCCTTTCAAACGCGCAACTAGTGGACATTGTGACGCAGGCGGCGCAGGTTCGGCTTCAATCCAAGGCAAACCATTTTGAGGCGCGCGCCCGGTTTGTGGGATGGGAACAAGCACTGTGGGAGGGAATGTTCGGAGCGCTCGGTTACAAGCAGAACTCGTGGCCCATGAGGCGAATCGCCGAACTGTTGCCCGAACTCCGCATGAACGAAATATCTCCAAAAGCGAGTTTGGTGCTGCAAGCGAAGTTTTTTGGAATCAGCGGGCTCTTGCCATCACAGTTTCTCGCGGGCAAATCACCGACCGAAAACCACGTTCGGAGTATTTGGGATGTCTGGTGGAGGGAACGCGACCGCCTGATTCCATACGCCTTGCCAGCATCTATTTGGCGTTTGCACGGCGTGCGTCCCGCGAATCATCCGCATCGGCGACTGGCTCTAGCGTCCCAATGGATCGCCACGGAGAGATTGTTAAAACGCCTTGAAGCCTGGTTCATGGAACCTCTTGCCGACAAAGAGTGGCTCATCTCATTGCGGCGCTTGCTTGAAGGAAACCCCGATCCGTTCTGGTCGTTTCACCATACACTCGGATCGCGCCGGCTCATTCGATCAAAACCGTTGCTGGGGCGGGAACGAACAACCGATTTGGCAATCAATGTCATTTTGCCTTGGTTTTGGGCGCGAGCAAACGCCGGGAATTCGAACGAAATGAAACGTGCTGCGGAATCCCGATACTTTGGCTGGCCCGGAGCGCAGGATAATTCTGTCCTGCGCCACGCGAGAAACAGATTGATGGGTGGGCGTGAGACTAGAGTCCTCGATCGCGCGGCCCTTCAACAGGGAATTCTCCAGATCGTTCGAGACTTCTGCAATCAATCCAACTCACTCTGTGAACATTGCGGTTTTCCGGACCTCGTTCGACATGTTGAAACGGAACATGGCACCAATGCCTGCGAGCCGGTTTGAGAACTTGAGTTTTCAGCACTCTTTCGGTTCATGGTTAGGGAACACCTTCAAAGATTTGACGCACATTGAGACCATGAACCGGAGAGGTTTGCACGTAGTCCCGCCTTCAGGCGGTTGCGGCCGGCTAAAGCTGAAACTACATACCGGTTCCGGGAGGTTGAAAACCTCCAAATCTTGGACGCGAATCGGGACCATGAACTGCCTGGACAGTTTTCTGTCGCACATACGACATAAACTTGTCCTTCCGGGAATCGTAGTTGATGGAGAGAATTCCTTCTCGTTGCGACCCAAAACTCAGACCTCCTTGACCACGCCCCAATACACATCAAGGCGCTTTCTAAGGAATAGACTCACGGCGCGGACGAGGACCTTGGATTCCAGAGTTTGGCCGCGCGCGACGATCTCAGGAAGCGTCATTCCGGGTCGGACACGAAAACTCTCTTGCGCGATAATCGGGCCTTCATCGAGATGCATGCTCACAAAATGCGCCGTCGCACCCATAATCTTCACCCCATGCTCATACGCCTGGCGGTAGGCCTGCGATCCGGGAAAGCTCGGAAGCAACGAAGGATGCACATTGATGATTTTGTGTTTGTGCCGCCAAACAAAATCGGGCGAGAGGATTTTCATGAACCGCGCCAAAACAGCAAAATCGATCTCATGGTGTTCGAGAAGATGCAGCGCGCGCAATTCAGCCCGCCTTCGGTCGTTCCACGGAATATGAAAAAACGGCAGACCGAGTTTCACAGCCAGCGGTTTCAAATCGGGCCGGTTCGAAATGACAAGCCGCGGCTCCGCTTGATCGAGGTTCCCTTTTCGAAAGGCTGTTGTGAGAGCATTGAGGCAGTGGGGTTCCCGTGTCACAAAAATCGCCCCGCGCTGCTTCCGATGAGGTTCGGTAAACAGAACTTTGACCTCCATTCCCAGCGAGTGCCCCAGCTTGGAAAGTCCGGTCCGAATCGTTTCTCGCGCAAACTGCGCGCTTCTCCACGAGGCTTGAATCGTCATGCTAAACCTCCCCCGAGTCACTTGCTCCTCAAGCGCCTCTATATTTGCGCTTTGATCAAACAAGAAACTCGTCACGCGGGCCACCACACCCGTACGGTCCCGGCCAATCACGCTGACTGTGGCGAAACGCTTCACTCGACTCCCTTCTTGATCTCCTTCAGTCTTTGGTTTTCCGGCTTGCCCGAATAGTAGTCGTCCAAAGGATAACAACCGCTGATGAGTCCATTCCGCGGTCCCGTTGTGCAATCGCTGAATGTCCGGCAGATCCGTTTCCTCTCCACCGCACCATTGGATATCGCATCCGCCAGAATCGCCGGATACGAAAGCACCATCCGCCCCATGCCGACGCTATCGACCCAGCCATTTCGAACAACATATTGAGCCACATGCGGCAAATACTCCTGGAGATAACTGTAAGCGGTGCCAACCAGGACCAATTCCGATGGCGCTTTCAATTTGAGTTGCCGCACCACCTGGATCTGTCGCGCCACTCCGGCGAGCGGGTCTTCGGGAGGTTGGTAGCCGTCCGAGGGCGGATAGGCGGCGGGCCGCTGTATATGTGGGTTGTAGTAAGGCGAACCGGCGCTCACGTTCAGTATCTTCACGCCCAGCCTGGCGCAAAGCTGGACGAATTGAAAAGTCTCCCCCAGATCGTATTCCACCGGGTTCCGTTCGTTGACGCCAAATCCGAAACGGTACGGCAGACAGCCGGAATAATCCTCGGGAATTCCGGGTCCAGGTTTCCCTGGAGCGGACAATGCCGGATCAGGCCGGAAGGGAACAAAGTCGAACGCGCTCAGGCGAACGCCAATATCAATCCCGTTTCCGCTTCTCCGAATCTCGGAAATGATCTCCGCTAGAATCCGGGTGCGGTTTTCGAATGAGCCGCCGTATTTCCCGGGGCGCGTTCGGGCGCTCAGGAATTCATGCAGCAAATAGCCGTGGCAATGCTTGATATCGACAAAATCCGCCCCCGCTTCCCAGGCGATCTTCGCGGCCGCGACATAGCTCAGAATTAACTCGTCGATTTCGGCATCAGTGAATACTTGGGTGTCGCTTGTGACGCCAAACCGCCGGTCGAGAATCGGATGGCGATAAGCGACGCGCGGTTCCATCCGGAATTTGTCCGTCGGCTTGCAGAAGCGACCGGAATGAGTGAGTTGAAATCCGATCACCAGATCGTCCGTTCTCCCATGCTTCTCTTTGTGAGCGGCGACCAGTGTGTCTCGTAATTCTGCCAAACCAGCCTGGGTGTCGCGATTGATGATGAGCTGGTTTGGGTTGGCTCGTCCGTCGGGACGCACCGCCATGGCCTCGCCTCCGTAGATCAGCTTTGCGCCGCTCTCGCCGAATCGCCGCCATCGTCGGCGCACTTCATCTGTGATGCCGCCTGTCGTCGTTGCGTCCCAACCTTCCATTGGATGGACGGCGAATCGATTTCCAATCGGTTTCCCGTTAATTCGAGCCCGAGGTATGGGCGCTGCAAGCGGCGAATCCGCTCCCGTCACAACCGAGTCTTCGCAAGGAAGGTCGATTCCGAGAGAAGCCACGTAATGGCGGAAGTCCACAACAGTTTTGAGCGTTGGAATTCGTGTGAGTTTAACCGGGGAGGTCATCGTGTGAAATCATTCGCGGTTGTGTTTCAAATTCGGGCAAACCTTACGCGCCAAAAAACAGCTCAGCCACACATTTCTGAGTCTTGACGCGACCGGCAGATCTTATATCTCAGCCAGATCCGCGCGGAAAATCTTAAGGATCTGAAGGTCTGAAGGTTGCCTGGGAATGGAGTTCCCCGGAGAACGAGAGGATAAAAACAAGCCCGCTGCTGAGGACGATTAAGTACGAGGCAACCCCACTCATGGTCGATGCCACCCTTTACACGTCCAGTTCTCACTCTGATGTGATCGCGATTAACCGCGAAAGAGGAAAAACCATCTGGTCTTATGATTTCTGACCGTTAAGCGGATCACTGTATTGAACCGTTCACTTTATCAATTGAGAATCCAAACCGATGAGCAGCATCGGGTCAACGCGGTTACTTGCCGGGGCCGGTTGGAGAACGTTCCTTGGGTTGAATGAACGTCTTGCGTTTCGCCCGGGTTTTCGTTCCCTTTTTCTTGGTCGCGGCAGGCGAGCCGGCGGGATTTGCCACGTTCTCGACTGCTTTGAAACCTTCGGTAGCCTTGGGAATGTCGGTGACCTTAGGTGCCCGGGCTGCCAGCCAAAACCACATCTCGAAGTCGCCGCCCCGAAGGTTGTCGCCGCTCGGCAGAATCAGTTGATGCGTATTGAAGCCACTCGCGGCCCGGAAAGTTTCGCCGTCAAGGAAACCTCCGGGTATGCCGCTTTTGGAAAGATCGTTCGCTTTTTTGTTCCAAATGAAGTTTCCCTTAAGCGTCAACCGGAGGAGGAGGCGATCCAGACCCGGCTTCAACCCATTGAGTTGTGCCAAAACTGCTGACAAGAATCCCAGCACGGCCCCGTCGTTGTCCGGGTACCATTCAATTTGGCTCCGCGGCGTTTGGTCGTCCGGTTCCGGTGGACTGTCGTTCAACACTTGTGTTTTCACTAGTGCGTGGAGAATGACGGGTCGGTAGCCCACGAGGAAGGTCATTTTCAAATCCCATTGCTCGAAATCTCTGAGATCGGAGTCGAAGAGCGGAAACGGAATTTCCGCTGTGATGAAACACGTCGGCTGACCACGTGTGATCCGGTTGGCCGAGAACGCGGCTGGATCGAGTACTGTGGATTCGTCGATGATCCGATCGCACAGCACAGCCAAGCCGGTTCCGAGATCGGCCAGGGTAATCGTCGCATCATTGGACAGTTGTTTTCCGCTCCCGATGAACTTTGCCCCCACCACACGCACGGGCGCCGGATCGTTGCTGGCCTCGACGGTCAGGTGCGCAACAAAGTGGACCTTGCGCGGTTCCGTGGCATCGCCCATCACTTCCGCCTCCATGACTTGAAGAACACTGTCGCCTCCCAACTGCCATTCGCACGTCACCTCGCCGCTGGCGTCGGTTGTGGACGAATTGGGCGCTGCCGATCCGCCTCCTTGAACGACTTGAAACGTGACCGGCCTTCCCGCCACCGGCCCGCACCGGCTGGCTACGCGCACCCGGAGAGGATTGTTCAACGGCAGGCCGGCGGCCGCTTGCTGGCCATCACCACTAATCTTGTAGATACTGGCCATGCTCGCAAGACGGTCGATGGCGGCTTGGACCGTCTTTCGTCCGGCCAGGCCGGCGCACCCTCCGGGCTGATAGGCCACATGGCTCGCTATACTCAAGTTGGCGTTAAGGATCAACGGCAACGAAACCGGGAGGTTGTTTGCGTCCAGGAGGCGGGCGGTGACCTGCTGCACCGGATGGATGCCGTCCAGATGGAAGTCACATTTTGCCAAGCCCTCCGCGTCGAGCG
Source organism: Verrucomicrobiota bacterium (assembly GCA_027623095.1). Classification (GTDB taxonomy): domain Bacteria; phylum Verrucomicrobiota; class Verrucomicrobiia; order Limisphaerales; family SIBE01; genus JAIPJX01. The sequence continues at coordinate 18,282 of JAQBVM010000016.1, forward strand.
GGACGATGGCGAACGGCTGGGTCGGCGCTCCGCCCGGCACGGTGGCCACCACCAAACCGGAGCTCAGGCTCGATCCGGTGTTCACCACCTCGAACCGGACGAAGAACACACGATCAAGACAGTGGGAGTTGGCCACGCCCACGATCAATGGGCGAGGCAGTTTGAAGCGTGTTCCCGCGGCGGCGGTCAGGTCCGGCATAACTTCCTGCCCATCACCGCTGACGTAGAACAGGCGCGGCACGGCGGTGAGCGCGGGCCAGAGGCAGCGGCAGTCGGTGAAGACGGGGGCAACGGCGCTCACGGTCACGAATCCCAGCCGGCAGTAGTGGTGCTGGATTCCGCGCTGCAGAAGCGCGTCCGCCGTGCCGGGAACGGTCTGCGGCCACTCAATGGTGCCGGCCTGGGCGCCCGGCGCGGAGGTGCGCGCCGGAATTTGCCAGTAGTCGCCGGGACGCGCGAGGTTCACGTCGGCGAATTTCACCTGAATGCCGGCTTCGAGATCCAGCCAGGCATTCGTTTGCACATTGGCCGTGCCCTCCCAGCGGCGCGCGCGAGGGTGCAGGGCGGGCTTCACCGTCGTCAGGATAGCGGGAGCGGCCAACAGCGTGATGGTCAGATCGCCCTCATCCACGTCATCCACTTCGATGAGGTCGCCGTGCAGACCCGACAGCTCGCGGGAATCATCTGTGATCTCCACGAAATGCCCCTTGCGGATGCCGAGCTTCTCATCGCGGCCCAAACTGGAAACAGTGAGCTTCTTGCCGGCGACATCCACGGCCTTCAGTGCCACTTCGACGCTGGCATTCTCGCGGGACCATTTCCACACCGCCGCGCGTCCCACACCGCGCGCTTGATCCGCGGTCTGCAAGCTGTGGACCTCCACGCGATAGAGTTGATTCTCCAAGCTGGTGTAACCGCTGCCCTCCGCGATCTGGCAGGGATCATCGGCACCCGCCACCGGCTGGGTGCGGGCCCGCATGCGAATGGTGGATGCCCGAGTGCGCGCCGTGTATTCCGCATAGGCTGCGCTGCATTCCAGCGCGCCATTCACCGGGACGGCGCGCACCTGCCAGACGGTCTTCAACCGGGTGGTCGTGTCCACTCCGCCGAGGGCCGTCTCCAATAGACGCGGGTCGTCGAGAAACGTCAGGTGGCGCTGCCAGACATCCAGATAGGCGAGGTGCGCACCGGCCGGGAGCACCGGCAGGCCTCGGAGATCCGGCTGCTGTCGGTAACTAACCGGCGCCTCCAGTTCGCATTGAATGCCGTCCGCATAATAGCGGCCAGCGGCGAGGAGAAAATCGCCCGGCTGGCCCGCAATTGCGCTCATGCCGAAAGCCGCCGTCTCAGCCGGGCCGCCGCAGCGGCCAACGATGTCGGCGGCTGCGGTTTCATCGCGCCGGACGCTAAGGGCGCTCTGCTCGTTGAGTTCCGCATCGAGTTGCACCCGGCCCTGCTGGGCCAGCACCTGGCGGAAGTGGTTCTTGGCGTCAAAGGTGTCGCGTGTGAGATCTGCTTTCATGGTTTTGGATCAGGGTTGGAAATGGGTCAGGTTTGGTGAAGAAGGCCGGCTTCGAGGCCGAAGCGGAGATACTCCTCCATGCGCACACGGAGGTGGGCTTCGCGGCGGCTTTCATACGTATCATGGCCCGCGCCCATCTCGCTCTCATCGTCCGCACCGTTGCGGATGACGTCCGGCGTCAGCAGGCTCAGTTGGCCATAGCCGGCCTCGACGTAGTTCAGGGAAACGAAGTACGGCCGCACGCCGCGCTTGCCGTCCTCATCGCGCGGCAGGCACTGGTAGGGTCGCGGAACGATAGAGGCCTCCGGCAGCCACGAAAACCGCACACAGCCCTCCTGACGGGAGGCCACCGTCACGCGGTCGGTGAGCAGGATGGAATTGCTGGCCAGCTCCATGACGCGCACATGCACGCGTCCGATGACGGTGCAGTTTTCCATGCGCAACTCGCCCGCAGGATCGCCGGCATTCGTGCGCGCGATGGCCGCCACACTCTGCGCGCCGGCGTCGATGATGCAGTTTTTCAAATGCAGCCGCACGTTGTCCGGGATGCGGATGCGCCCGGTGACGATGCAATCCTCCAGCGTGAGTGTGGCGCCATCCGCCGTCGAACTTACCCGCACATCACCCCAGACCGTGCAGTGCCGCAGCGTGGCGGACGCGAGGTGGTCCCGGACTTCAATGCCGCCACCGCTGATGAGCAGGCCATTCAGCACGACAATACCGGCCGCTCCCGACAATTCGAGATCGGCACTCAGGACTACGTGCGGGAAGAATCCGTCGGCGGCGCGGATCTCCGCCTGGCGTCCGGTCGCGTCGAATACCGGGTCTTCCACATAACGCCCGCTGTCACCGATCTCGATGCGGAAATCGTCAGGACCGGCCACGATGCCGGCTGCGATGGTCAGCAATGGGGTGCTTAGCGGCGGATTATTCTGTTGAGAGACCTCGCGGATGAGCGGCTCGTCCTTCGTACTGTCGAAGGAGTCGGTCCGTCCGTATTCACCGCCGCCGATGTCCAGGGCTTGTAGATTGTGAAACGAGGAGCAGACTTCGCCTGCGGGAGCGGTGGGGAAAACGACGCGGCCCCTCACGGGATCGAGCAGGATCATGGTTGCCGAAACCGCGGCGTCGTCATGCATCCAAAAGCCCGGCCGCAACGTGGAATCCGTGAGATCACTAACGACAATCTCGTCCGCCGGGATCTCCTCGTAGTCGTGCGCTCCCGGAGTCTGCTCACGATAGAGCAGCACACTTTTCCCGCTGCCGTACCATCTGGCCGATGGATGGAACTGCGACGGCTGACCGGACACGCCGTCGCCGGCAAACAGGCGCCGCGTCAGCGGGGTCGGCACATTCAAAGGCTCCGCGAGGTGCTCGATGCTGGATTCCGTCTGCGGGTTTGCGCACAGCGGCACATCCATGCGCAGAGGGTGCATGTAAAAGTGCCGGCCTCCCGCGAGACCCGCGGAAACCAGCGGAGCACGAGTGCGCGCGGCGGCATGGAGCCGCCACAGAAAGATGCCAACGTTGGGAATATTCCACCTGCCGCCCGCTGTCGCGATGCGGCGGACTTCCACCGTGCGCGCCGCTTTTTCGAAGGGTGCATCGATGAACTCGAGTGACAGCGGATTTCGCAGGCTGACAGTGGCAGTCCGCCGCATCCGCAGATGATTGAGGTGCTGCGTGGTGATGATGCGCTGGAAGAACTCTACCACCGCCGCCGGCTGGCCCGTGGTATCGCGGGCGAGTTGCTCCAGCACGCAGGCCGTGCCTTTGCGGCGGCGGTAGGCGATGGTGTTCGCTATCTCCGCGCGCGGGGCTAGACCGGATGTGAGACCGGTCTTCACCACGCCGCGCAGGCCGATTAATTCACCAATGTAAGGCAGAGCCCACTCCGCAGCCGTCTCGACAAAGTGATTTTCGTAAAGCTGCTGCAATTCCTCCTCCAGCACTCCGAACTGATCCGCGATGATGTGCAGCAACTGCCGCAGCGCACCCTGCGAGGGATTGGCCGGGTCTTCGTCTCGGATGCGATGCGCCGCGGGCAGAAGAGAGTAGAGACGTTCGCCGGTGAAGCTCATGCCAGGGATACGGTTAGGTTTGCCAGGGAGTCTGTGTCAATGACGAGCACCTCGGCCGCGGGCGCGGCGTCCAAGCCGTCGCCGGGCCGCGGCACGGAAGGCGTCAAGCGAGGTTTCAGGAGCATGCCGCCGCTGAGATCAAAAGTGGTCAGCGCGGCATGATGCACACCGGGCACGGAGTGAAGGATCTCCATCACCTCGCTGAGCGCCACGGCCTGTCCGAACTCCCGCTCATCATACGAGAAGGCCTCTTCCAGCGCGGCGTTCAAGGCGGCCTTCACGTCTTCGGCGATGCGGTCGCTGTCCGCAATGACCGTGCCGGCCAGCACAAAGCGCGAAACTTTTCCCGAGCGAACGCTCACTGAGGTCAGGGGATTGCCAGCGCCTAGCAAAGCGGCGGCGAGATTCCCGGGCAGCGCGTCGGCGGCGGTGAATTCCGCTTCCTCAGGGCCGGCCACATGCACGAGTACGCCGCGCCCGCGCGCGGTCCATACCCAAACCGCATGCGCCTTCGCCACTCCGGCAAATGCGCGCGAGTAGTCGGTGTAGTCCGACATACTGACTACGCGATCCAGCGTGAGCGTGGTCAACGGGGCATTGGTTCGCGCTTCACCCATCGTCTCCGCATCCGCCGCGCCACTGCTGGCGGCGGGATTGGCAGCGCTGCGAATGCCCAGCGGACGGTTGAGCAATTGGGTGAGTTGACCGGCGTCCACGAGACCATCAAGGCCGATGCCCTTGCGGTAGCAGGCCGCCACATTCTCCGTCCCCGTCGGCAGCCGCGCGCCAAACCAGCCGTCGCTCATGATGACGCGCGTGGTGCCGTCGTCGTCCAGCCTGACGGTGAAGATGCGTTCGGTCGGTCCGTGGCCGTAGAGTGATGGCGCATTCGTCCACTGCACATCGTTCACATACACGGACAGTGACGATGTCGCGCCTTTCGTGCTTTGGATGTAAGTGAGCGGCTTCTGCTTCAGGGCGAACTTCTGGTGCTCGCTGCCGGCATTGCCGCTGCCCAGGATCTCGGCGGCGACGGATTCACCGTGTGTCACCCGCGCGGCGTTGCCATAGACGACGACGGACGATGGCGCATAGGCAAACAGCAGGGGCTCCTCAAGGGTGAGGCACGTTACCGTCGGATCATCGGCATCGGCGGCGGCCTCCTTCAGAACCACGTGCTCCACACGGCTGGCGCCGTCGCTGTCCGTGCCGGTCACAATGAGCAACCGTCCGGGTTCGAGTCCTTCCACGGTCGAATCGAGCGTAATGGATGCCCCGTGGACCATCGTGTTCACCTCCGTGCGCGCGCTGTCGAGATACTCTGATTTTCCGAGCACGACCGTCTCGCGAAGCTTGTCGTTGAATTTCTCCTTCAGGTTTTCACCACGCAAAGAGAGACGCGTGACTTTGGCGGAAAGTCCGAAGCCGGTCTTCGCATCCGTGGCATTGCCGCGCACTTCGTAAAGTTCGGTGTATCCGGCCACCTTGCTGCCGGTGCCCGGCGTTTGAAGCGCCACCCAGCTTCCGGTGACGAAGCTGTCCTGCACGGAGTCGAGGTGAATGATAGAGTCGTTCTCTTCGTCAGGATCGGTGTCAGGCACAGACGAACCCGGCACAGCGGAAATGATGTAGTTCGGCCAGTCCGCCTGAGCCGCAACGCGCGCAGTCCAGGCTGCATCGGTTTCCAGTCCAACCCGCGGCATGTAGTGTTTGCGAACCTCGTTATCGATGAGGTTCCAGTCAGCGGCATTCCAGCCGAAAAGGTTCGCCTTTGCACGAAAGATGTAAATCTTTGCGTCTTCATCCGAGGGACTCACGGGCGGCACGGCGGAACCGAGTCCGTATTCCAAAAGCAGGATCGTGTAAGCCGTCAGCGGATCGTTGGAATTCTCCTTTTCGATCTCGATCACACGCCGCACATCCCATCGCTCGCTGCCAGAATCATCGGTGCGCTCCCTGCCGACAATGAGCACCTGGTCGCCCACCCGCACGTTCACCGAGCCGCCTGCGAGCCACAGCTTTTTGGCAAAGCGCACCGGTGATCGAAAACGTTTCACACGGAGCACATTCCACTCCTTGCGGGCCTCAAAATCCTCGACGGTTTCGTAGGTTTGCGCCTCCTCTCCAGGTCCGGGAATGCTCTGCACTTTCGTGCCGGTCTTCACGTCCGCCCAGCCTGGAGCGCCGGCGGCATCCTCCACTGTGAAAGCTGCCCACGTCTCCGCAGCCACACCGGGTTGTAGTTCATAGCCGATGCCACGGGCCATCTCCAGCACGCTGCGCCGTTCCACGGCGGTGCGCAGATACGATTCGTTCGCGATCCGCTCGCTGTAGAATGTCAGGACATCCGCCATCGCCGCGAAGCCGTCGAGCAGGGCGATGGTGAAATCTTCTTCGTCGCGCGTGCGCAGGCCGGCGAGCGCAGGCAAATCTTTGTCCGTGAGGGCCGCAAGGAGTGAAGCCTTGAACTGTCCATGCGTTCCGGCACGGAAGCTCAGGGCGCTGAGGCCCGGTCGGTTATCAATAAGCGCCGGCGTCTGCGCGTGGGTGCCCGCGCAGCAGTCGCAATTGTTCAGCGCGCGCAGCGTGGAATCGAGTGGATTGGTGGGCGGATTCATCAGCGGCCTCCTTTCATCTCGAACCCGATGATCCCGTGATCGGGAAAACTGGGATTGTTTTCCAACCGGAAAATCTCCAGCCGGTCTGTCGTCAGCAAGTCCAGCACGGCGGTGGTCGTTTCTCCCTGCCGGCGCAGAGCCGTTGCCTCCACGTGCTGCACACCATTCACCGTCTGAGCGGCGGCGAGGATGGAACTGAGATAGACTGAATCACCGAACGTGAAGTTGTCCGCATGGAAATAGCCAAGCGTCCCGTCCGTGCGCCGGCGGGAACTGAAGACATCAAGGAGCGAGCGCTTCACATCGCTGCGGAAGTAACCAGGGCGCACGCAGACCATGAGCAGAACTTCCAGGGACACATAGCGCGGCGCGTCAATCTCGAGGTCGTGACCGGCCATGCGCCACGGCTCAAGGTAGTCACGGAGTTCCTGTTCAAAGTCATCGTCCACCGGCAGGCCGCCTTTGCGATCCACGGTCAGGAACGTGGTGTGCCAGCTTCCCGTCCAGCGCAGCGTGGCGGCGGCGCGCTGCACAACGGTGTGCTGGCCGGCGCGGTCCGCGTAGTCCTGCGGTGTAACGCAGCGCCGCTGCGTGCGGAAGGCTTGCGGAGCGTACTGGCGCACCTCCTCCATCGTCTCCGCCGCGGTGCCTCCGCGCGCCGGCAGCGGATTGGTCACCTTGTCGATGATGTCCCCGGCATTCACCAGCAACGGCAGGCCCGATGGCGGATTGAGGAATGACGGGGCATAGACCTGATTGATCGACTCCGCGCCGATGTTGCCTGCCGTGCCGTTGCCCAGCCTCATGCGGGCGTAAATCTGCGCCTCTTCCGCCGGCGCCATTCCGTTCACGTCGTCGCCGAACCGGAGCACCGCGCGCCCGTCGTTGCCCACCTCCGCGACGAAATCCGCCGCCGTTGCCGCACTGGAGATGAGATCGCGCCGCGGCGACCAAAGCCGGCTGCCGTCGCGCAGATAAATGGCCGGGAGCGCCGCGCGGATGGAGGCATCGGTGTCATGTGCCAGCGCCTGCGAGGCCGGAAGATTGGGCGGCAGCCACGCCCCAAGCGGCTCCGGAGCAGGCACGGCATGCGTCAGTCCGCCGTTCTTCAGGCGGGGGCGGAAGCGCACAACGGACCCCGGCGTCTCCGCTTCATCGCAATGACCACAGCCTGAGGCAACCGGCTTGAGTACCGGATTTGTCTCCGGCACGGTGCCCAGCGATTCGCGCTCCGGCAGTGACACGCCGTGATCGCACAAAATGATATTTCCCCATGCCACGCTCACGTGGCTCACCGGGCCGTTGTCATCCGAAGTGCTGGATAAGCAGAGGGGAAAGGGAAGGGCATCGGCATCGTCCCACATGATGTCCGTCACCGCTTCGCCGGTCACCGGGTCCGAGCGTAAGCCGGGTGTTTTGCCATCCAGCCATTGCACGAGCGTGAGGCCGTTCACGGCCACGAGCCTCACGGCGTGTCGGCGCGACAGATCGGCATCCTCCGCGTGACCGGTGCGCGGCCCTTTCGCTTCCGCCAGCACCAGCACCATGCCGGGCGTGAGGTTGGGAAGTTTGCCGGCCAGAGTCGCTTTCACCGCGCCGGCGGGCACACAGCAATCGCTGTCGCCCCAGGTGTAAAAGTTCATCTCGTTGTGCGCCTCGTAGAGCACCGCATCATGCATCGGCTCGAATATGACAGGCTGCTCCGCGAGGATGATGGCTTGCAGCGCATCCGCCGAAGTGGCGAGGACGGCGCTCTTCGACGGGCGCACCGCAAAGCACGTCGCTGCTTCGAGGGCAGCGGAATCCTTTTCCAGCACCGGATTCCGCGGCAAGACGACTCCTCCGGCGGGCGCAGCCGCAGTGAGGCGCACGCGCACCCAGGTTCGCGCGGCGCAGCCTTCATGCATGGCGTAATCGAGGAGCCGGGCATGGCGGCGCAGGGAAATCCGCTGCCGCGCCGTGCCCTGATAGGCTTCCGTGGCCACCGCGTCCTGCCGATAGCTAATGTAGTCGCCTGCATAGGCCAGCAGTTCCACGAGAGTGATGCCGAGGTCGGCTGTGTTCCGCTCTTTCCAGTCCGGCGCGATGAGCGACAGCCGGTCGAGCATGAGCCGGCGGAAGCTCGCGTAATCCTTGGACAGGTAATCGAGCTCCGGAGACTCGCTCAAAGCCGCCGAGCAGTCGCATTCCGCGGCGCAGTCGAAGTCCGACGGGCATTCGATCTTGAACTTGAAGTCCACCAGTGACAGTCGCGGATCGAGCCCGGGCATGGGATCGAACGGCGGATTCTGTCCGGTGCTCTTCTCAACAAGATGCAGCGTGTACGCCGAGTGATCGCCGAAAGCGGAGAGTCGCACGCGCAAGTATCCCTCGGCGGCCATCCATGACGCGGTTTCCACGGTGATGCCGGTGACGCTTTCCCCGCCCGTCAGCCGAACGCAATTGCGGTTGGCGGCCTTGATCTGGGTGTCGGCAACGGTCACTGGCGGTTCCTGCGGCTCCTTAAAGAAGAAGACGCGCAGTTCCTTCTGCCGCAGATGGCGGGATCCCGCCACGTCGTATTCCTTGTCCACTACTTCGACGCGATCGATGCCGTTGAGCGTCGCGTGTGCGTTCACGAGCTGGCGGCGGTTTTGGCTGCAACAGAAGTAGATCATGGCGTGCTCCTGGTGAAATCCGTGGTGTGGCGCTCCTGCGTGCGGCGGATAAGGTACTGGACCGTGATAGTGAGCCGGCTGTCCTCCGCCACCACGCGCACGCCCTCAATGTGAATGACATCGCCCAGCCATTGCTGAAGCGCGCCGTGAACACTAAACTGCGCGGCGGCGGCGAGTTCCGGCGAGTTGCCGGCGAAGAGCAGATTGAGCACGCCGCTGCCCCATGTGGGCCGGTTCACGCGTTCGCCCGGCGAAGTGAAGAGAAGTTGCTCGATCATCTCGCGCACATGGCGGTCCTCGGACGCCTCCGCCGTGCGCCCGCGGGCATCGTATTGAAAGGGAAAGGTGACGTTCATGGTTTCACTGCGCTTTGACGCGGAGTTGAGTGACGATGATGTTGACCCCGGTGCCGTTGGGCGCGCAGACAGCCTGGCTGTCCTGGAGCAGGAGTGGCATTCCGCGGGATTTCACACGCAGCGCGGACGTGACCCACTGCGCGGTAACGCAGGGAAGCGGCACTGCCGCGGGTGTGGTGAATGGACATCCAGCGACAATCCAGGGATTAGGCATCTGCACTGTCAACATGTTTGAGACTTTGACGCGCGGATTCGGAACCGCGGCCTGCGCCTGACCTCCGTGCATGCAAAGCACGGTGGCGGATTGATGGAGGAGGTAGCCGGGCATGGGTGAATTCAGAGTTTCGACGGTCGTCACATGATTTCCAAAGCACCGCTGTTGACGTTGACGATCGGGCCGGGACCCATCGCTATTTTAGCCCCCTGGCCGTTATCGATCTCGATGCCGGTGACGCTCATGGTGATTTTCTGGCCAGTGGAGGTTTCGAGGATGATGCCTCCGGTACCGGGCGTGTCGTCGAGGATGAGCGAGGCGCCGCCGGCGGTTTTGAGAATGATTTTGCCGTCCTGCATCATGGGCGGGACAAGCAGGACGGGAGGCAGCTCGCTGAGGTTGCCAAACCACGCGCCGCTCCAGATGGGGTAGTCAGGATTCCCATGCTCGAATTCAATCCACACGCCCGCGCCGTTCTTGGGCAGGGCGAAGACGCCCATGCCCTGGCCCGCCGCGGGAAAGCAGGGCATGGCCCAGCCGGTTTCATCGTCGCCGGTGACATCCGGCACGCGCGCCCGGATTCGTCCGGTTTGCATCGGATCCCTGTTGTCCGTGACCACGCCGCGGAATTTTCCGTAGAACTGCTTCATGGGATGACGACGGGGGTGAGGGTTCCGATGCCTTCGCGGCTGAGGGTGAACTTCTGGGTGTAGTCCGTGCGCGTGAGCGAATGCGTGACTTTCCTGACATACCAGAAGCCGTCGTTCTCCAACCCGACTCCGCGGACGCCGACCAGCCCGCGCGCCCGCAAAACGCTTCCGTAGCGGGTGCCGTCCACTTCTCCCTCGGCGGTGAAGGCGTCCGGGGTATTCGTAGTCGAGGCCAGAGCGGTGATGCCCGCGGTCACCGGATTCTGCGGGCCGGTGGTGCGTTGAATGGTGGTTCGGTGCGGCGTCGCCGGCAGCGCGGCGAGCGGCGGAATTTTCAGCGAGGGCAGCGGCGGAATGGGAATGCTCAGTTTGAAAAAGGGATCAATGAACACGCCCTTCGTGCCCGTCGTCGCGAGGGCATCACCGCTAAAGTGGAGCGATTTTACATTCGAGGCGCTGCCCATGTCCACGGTGAGCGCACGCTGCGGGATGCCGGCGCGAATTTGCGGGCCCCAGTAGGCCTTCGAAGTTCCAAAAGTCAGCGGCTCGAGGTAGAAGACATAGCCATTCCGCTCCGCCATGCGCTTCACGAACGCCAGGTCCGTCTCCTGCTGCCGCGGAATGCGCTCCAGCATGATCGGCACATCCGCCGTCGGCGCGGGAGCGGGCACGAATCCGTAGCGCGCGTAGCCAGCAAGCACGCGCGCCACGATGGCCATGTCCGGCTGGTTGGGGTAGGTCCCGTTCTTTTCCTCCAGATCCATCACGGCGGTGAGATCCTTGCCAGTGACCGACACCGTGGCGGGCTCCGTGCCCGTGCCCGGATTGAACTGCACATGCGTGATGACCCCATCAATAAGCGGCTCCGGCATCACGCCGTTGATGATGCCGATGATGACGCGGTTCATCACCGACAGCGCCGATGGGACCGAGTAGCCGAGCACCCCGCGCTGCAGGGTGAACGTCATCTGGAAGCCATCCTCCGCGCCGGAATCGTTCTTCACTTCGATCCTCGAAAAGGACCGCAGCAACTCCACCGGAGCGGGCAGCGGGATGGCCCCGCCGATCCAGAGAACGAGTCTGATGCCAAGTGCGTCGGCGAACATGATTTTGTCAGGCGGACGGGAGTGAAATGATGACGCGGGAGCCGGGCTCATCGCAGAGCGTCTGCGGTTCCATGGAGAGATTGGCATCGGCGATGCGCCAAAAGAGAAGCGGATCGCCCAGGGTGCGCGCGGTGATGTTGTCAAGCCGGTCACCTTGCGTGACCGCGTGCTCCGTGAGAGTGACCCCCGCGGAGGTATCGGGAATGAAGCGCCGCGAGGTGTAACGGATGCTGCGCTCCTCGCCGTCTTCCCCCTTCATGGCAAAGGTGCGAACTTCAAGGCTGCTGTAGCGGCTGGTAGTGTCAAACATAGCGTGTGGATTCAAATGCCGAGCGACGAGAGAACGCTGGCGGTGTTGGTGATGCCGGTCTTGGTCGCAAGCACTTCCTTCACGACCTGGTGGGCCATGAAGAGTCCGCCACCCGGGCTGATCAGGCCGAGGTCGCGGTAGTTGAGCACGCGCACACCGAGCGAGACTTTGGCGTGGATGGGATTGAGTCCGGGGTCGTGCAGTTCCTCGGTGATGCTGAAATCCGTGAGCCGCACGGGCAGCACGCGATGCGCGCCAAACACCAGCACAGTAAGCGGCGCGGCGGGCGGAATGACTTCGATCACGCCCGCCAAGAGCAGCGCTTCATTGGCGATGACGTAGGCGCTCTTCGGATAAAGCAGCATCTCCAGCGCCGCGAGTTGCGGCAGCACACCATACTCCACCGTTGTGCCGTCGGCCTTTTCAAGTTGGTCCGTGGCATCGAGTACGATATCAAATTTCAGCGTCTCCACAGGCGGCGCGGTGAGCCGCAGCGGATCGCCCGGCGCGGCCGTAGCCCCGCCCTGGGCGCCGCCCGTCTGCGGTGTCAGAGTACGCGTCAGCGTTTCCGGGTTGTACTGGAAAATGGTGACGCCGGCCAGCGGGTTGAACGGATCGAGTCCGATCAACGCGCCTTTTTGCACACGGGGTGAGCCTGCAAATGTGGACATAGCGGTGGAAGTTCAGCGACGGGCCAGCACGGACCGGGCGGGGATCTTCTTCCTGGCTGCCTTTCTTCTGCCGCCGGTCGGCTTGCGCGGGGGACCAGCGGGCACGGGCGCCGCAGACTGCCGGACGATGCGCAGGCTCCAGCGATTGAGTTTGCCGGTGTCCACTCGCTCAAGATCGGCCACGCGCAGACGCCATCCGCCCGCGCAAGGTTCTCCGATTATCGCCTGGAGCGCGGCGAGATTTACCGAAGAAAAGGTCGCTATCAGGTTGTCGGCTCCGCCGCCCGACCGGGCGTGCAGCGTGGCAACGCGGCCCGACGGCGAGACGAGCGACACATGGAGGTCCCCGATGAACGTGTGCGTGATATCCACGGACACCTTCAACTCGCCGACCATGCCCGATCCCGTGACGTCCAGCGTCCGCTCGATCCCAGCGGTGACATTGTCGGGAATCAGGACGCCGGGAGCTTCGTTGACTTCCACGACATCCTCCGACGCAACACCAAGTTCCATTTCCCATTTTGCGAGCTGGCCGATGTCCGCCGCAGCAAGATCCTGCACCGCGAGCATCCATCCGCCCTGCGCCGCCTCCCCTGTCAGGGCGTGCAACGACGGCGTGCCGGCCGCATCGTAGGTTTTCAAGAGATTCTTCGCGCTGCCCCCGCTGCGGGCGTGCAGCACGGCGGACTTGCCGGACGGCGCGGACAGCGTGACCTGGAGGTCGCCGATGAACGTGTGCCTGATATCGACACTGATTCGCACCGAAGTCACGGTTCCCAGTTCATCGACTGTGATCGTGTCGCGCACTCCCGCCGGGCTGTTGTCCGGAATAGGAAGCGCGGGTGTTGAGATCTTGCGTCCGGGCGGCGTGACAACCCCTCCCGCATCGGGCGGAGGATTGCCCAGCGCCGCCGTCACAGCCGCCACCGCATCCACGCGACCGTGTCCGAACCAGGGACTCCACGTGCCGTCGGGGTGATTGATGTCTTGAAAGGCGCCGCTGGCAAACGGCGCGACGGGCGAGACATCCCACGAGGTATCAGGGTTATAACTGGCCGCAGGTGTGCGCGGGTAACCCGTCATGTTCAGGTCTTTTGACGCCGTGCGCTGGATCGTGGAAATGACTTCGAGCGCGGTCAAGTTCGCGTTGGCGGAGATGACCAGCGCCGCGATGCCGGCGGTGAGAGGTGTGGCGCTGGAGGTGCCGCCGAAGTCGTCCGTGACGCCGCCCGATTCACCCGTCGCCGTGGTGATGCCGCGACCGCGCACCCGGAGCCGCTGATAGAAATGCCCGTTGCTCGTCGGCGCGCAGACGGCCATGCCGGGGCCGTAGTTGGAGTAGGCGCTGCGTTGCGCCGTGCTGGCGAGCGCCGCGATATGCATGACGCCGGGGATGCCCACGAGGTTGTTGCGGAAAGTGCGCGTCTTATAGACGCCCACCCATGTCCACGAACCCGAGATTTTCTCCCAGCCCCAAGTGTAGGGCACATCGGAGGTCGCATCCGCCTGGATCAGGCAGTTCTCATTGCCCGCGGCCCAGAGGAACACGATGCCACGCCCGCGCCGTCCGCCAGTGAGCGCGAGCTGCCGGATGCGATTGACCACGACCAGCCCCCATGTGCTGTCCGGCACGCCGCCCCATGAATTGGAAAGCACATCCACCTTGTCGGCGACATAGCTGAGCATGGTCAGCATCTTGGAATCGCTGATGGCGAGTCCGCCGTTGGCCGTCATCTGCCAGCGAACGGGCAGCAGCCGACAGCCCGGCGCGGCTCCGACGGTGAGGAGGGCGTCCGCTTCTCCCGCAGTGACGCCCGCGCAGGAAGTGCCGTGATTCTCGGGCGCAATGTGCATCAGGGCTGGAACGGCGTCGGCTTCGGTATTTTTCACCAGCCGCGTCTGAAGGAAATAGCCCCAGCCGGCGAATTTCCCCGCAGAATCGAAGTCAGGGTGGTCGAGCTTGCATCCGTCGTCGGTCACACCCACCACCACGTCGCGGCTGCCAAAGCTTTCCAGCCGCTGCCAGGCCTCCTCGACCCGGGCATTCGCGCGCGCATCCACGTCAGGATGGGCGAAGTGCCCGTGCAGGTGCCATTGCCGCGCGTAGGCGGGATCGGTCGGCAGCGCGACGGCGCAGCGCTTCATCTGAAAGTTCAAGTCATGGTCGGCCATAGCCACGAGCGCCTCATTTTCCGTGAGCGCGACGATTAGCTTCACCGGATTCATTCCGGTATGGCTGGTGAGCTGAAAAAGGTAATCGCGATCTGAATAAGCCTCGAGCTGCCGCAGCCCGTAACGCCCAGCGATCTCCGCAACGCGCTCCGGCGGCAGCGCGTCCTTGAAGGAAACCAGCACCCGATCGGTGATGAGAAATTCCTCGCCGGTCGCGGGCAGTTCGTAAGCGTGATGGGTCGGCGCCACGATGCGGCTGCGCGCCATCTCCGATTCCAGTTCATCCGACCGCGTGGTCACCCGGCTCGATCCGGCGGAGACGCGCTCCGCGTCGGTAATGCCGAGCGCGTGCAACTCGACGGGCTGAGCGCGGACGACGAATTGATCCGTCCGCTTGGTGAGCGGCAGCTTGACGCCGCCGCGATAGGTATAGGTTTGGTTATCGTTCATGGTGTGGTGCAATTTGTGGAGTTGAAAATGGGATCATCCTTGCCCGGCTTGTTCTGTTGGAGCGCCGCCGGTCGCGTCGAGGACGACGGGGCCGCTTTTGACGAGCTGGGATTACAGGGAAATGAACTCATGTGCGCCTCGATTGCGTTGAAACCGACTGCGACCAGAAATCCAGTGGGTGCTGCAGGCGCTCCGGTGGCGGACTCTTTCCTTCATGCGCCCAGTCTTCAATTTCGTAGCGCTGAATCAGTTCAAGAAAAGACACGATGGCGTCCGCCTCGGCCACGGCGAAACGTCCCGCCCTGGCCAGGAAAAAATCCCACTGCCATCCACTTCGTGGCTCCGGTGGCGTCAGGTTGAAGATGACCGAATCCACGGCGACATCGACGCCGCGGTAATCATCCGCACAAGCAACCATGTACGCCGGCAAATAGTATGCAAAAGCCTCTGGCGTGAACAAGGGCAAGGCCTCCTTGAACCGACGAACCAGGTCAATGGAAACGTCCTGCCACTTTTGTCCGCCGAATGCGCTCGCCACCTCGGTGCATTCCGGATCGAAGCCGCTTTGATCGGCCACCAGATTGTCCTCGCCCGGATACGGGGCACCCCCGAATGCCGCGAGGATCTTGCGCTTAACGACATTGTTGGATGGGTGGTCGGATGTCATAGGCATTTGGCCGCCATCACCGCTTGGCAATTTCTCAGCGCCGCGTAGACCTGCGCGATTTGCTTCATGTGGTTCTCATAGCCTGGATCGCCGGGTGAAAAACACTTCTGCTGGAGCACAACCCGGGCGTCGACACAGCCGTAGCCTGCGACCACCTTGGCCGTGGCCGTTTCGCAGGTGTCCCCTTGCATGGAACAACTCCTTGGCTTGTCGCAGAACTGGTGCATGGCCTTATTGAGAAGCGCGATTGTCGCCTCCGAACATTTCGGACTTTTCTTCTTACCCTTGTCCTTTTCTTTCGGCTTCTCTTTGGCCTCGGTCGGCTTTTCCTTATCACCCTTCGACGGCTGCTTTTTCGATGCCCCCTCCGCCGCTTCTTTCTCAAGCTTTTCCGCGGTTTCCTTGCTCAACCGTTCAGCCAGTTCCTTTTCGAGTTTAGCCGCTTTGGCTGCTTCTTCCGTGGCGCGAGCCGCCTTGCTTGCCGCCTTGACCTCTTTCAGGCCCTTGGCGATCCCTTCGGGCCCTAGTTTCACGGCGGCTTTGGCGGAAATCCGGATGGTGCTTTTTCCCGCCATCGTCGCCAGTTTTACGCCGTCACCCCAGGCGGGCACCATGGCCACGGCGGACAAACCGGCATTCGCCCACTCTCCTTCCACGACATATATTACAGCATTGACCCCATCTGGGATTGCACCCAGCACGGGAATGAATCCGGCGATATCCAGCGCGCCGTGAACGATATCCATGGTCGAGATGTCTTTGTCGCGCTGGCATCCCGACGAATCGCTTGTCACCGCCTCATCCGAAACGAGGATGTCGCCCTCCAGGCAACAGTACGGATGATCAAAGATGCGCCAAATCGTGAGGTAGTAGGTTCCGGCCGAAAGATTGGCGAACGAAAACGATCGCGTTCCCCCTGTCGAAGCCTCGCACGTTCCAATTTCGTTGTCGGGCCACCATTCTTCGGAGCGGGTCAAAGTCACCCCGAATTCAAAATCCCGGCAGTTGGACACGCTGATATCCGGACTGTTCGCAACCAGCACAACGCGAAGACCGCCGTTCTGAACGTTGAACTTTCGGGTTTCGAGCACCCGGCGGCAGATCTTCACCGTACTCTCAAATCCCTTTCTCATGACGATTCCGCCGGCCTCATGGAGGCTACGGGTTGTCACACCTTGTGTCAGGCCGGCTTTGTCGCCGCTCTGAACACTTTGGACGTCCTGCGCCGACTGCTGCACCACATGCGTCAGCTCATGTGCAAGCAGGCGCCGACCTGCCGGCGTTGCGGGCGCGAATTGACTGGCGCCAAAAACAATGTTGTTACCGACAGTGTACGCGTGCGCGCTGACGTCTCGTGCCGATCGAGCGGCGGCAGCATCGGAATGCACCTGCACCCGTGAAAAATCATATCCGAAGCGATGCTCCATGTCCTGCCGCAGCGCCGGCTCCAGCGGACTTCCTGGGCTGGCAAGGACGCGGTCCACGCTGGCGGGGACGGCCGCTGACACATCGGGCGAGTGCTTCGTGTAGCGCTGGATACGCGGTGCTGTGCCACTGACAGCCAAATGTGCCGGTGCTGCCAACACCTGATCCGCAACTCGATCTGCTTCCTTTTCAAACAGATCGTCGTTCGAACCAATCATGAGCCTGGTTTGTATTCCCGGGAGTTCATTCCGCTTCCCGGTTATCCGCTTCTTGCGGCACCCCTCACATTCGCCGCTCGGGCCGGACGTTCCGCCGCAGGCGCACTTCCGCTGGAACAGGCCGAGGGCGCGCAGCGGCTCCGGCGGCTGTGGGGCGGCTTGCTTCGCAGTTGTTGTGAGGGTGCCGGTCATGAGGTGATCTGTGGATTGGTTCAAAACACCTCGGGGAACCAATGCACGTTGAAGGCGCCGCCGGCATAGGCCGTAGGGCAGGCCGGCGAGCAAGTGTTGCGATCTCCGGCCGGCCCGCCGGATCCCGCCCATCCGTTGTACCCAGCCACAGCCCAGTTGTTTGATGCCGCAAAATTTCCGGCGGGCGTCCCCGCTCCGTGCCATCCCGTGCCCTTGTAGAAGTTTATCCAGGACAGCATCTCCGCCTCTGTAAAGCGGGCGGCGCCGTTGGCATTTCCAACCGCGGTAAAGTGGTCATTACAGAGTTTGCACATGACGCCATAGATGACGTAGTTCGGCGAACCGGCGTAATGGCAGTCCGTTTCGACCTGCACCGTTGAACCGCATGGCGGCGTGGCCCCGGCGCTGGCGCAGGCCGGCCGATAGACCCGATGAATCCAATCGTTGTTGTGCAACTCCAAAATATCCCAAGCCATCGCTCCTGTTGAGAGCGAATCCAAAGCATCGCACTGGCTTTCCCGCTTGGCGGCGTTCCAGCCGGCGAACGTGCTTTTGGTATTGCTGACTGCCGCACTGATTTCGCCCGTGACGTCCGGGCCGCACACCGGTCCTGCCGGGGCCGCGGGAGTGGGAACGGGAGCTGGCACTGGCACCGGAACTGGCGGCATTGACATTGGCGAGGAAATCGTAACCATGCGATTGCCAGCCGGCGCACCGAACTCAGTCGTTTCACTCTGGGCGACCGTCCGAATAAAAGCCACCGGGATTCCTGCAACCCCGGAGGAGGGGGTGATGAGTTTGCTGGCTACTACTTTCGCGCGGTCACACGACAATCGCCAGTTCAACTCGTCTGATCCGGTTGTGCTGGCGTAGCCGTCCACCCGTACGGGAGCGGTGCCGCCGGCTGCCGTCCAGCCCAGCACAAATCTCTCAAGCTTCGATTCCTCCGCGGCGGAGAGTGTGGAACTGCGATTGCCGAACATCAGGTTTTCCACCGTCATCCCCGGCGAATCACTGGCTATTTCACACTCCGATTCGAGTCCTGGCGGAACTTTGGACAAGTCGCCAATCCGCTGGATTGCTGGGGTCGCAGGCTTGATATCGCTGGCGCTTGCTCCGGGCTCACTGGCTGTGACCACGCTTGCCGCCACCGCCTCGGCTTCGTGTTCATCGGCGTCGCCGGGATTGCTCACACGCAGCAAACCAGCCAGAGTCGCAATCCCGCCGCGTGACTGTTGCACCGTGTGGGTCAACTCATGCGCCATCAATCGCCGCCCGCTGCTGGTTCCTGGCGCGTACTGTCCTAGTCCGAAGACCACGTGCGGCCCGACCGTGTAAGCTAACGCATTCACGGCCCCGGCGGATTCCGCCGCCCGGGAGTCCGTATGCACTTTTACAGCGCTAAAATCGCGGCCGAAGCGCGGCTCCATGAAGGATCGCGTGGCCGCATCCAGCGGTTGGCCGGGGGAGCGCAGGACTTCGTGGATGATTGGCGGAACGGCGGCGGGTGCGGCGGCAGAGGACGGACGCCGCATGAGCAGTTTCTTTTTGGCACTCGGGGCACTCGCCACTCGCCCCTGCTGTACCGCCGCAGGTGCACTTGCGCTGGAGCAGGCCGCGGGCGCGCGGGGCTGTGTCCGGCCAGGATTGCCGGGCTGCTTCCATGGCTCTGGACTGTGTGGTGTGCATGGCGTCAGCGGGTGGCGGGAGTGACAGCGGCCAGAAGGCTGCGGGCGCTGGATTCGGCCCATGAACTGAGTGAGGCTAGCGCGGAGGGAGAAATGTCAGGCGCATTCACCAAATTGCGGCGGCCGGAGGACCAGGGGCGCGCTTCCATTCCGGCGGACTGGGCGGCTAGTTCGCGTTCCAGCGCCGCTCGGAATGCTCGGGAGTCGGAGGCGGCGAAGGAAGTGCCTTCGAGGACCACGTGTTCGATGTGGATGTGGAGCGGCATGGTCTTTTTGTCAGGCCCAGTCGGCGACTTCGGAGGTGTTGACGGGGCGGTCGGATTTGGCGGCTTCGCCGCGGGCGGCGGCGAGGAGGTGGCTCATACGGACAGGCTGGCGTTCGGCGGCGGCGGCGAAAGCGGCGTTGATGGCGATGTTGCGAATGGCGCCGCCGGTGACGGAGAGGCGCGCCAGTTTGTCGGGACGCAGGCCATCCACTGGCGTGGCGGCGGGAAAGGCGCGCTGCCAAATGGATTGGCGATGGCTGGCATCGGGCAGCGGGAAGGTGACCACAAACCGCAGCCTTCTGAGGAACGCGGTGTCGAGGGCTTCGCGCTGGTTGGTGGTGAGAATGGCGAGGCCGCGGTATGCCTCCATGCGCTGGAGCAGGTAGCTGACTTCGACGTTGGCATAACGGTCGCGCGAGTCCTTCACCTCGCTTCGCTTGCCAAAGAGCGCGTCGGCTTCGTCGAAAAGCAGGATGGCGCCGCCGGCCTCCGCGGCATCGAAAATGCGTGCGAGATTCTTCTCCGTTTCTCCGAGCCATTTCGAAACCGTGGCGCTCAGGTCGATGCGGTAAAGATCGAGTTGGAGTTCGGCGGCGATGACTTCGGCAGCAAGCGTCTTGCCCGTGCCGCTGGGGCCGGAGAAGAGCGCGGTCAATCCCAGCCCGCGGCCACTGGACGCGGCAAATCCCCACTCCTCATAAACCGTGTAGCGGTTCGCGGCCTGAGCGGCAAGTTCGCGCAGCGTCGCGATCTGGGCGGCGGGCAGCACGAGATCGTCCCAGCCGGAACGGCAGTCGAACCTCCGGGCGAGCGATTCGACGCGGGGACGCGCTGCGTCGCGGCACAGTTTCCAAAGATCGTCCGGTGTTCCGGCTGAAGCGGCAAAACGCGCCGCGGTGCGGGCGATGTGCGCGGCATCGAAATCGAATTGCCTGACCACGCGGTCGAGACTGCCGTTGAGCCCGGCGGCCCTAACACCGAGTGCGGCGTGCCACAGTTCGCGCTGTGCAGGGGCGCTGGCGCGCGGCACTTCGCAAACGACAGTGGGCCGGTCAAGGTTTACGGGTTCTCTCGACAATATCAGCGCGGGGGCTTCGATGCAGGCGGCGAAATGCAGGGTGCGCGCTGTTTCCGCGGCGTCGGCGCCGTGCAGGTCCAGGACAGGCACTAGGCTGCTGAACACCATCTCGCGCTCCATGAGGCGCGCGACGGCTTCGCGCTCGGCTGGTGAAGCCGGGACATTGGCCGCGGTGATCACCGCTCCGCGGAGTCCGGCCGTGTGCATCACGCGGGCGGCCACCAGCCGCGTCTCCGCTACTGCGCCGCACAATTGCACGAGTGGCCGCGGCCTTTCTGCCAATGCCGCGTTCGCGCTCATCCCTGCCTCGAGCTGCCCCGGCGCAAGAGCTCCCGCTTCCGGCAGCGGCTGGAGCAGCGCGCTGATGCGGTCGTCCTCCGCCGGCGCACCCATGAGGAAATGCAGCACGCGTTCATCCACTCGCAACGGACTGTGCATGATCGGGTCAGCACTGGCCACATCGAGAAGCCGCCAGCGGCGGAGCGCCGCCGAGGGCGGGAAGGCGCTCCAGTGCGGCGAGTCGAGCACCCGAAGAGCGATGGAGAAGGTCGCCGCGGGGCGTCGCGGATCGGCTCCAGCTTTCACGAGGAGTTCTGCGCACGGGCCGTCAAGGTCCGGCGCGGCAGCGAGCACAAGGAGATCGCGCTCGAAAGGAGTGAGCCGGAATCCGGTGGTCAGGATGTCGAGACCAGAGGCCTCGCCGGAGAGTGGCGAATGCTCCGGCAGAACGGCTTCCGGATTCTCCAGACGGGTGCGTATGCGGGCGATGGCTGCGGCGAGCGCCTGTTGATGTGGATTGGTGGCAGTGTTCATGCGGGAATGGCTACGATGTGTCCGGCGGCGAAGGCGGGCGGATTGGCGGCGCGGTCAATGAAGAGGCTATCCACGCCATCGATGCGCAGGCGCAGCGGATGGGTGGCGCCGCGCAAGGTGTCAGGAACGGTTCCGGTGAAGACAGGCACCGCGGCATCTGCTTCCGGCGTGAGGGGTGGGAATTCAAATCCTCCGACCATGATTGTGGCAGCCTGCCGCGCCCTCACCGGCGGAGCACAGTGGAGGGTTACTTCGATGTCGTCGCCATTCACCGCAGCCGATGGCGCGTTTGGTCCGGCGGTGGTGAACGCTGGCGCGATGGCGGCGGAAAGTTGGTTCGAGAAGGCCTCGCCGGGCCGTCCTGTTGGTGTCAGGGCTACGTCCACGGAGTAAAGCCCGGCAGCCCAGGGAGCTGTGGTGGCGCTTCCTTCAATGGTGGCGGCGGCGAGATTCAAACTCAGCACGTGCGTAGCGAAGGCGAGATCCGGATTGGCGGCAATCTCGGCGTCGGTGAACGCAGCAGCCACCGGGGTGATGGCTGCTCCCGCCACTTCAAAAAGATGCGCGAGCCGGTCCTGACGAAACCTCGCGCGCAGGCCCGCGCCGTTAAATCCCGCGCCGATGAGATCCAGCGTGCCGCTAGCGGGGGCGGCGGGCTGGCGCTGCGGCGGACGCACCGCCAGCAGCAAGGGCGCGGATGAGAGCAGATTGGCCTGCGATTCCCAGCCGCGACCGGCATCACCCAGGTGCAGCACGGGGAGCGCGCGGCTCACGGGCGCGGCCTCCTCCACGATGACAGCCGTCACTTCCAGGACCACACACGGACGATAGGCGGACTGGAGGCCAGCCCATATTTTCGACATCTCATCGTAGTGCAAAAAAACCGGCGTGACTTTGAGCAGCTCGAATTGTTCGGCGACGGCGACAGCCTGTTCGCGAAAGGCCCGCGGCGGGACGCCGGCACCATCGGGCAGTGATGGATCAAGCACCGTGCGGATGGTCTGACGCGGGACGACGGGCGACTTGCTGAACGCCTGCAACCCGTGCGCGAGGAGGATTTCATTTTCCAAATCCACGGCTCCGCAGGCGATGAGGAGGTAGCGCAGATTGAGCGCGAGGTGCGGGATGTTCACCGGCGTGCGGTCGCTGCTGCGCAGAGGCAGGCGATCGTTGCTCAGGGCGGCGTTGTTGGTGATTTCGTAGAGGAAAAGATTGAGCCTGCTGGGCTGGTCTGCGCCGATTGTCACGCGGTCTGGCGGCAAGGCTACGGCGTCCGCATCGTGGATTACGCCGCCAATCGCGGCCGCTTCAAGCTGCTGGCGCAGCGAGTGGCGCAGGACGGCAGTGACTGCGGCGATAGCCCAGGGATTGCTCATTCGGGTCGGGATGCGTTGCGGCGCAGGTAGGCGTCCAGACTGAGGTGAGGGCCGGTGGCACGAGTCGCAGGAGCCAGGACCTGCGCTGCGGGGGCGGTGGCGCGGATTTCCACGCGTCCAATGGTGATGGTCACTTCCGGCGAAGGCGGTGGGGCCTGAGGCGCGGCGGGACGGGAGGGTGATTTGCCTGGCGACACGGGAATAGCGGCGGCAAGCAGGGGAGAACGCTGCGACTGTGGCAGACGAGGCCGCGGTTCCTCTGCTGCGGCGGGCGGCGGTTGGGCCGGCCGGGGGACGGGAGCTGGCGCTGCAGCAGGCTTCGGCAGAGCCGGGCGGGGCTGGGGAGCCGGCCCTGCGGCGGGCGCCGGCTGTTCCGAGCGACTAACAATTTCCGCCGCCGAGGGCGGGTTGCCG
>JAQBVM010000336.1 GCA_027623095.1 Verrucomicrobiota bacterium
GCAAGACAAAACCCTTTCTCCCATTCACTTTTTTCGGGGTTTTAAAAAATTAGGCGAGGATCAGGGGATCACGCATCCGAGAGTGACCTTTATTGAGGGGGATGGACGCAAGCTCCTGGGAGTTTTTTCGGAAGCGTTCTTGAAGGACCTGAGTCGTCCCTTGTTGATTGTTGAAGATGCGGATCACACGTACGAGACAAGCTCGAATGTTCTATCGTTCTTCCATCCTCACCTCGAATCCGGTGAGTACATCGTGATCGAGGACGGCATCAATTCGGATCTCTACTGTGATTCTCCAGGCGGCAGCGGTCCGCACCAAGCGCTGCGAGAATTTCTCGCCAATCACCAGGGTGAATATGAGATCGACGCGAATTACTGCGATTTTTTTGGATACAACTTTACTTGGTGTTCCAATGGTTTTTTGCGCAGGACGGTATGCTGAATGGTCGAGAACAATGTGGGCATTCGGGGCAATTCGCTTGATTGCGAAGGCAGGGGGCTGCTGGCAATGTCCGTCAACAGAATCTACCTCCGAAATACTAGCCAAGAGTGGAAATCCGTATCGGTTTCGTTCGTTCGAAATAGCCGTAATTTTCGGGTCTTCAAATTGACCGAGTTTTGCCAGGGCCAGTCCCAGGTCATGGTGCGCTCGGGCTGATTCAGGTCCTATTTGAACGGCTTTTATCAGCCAACCGACAGCCGTCAGAAAATCACCCTGACGGCCGGCAGAGATACCAAGGAGCCGAAGCGCATCGTACTGATCCGGGTTGATCGACAATACCTGGCGAGCAAGTGATTCGGCGTTCGCATACTGTCTTGCCTGCAGCAACTCCAACGCGGTTTGTAAGAGTAGGTGGATATCTCGCTGCGCTTCCATAGCTCACCGTTCGCTGAAGATGCGAAACCGTCTTTCTATCGGTACGGTTGGAAAAAGAGATCCGCGTTTTGTCCGCGCTGAATCTCGTGGACGCGCTGGTGTTTCATGTTTTCGACGTGTCCATCCGTGAAGCCTATGTTGATTCGGCCATTGTGGAGAACAAATGTTCCGCTGCCGGCGCTTCCTCCCGGGTGAAAACTGGCGTTGTGCATCGTCTTTGGATCTTCGTTTACGAGGAGCACCTTTTGCGTGGGTGTTTTGATCCGCGTCATGAGAACTCCCTTTGGGGGATTTTCGCGTCCATCGATAAAATTGTTAACACTGAAATTCACTCGAAGCGCTTTCCCGATCATTCCTGTGCTCGGGCAGCGATAGACCTCAAAGGTATTGGTCTGGCTCAAATCGATTCTTCCGTTGATGCGATGGATTTTCAAGCCAGTGACGTACGGAAAGATGGATCCCGCCTCCGCATGGAAGCCGTACGTGCGCGGGGGCTGGCGCCAATAGTTTTCGTTTGTCGTATCCGCGCTAGGTTGCCCGCCGAAGACCCAGTCTGGAGGTTCATCGCGGTCCACACCCCCGGCCCACGGCAGGTAGTCTTGGTTGTCATCCACATAGATGATCGCGCCCAGAATAATCTGGCGCATGTTGCTCTTGCATTTGGTTGATCTTGCGCCTTCCTTCGCTTTCGTAAGCGCGGGCAACAGCATCCCCGCAAGAATGGCGATAATCGCGATCACGACCAGAAGTTCGATCAGGGTGAACCCTCTGCGGACCCGCTTGAGGCATGGCGGAATGTTCATAGACGTATTACGGCAGATGTTAATTTTTGACTCAATTTCCAAATTTGAGAGCAACGTTCACGATAATTAGCCTCCGAAAAGCAAGTTATGTTTATTGCGCTCTTCGTTCACCTCAAAACGTGGAAATGCTTTGAGTGAGAAAGTGATTGCGATCGTGAAATCCGTTGGCCGAACGCGTTGGTCCCGAATGCGGAGCGTCAACGCCGATGTCCAGCTTCTGAGATCTCGGTACAATGTGTAATACTGTTCCTCCAACAATCCATCCCGCGCTTCATAGTGGTGCGTGATTCGGCCCGCCCAATTTTCATTGAACCGATACAACAAGCTGCTGTGAATGAGGTTGTTTCCAGAGGTGAGACCGTAATATGGATTCTCACGGAAATACCTGTGGCCCAGCGACAGGGCCCAGACGCTGTTCGGCTCGAGAGTCGCCTGATGATTCGCCATCTGCAAGTGACCCTCTTCGACGGCATAACGCAGTTCTGAATTTAAGACGAGCCACGAGCGCGGCTTCAGATCAAGGTCCGAATAAAAATCGGAAAACGTTCCTTGATCTCGCCGCGGATCCAAGCGCCAATCCACGGCGAGCCTCCAATCGAGGAGATTCTCCACTTCGCCGCGCCTTTTTGTCTGGATCTTGTTGTGGAGCGTCAGTCGCACGGCATTTTGACTGTCAATGGAATCGATGGAGTTGAAGTCCGGATAATCGATCGGCAGCAAACGAAGACTGGGAATCTCGGTGTCGAATTGCGGTAATTCACGAGGTGCTTTGCTCGGAGACGGCACGAACGCGTAGTTGAACGATGGTTGAATAATGTGCCTAAATCCATCTGCATCCAGCAGCCGGTTTCGAGCTCCTGGCCAGGTTCGTGAGGCTTTGAACGAAACTTCCGCGCCCGTGTTAAAGACAGCCCGGTTTTGCTCGCCACGCGTGCTTCCGGCGCCGTCCGTCTCCCCGTAGTGCGTCATTCTTCCGCCAACGCGGGGAGTCACGTTTAGCCATCCGAGTAATGTTTGCGGCAACAAAAGCTGATGAAAAGTGTCGCCTCTCACGGCGGCATAGTCGTTTGTGAGCGATCCTTCGGCGGACTGAAAGCGAAAGTATCCCGCGGAGTTTTCACCTTCATAAAAGAAGGGTGAAACTCCAAGTTGCTGCCGAAAACCGGTCAGCTTGATGTCGGGCAGCCGTTCAATCGTCTGAAAGAAGTCGTTGAGCTGAGGAATTGCCAGAACGTTGAGGTTGAAATTCGGCCAATCCTGGTTCATTTCCATGTAAGAGGCCGGCTGGGGATTGGAACGATATTCGCTTTCGAAAAAATCGCGTTCGAATTGGGCGTCGCTGTGTTGCCTGACGACGACCTTCGCCGTTAGATTTGTTCGGAGCGTGGTTTGGTGCGAGAAATTGAGATGCTCGCGATCACTTTGGATTGGAACGCCACTGGGATCGACGTCGGGATCTTGGTCGCGCAGATAATAGAACGAGAACGAGCCTTTTCCCCATCGCCCAAGATCGTAGTTCACGTCGGGGCCGAATCCGACGCCGCGCTTTTGGCGGTAATCCAAGTTTAACACTGTGGTAAGATTGGTGTTCCAGGTCCAGTGGTAGGAACCGAGAAGATACGGGCCGTAAAGACTTCGGTACGCCGGTGTAAACACAAAGAAATTCGGGTGACTCTCAAGTCTGCGCGACAAGAACGGGAAAAACAAAACCGGTACGTTCCCCGCATACACCGTCGCATTTCGGGCTTCGATCAATTTTCCAGGAATTAGTTTCAAACCACGCGCTCGGATTCGGTACGCCGGATCCGCCAAATCGTCGGAGGTGAAAAAACTGTTCGTGGCGGTGTAGGTGTTGTTGGTCGGAGAAGCCCTGAACTGTTGACCGGCAGCAAATAGTGGACCCGTGCCAATCCTGAATTTTTCGGCCTGAATCTCGTTGGATTGAAAATTGTATTCAAGCCGTTCGCCGCGCCATAGACTCGCGTCCCTTTCCAGAGTTACGTTGCCTTCCGCGAACGCCTCTCCGGTCTGAGCGTTCAACCGGATCGTATCGGCGGTCAATTTTGTGGTTCCTTGGACGACAACAACGCCGTTCGTGGCGATGGTGATTCCGGACTTAAAGTCGTGAATGACCTCGCTGTCGGGTCCCGGATTTAGAGGAGTAATGGTAATACCGGATAAACCGGATAAGTCCTGAGCGAGAGCGCTCGATGCAAAAGACAATGCGGCTGTCAAAAACGGAAGCAGCCGGAGTAAGTTTTTCATCGGGCGGTGAAAGCTAAACAGAACAGTTCCTAGCTGCCAAGAGCGCATTTCCCCGTATTGCTGAATGGGGGATGCCCTGTTATCTGTTTAGTCGATGAATTCTTTAACCGTCCTTCCGCCGCTGATTGCAGCCTTCTTTGCGTTGTTCGGAAAACCGCAGCGAAACGAAGTTCTTCCGCTGGCTTTGCACCCTGAGAATCCCCACTATTTTCTCTTTCGGGGGAAACCGGCAATTCTATTGGGTTCGGGCGAACATTATGGAGCGGTCTTGAACCTCGATTTTGATTATCTGAAGTATCTCAACGAACTCCAGACGAATGGCCTGAATCATACGCGAACATTCTCGGGAGCTTACGTGGAGCCCGATGGCGCATTTCGCATCGCGAAGAACACGCTCGCGCCGGCAACGAATCGGTTTATCGCCCCATGGGCTCGGAGCGAGACGCCGGGTTACGTGAACGGAGGTGGCAAATTCGATCTGACTCGGTGGAACGACGCCTATTTTGAGCGACTCAAGGACTTTGTGGGAAAGGCACTCGAACGCGGAATTGTGGTTGAAATGGTGTTGTTCTGTCCCTTCTACGAGGAAATGCAATGGGAACTGAGCCCTTTTCGCGGCGCGAACAATATCAATGGATTCGGAGATGTCGCGCGAACAAACGTCTATACGCTGAAGAAAAGTGGCGATTTGCTGGCTGTTCAGGAGGAAATGGTGCGCAAGTTTGTTACCGAGCTGCAGCCTTTTGATAACGTTTATTATGAGGTGTGCAACGAGCCCTACTTCGGAGGTGTCGAGACTGCATGGCAGCATCATATCGCCGACTTGATTGTGGAGACGGAAGAACCGTTTCCAGGCAAACACTTGATTTCGATGAATATCGCAAACGGCTCGGAACGGATACAAAACCCGTCCCCGGCTGTTTCAATCTTCAATTTCCATTATGCGAGCCCTCCCGACGCGGTGATCCTAAACTACAACCGGCTTCCCAAAGTCATCGGCGACAACGAAACCGGATTTCGGGGAACGGATGATCTGCCATACCGAATCGAGGCGTGGAATTTCATTATCAGCGGCGGCGGGCTCTTCAGTCATCTCGATTATTCGTTCGCCGTGGGACACGAGGACGGAACCTTCGTTTATCCGGAGACACAGCCAGGCGGCGGGAATCGAGGCTTTCGGCAGCAGATCAAGATTCTGAAGGATTTCGTGCATGGATTCGATTTCGTGAACATGAAACCGGACGCCTCTTTCATCAAGAAGGGGATTCCTCTCGGGCACACGGCACGGGCGCTGCGGAAAGACGACGAGGCGTTTGCCGTCTATATCAGCGAGACGCCCGTTCCCAAAGATCAGTTCTCTGTCCGATGGGATTCAAAGATCGTGCCCCGGTATTCGGAGAATTACACATTTTACACGGCCTCAAACGACGGAGTCAGGCTGTTCATTGATGGCAGGAAGATCATCGATAATTGGACGGATCATTCGCTTCGCGAAGATCAGGGGACAGTCGAGATGATTGCTGGCAAGGCGCACTCCATTCGACTCGAGTATTATCAAAACGGGGGGAACGCCACGATGCGGCTGTTTTGGTCAAGTCCCAGCCAGGAAAAGGAGATCGTGCCGGAATCACAGTTCGTTTTGCCGATCGGAGTGAAACACGGGATCCGTGGAAAGTACTTCAGCGGTTCCCAATTCAATCGGCTTTGGAGAAGCCGGGATGATGCCGTGATCGATTTTGACTGGTCGAGCCGTTCGCCGTTTGCCGGAGTGTTTGGTGACACGAGCGAGGACTCGGAGATCGAGCTCGTGCTCGGCCTGAGCAAAGCTTCCTACACAATCGAATGGATGAATCCCAAGACTGGGATCATTGAAAAGAAGGAGAAGTTTCAGTTCGTACTCGGAGAAACTGTGCTCGTTTCGCCGTCTTTCTCGGGCGACATCGCGTTGCGCATCCGAAAGGATTAGTTGTCGCGAACCGGATTCACTGATAAATCGACAAGCGCTATGCGATATTTTCTATCAATCGGATTGGCCGGTCTTTGTTCGATGGTGTGCGGCGCGGCTGCGGAGGTCAACCCAAACGAAACACTGTGCGTCATGACTTACAACCTCCGGTATGCGAGCTCGAATCCGCCCAATTCCTGGCCGCAGCGGCGTCCGGTGGCGCGCGCCTGCATTGAAAGGGTCTCGCCGGATATTTTTGGAATTCAGGAGGGATTGTACCAACAACTCAAGGACCTCCATCAGGATTTGCCGGAATACGATTCGATCGGTCTCGGACGTGATGGTGGAAGCCGTGGCGAATTCATGGCTGTGTTCTACCGCAAGGTCCGGTTCGAGCCACTTGAATACGATCATTTCTGGCTGTCAGATACTCCGGACGTAATAGGCTCCACTTCGTGGGGCAATTCGAACAGGCGAATGGTGACGTGGGTGAGGTTTCGAGACCGCCCAACGGGAAAAGAGTTTTATCTATTCAACACCCATCTCGATCATCAGATCCAAATTGCGCGCGAGAAGGGGGCTGAGTTGATACTCAAGCGAATCAATGCGCTCAATACCTCGTTGCCGGTTATTTTAACGGGCGATTTTAACGCCGCCGCGCGCGCCAACAAAGCCTATGAAATCCTTGTGAATGACGACGCTTTGTCGGACACGTGGGAGACCGCCGCAACGCATCGCGGCGAACGGGTCAACACATTTCACAATTTCAACGGCCCTCGGGCGGGGGAATCCCGAATCGATTGGATATTGACTCGCGGCGGAGTGAAAACCGACGCCATAGAGATCATCACCTTCAAACAGGAAGGCCAGTATCCAAGCGACCATTTCCCCGTGGCGGCATGGCTTACGTTGCCTTAGGCCAGAGTTGCCAGCAGTATGGGCAACGTGGCTTCAGCGCGCGCCCTTCGTGGGCGCACAGACGTTTGGACATCTTGACAGTCTCCGCCTCCCGACGGGAGGTCCGAGAATCGCCCGCCAGTTCACTGCCAGGTTCGAGTTCACGATTGCGCCAGTCCCGCAGGGACGGCTGAATCTCCCAAATTCGTCGTCCTACCCGGCACCCGGGAAAATGATGAAGGCAGAGGGATGGGCGACAGCCCAGTGTTCGTAGTCCCGGCTAAAGGCGGGATTACAAACGTACTCCGCGCCGTTTATCCTGCGGTCATCTCAGTAAAGCTGTGCATCTCCGACGGGTTGGAACAATCGTAGGAGCGCGGGCTGGCCCAGCCCGCGGCAATCCGAAGATATTCCCCGCATCTGAAACGAGCTGATTCATCCATATGATCGGAATCGCTCCGGCTTGGGACAAGCCGCGGTCGTGCGCCTGTGAATGCGTACCACACAGCGGGGTGGAAGTCCCCGTCAGGCAGCCGTTCACT
>JAQBVM010000337.1 GCA_027623095.1 Verrucomicrobiota bacterium
GATCCGAGTTTCGTTTTCACGAAACCGGTTTTTGGAATCCACTCCTCGATAGAACACAAGCTTTGCGCTTACCTTTAGCGCGAGCTCTTCACATTTCCCGTCATTCCCAGTCGGACTTCCACGCACCCGGTGTGCTCACGGAAAACATCCTTTGGGTCGGACGGGCTAACCAAGAAAGGAACTATGAACATCTGCGCATTGTCAGGAACTCTCGTCCGAGACGCGGTCTTGAGAGGCACCGACCGAAAGGTCTTGCTCTTCACGGTCGTGGCTCAAAACGGATTTGACGAGAACGGTCAGAAGGAACGCAAAACACACGTTCCATGCGTGGTCTTCGGTCCATCCGAAGATCTGCAACGGTCCCTTACCAAGGGTGGTGAGGGAACCTACGTCGAATTGGAAGGGCGAGTTATCACTTCCAGTTACGAAACCAACGGGGAACGCAAGTTCACAACCGAGGTGGTCGCATTCAATCGCTCGATCACTCTCCTAAAAAACTAACACCACACCGGAAAGGAGAGCCCGAACTCTCCTTTCTGGTTTTTTACGAAAGGAATGTCAATGAAGACACAATCGTTTGTCGGCTTCGATGCCCTCAAGCAATCGGTTCCCATAATTCGAGTGCTGGAACATTACGGGTTGGCCGATCGATTGCAGCGCAACGGAGAGACACTCAACGGAGCCTGTCCTCTGCATCAGGGTCACAATCGGTCGCAGTTTCGAGTCAGCCTTTCCAAGAACTGTTGGATTTGCTTCGGAGACTGCCAGGCTGGAGGGAGCATCGTCGATTTCGTCAGCCGCAAAGAAGGCATCGGAATTCGAGAGGCTGCACTGCTCATTCAGGATTGGTTCCCGATTCAATCGAACGGAACCGATTTCAGCCAAAAGAACGGGACTCGTAACGGTCACGA
This sequence comes from Verrucomicrobiota bacterium, assembly GCA_027623095.1. Classification (GTDB taxonomy): domain Bacteria; phylum Verrucomicrobiota; class Verrucomicrobiia; order Limisphaerales; family SIBE01; genus JAIPJX01. The sequence continues at coordinate 912 of JAQBVM010000337.1, forward strand.
TCCAGAAAGAGTGGCTGCGCCCGCAATCCGGTTCAGAAAAACAGGGAATCGGCCGCTTCAGTTTCGGCTTCAAGATCTCGATTGCAATCACGCCTATCTGAAAGAACGCGAATTGTCGCGGGAAACGATCGACGCTTTTGGCGTTGGTTACTGTTCGAAAGGAACGATGGCCGGTCGCATCGTGATCCCCATCCACAATTCCCAAGGGCAATTGGTCGCCTACGCTGGGCGATGGCCTGGCAATCCATCCGGATTCATTCCAAAATACACGCTGCCCAAGGGATTCGCGAAATCCCTGGAGCTCTTCAATCTGCATCGAGCGTCTGCGGTCAGCGGGAATAGACCGTTCGTTGTGGTCGAAGGATTCTTCGGCTGCATGAAGGTTTGGCAGGCGGGACACAGACGAGTGGTCTCGATCATGGGCAGCAGGCTCTCAACAGCCCAGGAAGAGCTGATTGTCCGGACAGCAGGTCCAACGGGCCAAATCGTCTTGTTTTTCGATGAAGATCAGGCGGGACGCAAAGGTAGGGAAGAGGCCTTCCAGCGGTTAACCACACGTTTGAATGTCCGGATTGTCACGTTCGACACCGACGGCATGCAACCCGATCGATTGTCCCCTCAAGAAATCAGAAACCTGATTGGCTGAGAGTTGGCAAACCGACTCTGTCGTTTCCTCCAGGCTGATTCGATCGCCGCCGTTGGTTTAGCGGGAGGAAAACAACTTCACACCCCCTTGGCGGCATTCGGAGAACTATGAAATCCCAACCTAAAGAATACAAAGTTGTCGCGCTGCGCGAATGCCCTCTTCCCGAGGACATGCAGATTTGCGACACACCGGAAAGGGCCGCTGACTACTGGAATACCCATGTGGTCACGACCCCAAATTTTAACTCGGAATGCGAATGTTTCGTCGTGTTGTTTTTGAACACGCGGCGCCGGGTTAAAGGTCATCACTTCGTCTCCATCGGCACATTGGATACCTTGCTTGTGCATCCTCGCGAAGTGTTCAAAACGGCAATCGCGATCTCCGCATCGGCGATTGTGCTCCTGCACAATCATCCGAGCGGACAGTCGGAACCGTCGGAGGCGGACATCAAAATCACCCGGGATCTCATTCGAGCGGGCCAATTGCTCAAGATCGAAGTCCTGGATCATGTCATCATAGGTGCCAACAGGCACTCGTCCTTGAAATCGCTGGGCTATTTTTTCTAAAGCCGGAGCGTTTTCAAAGACCCAAGAAACAAACGCGGTGTCCTCTCAATAACGAGGGATGCCGCGCCTTCATTCATTCACGTTAATCAAAGAAAGGATATATGAACCATAATTCGTTACTCGATGTGCTCACCCACGAGGGTGTGCTTGTTAGCGCGTCAATCCGTTACTGGCGCGCCACCACAAAACTCAAACCCGAGGATCTCGGTCTTGACCCGGACAAAGTCACTCAACGGCTGATTAGCCTGGGGCATAAAAAGCTTCTTTCGAAAGAAGCCTTGGAGCCGTTCACATTAATTGAGAGCCGGACTCATGCGCTCATCGAAGCCAGCACGTTTCCGTTTCTCAAAGGATTGAGTCGTTTCCTGCCGAACGCGAAACTTCAGGAGACGCTTGATCGAATCAACCAGTTGGCGGGCGAGTTCACGCTGGCAAAGTCCGACTTTCTCGGGCGTTACGCCGAAATGCGCCTCAACGCGGTTGAGGAATGGCGGGAAACAGCCCGGCGGCTTGTCGCGGATCCGGATCGGTTGGTTGCCACCATCGAAGCGGCGTTTCCGGAGCACTTGGAAAACCGTTTCTCCTTTAACACTCAGTTCTATCAGATCAAAGCCCCCGAAGGCCTGGATCTTCGATTGATTGAGGCGGGAGAACAACGCGCGATCATTGCCGCTCGCGATGAAGCAGCACGATTGGCCGCCGAACGCATCCATTACGATGTGGAGCGTTTTGTCGGCGAATGCGTGTCCTCGTTGCGCGAAGAGACCGCGAAACTGTGCGAGGAGATGCTCGAAAGCATGCATTCCGGGAAAACCGGTGTTCACCAGAAAACGCTCAACCGTCTGATTCGATTCATCGACGAGTTCAAGAAACTGAACTTCGTTGGGGATCAACAGATGGAAGCTGAACTGGAACGTGTGCGGCAGGAGTTTCTGGTCCGCACAGCCGAGGAATACCGGGAAAACCGGCCTGCATGCCAGAGATTACAGGAAGGATTGCAAGGTCTCGCGTCAATGGCGCGAAAACTCGCTCAAAACGAAAGCCGCGAACTGGTGGATCGGTTCGGACAGATGGGACAACGGAAGTTTCATCTGGCGGCCTAAACACAAACCCATGCCCTATGCCGGCAACAAACCGGCATGGGGCGTTTTCATTGAAAGGAGAGACTCCTATGAGTCATTTCACAACAATTCAGACACAGATCAAAGACGTGGAGGCATTGAAAGATGCTTGCGCGGAACTCAACCTTCCCGTTTTGGAGAAGGCCGAGGCGCGAGGATTCGGGGCAAACCGCTACCAAGGCGAGTATATCATCCAGCTTCGTGGCCCGTATGACATTGCGGTCGTGCGGCAGAACAACGGTCAGTTCGGCCTGGTCACCGATCTATGGGATGGCCACGTGGAACGGGAGGTTGGAGAGAAGTTTGGCCGGTTGCTTCAGTTATACGGAGTTCACAAGGCCACTCGCGAAGCCAAGAAGCGGGGACTGATCGTCCAGCGCAAGTTGCTTCACAACGGTTCAATCAAACTCAGCCTAATGGGGGTTTAGCCATGAAACGCACCATTGAAATCATTGTCTCGCCCGCGGGTGAGATTCACATCGAAGCGGTGGGATTCATCGGGACCAGTTGCAAGGAGGCCACTCAAGCCCTGGAGGAAGCTCTGGGAACCGTGGAACGATCGCAAACGAAACCTGAGTACCACCAGAAGAACCGGAGAACCAACCAACAAAAGCTCTGCGCATGAAAGCAAAAACACCCACCATCCTGAACCGGGGCAGCTTGATCACCTTCAAGCGGAGGGAGATGACCTTTCGAGGCCGACTGCTCAAAAACCAGGACTGCTTCCGATTCAAACGCATCCAGTAAATGAAATCCAAAATCGATACCGCTCGGATCTATTTCCACGATGGGCGCGTGGAAGAATTCGAGAATCAACAGCTCGCGTATTTGGTCTGGCTTTCCCTGCCTCGCGGCACACGCGCCGCATTCCGTGGCAAAGGAGATTCACGCCCGATTCACGCCTGGGACTACGCGGACAAACCATGAAATCCTATCGCGTGGAATTCGCCATCGACGTGGAAGCGATGACTTCCTCGGAAGCCTGCCAACGCGCCTGGGAGTTGATGACGCAACGGGACTCGCTGCTGCCCATCGGCACTGTCCTCGACGTCAGCGACGGCGAACGCCAAGACATCGACTTGCAAGAACTCACCGAGAACAAGGCGCTGGGTGAGGAATAAACGGAGTATGAACGCCGATCAGGCATCGGCAGTCTTTGATTTCAAACTGCATACGCGCTGTTTCGCGGCGTCGTGCGGAATCAAAGAGTCCGATGCTTTTCAGATAAAGGAGTAAGCATCCGTCGCAGTTCCAAGCTGCCGACGGTCACATTCAGTTCAGGCGCGCTCAGGAGGTGTTTGGAAACAAGGACACCAAGCCCCTCCGGCTGCGTTCAACGGTGCCTCCTCTCTTCCCCCCACAAGGATCGAACCAGCCACAAGGCTCGGGAAGATGGAGCGGAACATCTCCGGCCGGGTGGGCGGCCGGAATTTAGTAACCATCAACAAGGAATTCACAAATGATAACAACATCGATCGATTCAACAGAAGACACAAGACGCGCTCTTATGGCGCACATCAATGCCCAGGCGGCCGAACGCCCCGACCTGGAACTTCAATACGGCCTCGTGTGGAACCTGGCGGAGTTGGCTGCCGACTTCGAGGTTCTGAATTTCGCGGCTCCGCTCGCGGTGGTCAAACGGAAGGCTGATAACAAACTGGGTTCGGTGCTCTTCCAGCACTGGCCTCGCTACTACTTCGCCTTCCAGGAGGACCTATGAACACACAAATTATCACGTTTGGACCGGGCGGCACAGCTCACTGTCTCTGGACCGAGGCGTTGCCGCTTCAGGAACTGGGCCGGCTGGATCTGCAACGCGCCGGCACGGTCGAATTCAATCATACCGCGCAGGTTTGGGAAGTGCGGCTCGCCTCCGATCCGGAAGCCGTCGCTTTCGCGCATCCCTCCAGAGAAACCTGCCTCCATTGGGAAAGGAAAACACTCAATGCTCTGCTCGAAATGTAATCAATCTGGCGAGTCCAAGCTGTTTGGGTTCGCGAAACGTGTCGCTGACCTGACGCATGAGGGAGAACTGGATGATAACGGCGAATCTTACGAACCCAGCTCCGAGGATGCGATCGCCGCGCTCAACGACCTCATCCAAGAAGCCCGGCAGTTGTTGGGCCTCTCGGAAACGTGTGGGGAATGCGGCCAGAGCGTTCCCTATATCATCGGCTGCCCCGACGGCGCCGAACTCTGCCAGGACTGCTTCGATGCAGGCCAACACTAAGGAGGAAAATTAGGCTCCGCAGCCTTGGAGGAAACACCGGGACTGCGGTCTTCAAATCGAACATCAAAACAAAAGGAACATTATGACATCAAAAATCACAAATTACATCCGGGCGGGTTATCCCGGAATCTACCTCCTCTCGAGCGAAGAAACGCGCGTGGAGGCCGAACTCAAAGCAATAGCCCAATCGTTGGAATACCGGTTGTATGCCTGGTCGGTCACCGAGGGTCTAATCGATACCGCCGATGGAACCGCGCGCGAGGCGCAGGGACCTATGGAAGTTGTGGCGCTTCTGGAGGAAACGCCGGAGAACAGTCTGTGCGTTTTACGGGATTTCCATCCGTTCCTGGAAGATGCCAACCCGGTATTGACGCGGGCGCTGAAAGACCGGCTTCGAATGGGTAAAACCAAAGGAAAAGTGGTGATTATCGTTGGCTGCCGTCTGAATCTGCCGCCAGAACTCGAAAGGGAGTTTGTCGTTGTTCCCTTTTCGTTGCCCGGAAAAGCGGAATTGGAGAGGGTTCTGAATCAGATCGCCACCTCTGCCAATCAGACACCGCCTGGAACGGAACTGCGGGAAACGCTGCTCGACGCATCTTCCGGATTAACGACTGTCGAAGCAGAGAACGCATTTGCTCTCTCCATCGTCGAATGCGGTCAGTTATCAGCGACAATTGTCGGGCGTGAGAAGGCAAATGAGGTGAAGAAAAGCGGGCTGTTGGAGTTAATTCCGGCGACGGAATCTCTCGGAGATATTGGTGGGCTGGAACTGCTCAAATACTGGCTTGTTCAACGGAAATACGCCTTCGGATCGGAAGCCCGGCAATACGGATTGCCCAACCCCAAGGGATTGCTGATTGTCGGCATTCCCGGAACCGGGAAATCACTGACCGCCAAAGCGACCGCCTCGGTGTTTAATCACCCTTTGCTCAAGCTGGATACCGGACGGTTGTTTGGTGGATTAGTGGGCCAGAGCGAAAACAACCTGCGATCCATGATCGCCACGATCGAAGCCATCGCCCCATGTGTCCTATGGGTCGATGAGATTGAGAAAGGTTTCAGTGGGTCGAAGAGCTCAGGATCCTCGGACGGGGGGACATCCAGCCGGGTATTCGGAACCTTCCTCTCATGGATGCAGGATCGCACGGCTCCCGTGTTTGTCGTTGCTACGGCGAACGACGTCAGTCAATTGCCGCCGGAACTCCTTCGGAAAGGCAGGTTCGATGAATTGTTCTTCATCGATCTTCCCAATCACGAAGAACGCGAAACCATCTGGCGCATCCACATCGCAAAGCACGGACGCCAACCGGCTGAATTCGACACCCAACAGTTGGCCAAGGCTACCGAGGGCTGGACCGGTTCGGAAATCGAACAGGCATTTATTGATGCGTTGTATGACGGGTTCAGTCGAAAAGAAGAACCCAACGATCTGAGCACCATGATGCAGGTCAGCCAGGTTGTTCCCTTGAGCAAACTGATGAGCGAGCAAATCTCCGGTCTGCGAGCGTGGGCCAAGGGGCGGGCGCGAGCAGCAACGAAGCCCAAGACCGAATCTCGCGGACGCAAGATTCTTGGCGCGGCAAACTGAAACGAAGTACGCACACGAACGCGAGGTAGGCCTGTTTGAACCGGGTCTGCCTTCTCGTTAACCTTCTATCGAGCATCTCATGAAGTTGCGTCGGCGCTCAGATCGGGTTTCATGCCGCTAAAGAACTGAATTCGTGAGCTAACCGAGACCTGTCATCCCAGGTTCTCCCCTCCAGAGTTCGTCCGACAGCTTTCTTGCGAACGCCACCCCATTGTTTGAAGAAGAATTTCACACCTGCTTCCTGGCATTGATCCC
>JAQBVM010000017.1 GCA_027623095.1 Verrucomicrobiota bacterium
GAGAGTCGTCGGCGTCCTTCTTGGCGGAAGTGCGGAGGGTGGTCTGCCCTCATTCGGAGATGCGCCCGATGCGGCGGCAATTCGGAAAAATCACGCGGCGGCGGCTTGTGTCATCCGTTCGTTTGTAGCCGGGGTCGTTGCCGTGGCGAAGACGGGCGCCTTTTCGGCCAATTGTTTGCGCAAGAGTCTGACCAAATCCAAACACGAGGGCCGGGTGAGGAGGGGATAGGGTGCTTGCCGACGCGTCGCACGCGGGTTGTGATTACGATTTCAACGAGCCAAAACTGCCTGTTGATTTCCAATGGCTGCGCACGCCGTGGCTGGAGGAGATTTTCAGTCTCTCAGCGCGTCCAGGATATTTGCGTTTGTACGGACGCGAGACCATTGGCAGCCTGTTCCGGCAATCGCTGGTTTCCCGCCGCCAGCAATCATACTGTCTCAGCGCCGCCGCGGTCATCGAGTTCGAGCCGGAACATTTTCAGCAACTGGCCGGGCTGGCCTGTTATTTTGAATATCAGGAGAGCAGCTTCCACACGCATTCGTTTTCCCGTTCATCCGGGTAAGATCCCGCACAGAGTTTGGAAAACGATGCGAGCCGCGTTAAATGCGTGCCTTTGTCCGGGCGGCTGTTATGTTGCCCGGCTATGTCATTTTTACCACTTGGCCTTGATGCCAAGATTTTGAAAGCGGTGCAGGAGGCGGGTTACACTGAGCCGACGCCGATCCAAAGCGCCGCGATTCCCCCGATCATCGGTGGGCACGACGTTATTGGGATAGCGCAGACCGGCACGGGAAAGACGGCTGCTTTTACATTGCCCATTCTCACGAAGCTCGCCGCGCAACCGGGAGGCCCCGGGCGAGGCACGCGAGTCTTGGTCGTCGCGCCGACGCGCGAACTCGCGGTGCAGATCGAGGAGAATGTGAGGATTTATTCCAAACACTTGCCCTTGACGGTCGCGACAGTGTTTGGCGGCGTGGGGGAAGGGCCGCAGATCCGAGCGTTGCGTGGCGGCGCAAATGTGGTCATTGCGTGTCCCGGGCGGCTGCTTGATCTGATGGGCAGGCAATGCGCGAATTTTTCGAATGTGAAATATCTCGTTTTGGATGAAGCCGACCGGATGCTCGATATGGGATTTCTGCCTTCGATCCGGCGCATCGTGCAACAATTACCGAAGCAGCGCCAGACGCTGATGTTTTCCGCGACATTGTCGAAGGAGATCGAGGCGCTCACGCACGAGTTTCAACGCGCGCCGAAGATGGTTCGCATGGGGCGCTGCTCGAATCCCGTCGAGACGGTCACCCAGTTGGTCTATGAAGTGCCCAAGCATTTGAAGACGCCGCTGTTGCTGCATTTGCTGCGCGGGCCGGAGATGAATATGGTCCTGGTTTTCTCGCGCATGAAACACGGCGCGGATCGCATCGCGCGGCAACTGGAACAAAAGGGAATCCGGCAAGCAACGCTGCACTCGAACCGTTCTCAAAACCAGCGGCTCCGAGCGCTGAAGGATTTTAAGTCCGGCGCCGTGCGGGTGCTCGTGGCGACGGATATCGCGGCGCGCGGCATTGACGTGGACGGCATTTCACACGTCGTAAATTACGATTTTCCGATGCATGCCGAGGATTACATCCATCGAATCGGCCGCACCGGGCGCGCGAAAGCGATTGGCGACGCGATCAGTTTTGTGACTCCGGAGGATCGGGGCGAGTTGCGCGCTCTGGAACGTTTTATCGGACGTGGGATTGTGCGAAAACGGGCGGATGACTTTAATTATTCGGCGGCCGCGCCGGCGCCTCATCCGGACGACAACAAACGCCAGTTTACTCATCAGCAAAGTCAAGGCAGTCCGAAACGGAATGCGCAATCGCGGCGATCCAATCAACCCAGTCCCTCTCATCGCGCCGGTTCGTCTAACCAGGAACGTTCAGGCCAGCAGCGACGACGACGGTGAACCTAAGAAAGCGGTTTACCTGCCAGAACGCGAAGAACTCGAAGTGAATCAGGCTCTTAATAGAGGATTGAGACATGACCTCAATTCGGTTGACGCTCGCGGCGGAAGAAAAGATTCGTGCCATCGACTTTTGGCGTGTTAAGAAATCGGCGTGTCGCCCAGCGAATCACCTACGATCGGTCAGAAGCTCGCCCCGCTGTTTAGCGGCGGTTTCTTCCGTCCGTTGAGCCGGCCCACCGCGGCGATCTACGTGGATTGCGCCGAGCGATTGGTCCTGGCGGCCGACGAAGGCGGACAGGTGGCCTACGACGATGCCCGCCTGTTGATTCGCGACGTGCTGGTGCGTCATCCGGATATTCAATTGGATGAGGACGAGGGCGGCCAATTTCGCGATCTCAATCAGCGCGCCGGTCAATTCTTCAACAAGCTTTTGGAAGCGCACTGGATTGAGCCGCGGCGCGTCAGTCTCGACGAGCACTATGTCCTGATCTCCCCGGCGTTGCGCCGGTTGCTCCGGCTGCTGACCGATCTCGCCGAAGACCGACCGGAAGAGTTGAAAGATTTTTCGACGACGCTGCGCTCGCTTTGCCGCGATTTGCTGGCCGAGGGCGTGTTCGATCCCAATCGTCTCGGGCCGGAGGAAATGCGGCAGACGGTCAAGGATTTACTCGACCGCGCCGGACGGGCGGACGACCAGATGCACGCGGTGGAGGTGCTGATTCTGCAGCACGAGACGGCCCAGCGCGCGAGCCAGTCGGCGCAGGAGACGCTGCAACGATTTCTCGTCGAGTTCCATTCGGGCGAACACATGATCTGCTATGACTCACTCCAAGAGGCCGGGCTGTTGCCGCGCCTCAACCAAGCCCGTTCGGTGGTGCAGGAAGCGCTTTATAATCCCTTCACGAAACAAAGGCTGGCGGAAGGGCTTGCAAAACACAGAAATCTGGATGCCACGGCAGCTTACGCGGAAGCGGAGCAATGGCTGGCGCGGTTGGAGCGTTACCTGGCGGCCGTTCCGGTGAAGCAGCGGTTGATCGATGGGCGCATGGCTGATTTCAGCCGTCTTTCCGCGGCGCGCTATCATTATCAAACGGAAATGCGCGGCCGGCGCCCCGAACAGGTGAAGGCCTACATGGACGGGGCCGCCCGGGCTTACGCGGGTGGCTCGTTTGCGGCGCTGGCGCATGAGCCGGGGATGCCCTTGCTGTCGCCCGTCGTGGAGATGTTCTTCGGTGCTGACTCGCTATCGCGGCCGCGCCGCCAGCGGTTGCCGGTGGATTTGACTCTGGAAATGTCGTCGTTGGAAGGGGCATCTGAAACAGCCACCGACGAAATCCGCCGCCGCAATCTGAATGTGCTCACCCCGCAGCGCGCCGCGCGCTTTGTAGAGACGCACATGCCGGCGAAGGGGAGCCGCATCTCGACGGAGCAATTGCGCATCACGGTTGAAGATGACTTGCTTGATCTTCTCGCGGCGCTGGCTTTTGATCGCGGCCCGAGCGGAGGCTCGCGCGCGATGGTTCGCTGGCGCATTCACCCTGTTCGGGCCGATTTCGGCATGGAACCGGATCGCATCGCGCGCGACCCTCACGCTGGCCGCTTAGTGGAACGGTTCACCCTCGAACGACTCTCCTGACCATGTCTTTGCCTTGGCCCGCTTTCTGGGAACATATTCGTGTCGAAGACCGTCCCGCGTTTTCCGATGTGCTGACGGAACTGCTCTCGCACGGAGCGTTGATCGGAGACTCTGGAAGAGATCGGGAATTGTATCTGCTTGCCCGGGAATATCAGCGCGAGCTCTCGGAGTATCTGGCGCCCCTTCATTTGGAACTTGTGGCGGATCCTGACCGTCCTATTTTCCAACTTCGCCCCGTGCCGGGCGACTGCGGATTGGTGGCGCGATTCAATAAAGCGGAGACGCTTCTCGTTCTAACGCTGTGGCGCATTTATCACGATGCGCGCATGGAACGTCCCGTGGAAACGGTGGTTGTCACCGCCAACGACGTCTGGCAGCGCCTGAAACTCTATTTCGAGAGTATCGAGCTGCCCAGGGAGGCCCAATTGCGGGAAATGCTGGCAACCCTGCGCCGCCGCCGGTTGGTGCGGGCGCAATGGCATGAAGACCCCAACCGCTTTGGGGAATCACAAGTGGAAATCTTGCCGACCCTCCCGCGCACCATCCCTTTCGAGAATCTTTCCGCTTGGGAGCAGCAGTCGGCGATTTTCCAAACTCCCGGTAGCGAAGTTGCGGTCGATTCCGAAGAGACGTTCCAATGAGCAAACGCATTTCCCTCACACGTGTTATCGCTCTGGGTTGGTACGGATTCCGGCAGGTGTTCGATGTCGAAGAAGACGTCCTGATCTCCGGCGCATATGGCACGGGAAAGTCGGCCCTGCTCGATCTGATTCAGTACGTTCTGCTGGGCGAACATTGGCGGGCAAATCGCGCCGCCGCGGGCAGCGGCGCTTATCGCGCTTCGGGAGACCGTGCCTCCCGCGGGCGCGATCTGGCTGGCTATTGTCTGGGCGACACCAACCAGATTCGGAACGGCGAGCGCCATTTCCTGCGGCGCAACGGCGTCACGTTGGTGGCGCTCGAATTCACCCGCCCAAGAGATCGGAACCGGCAAGAGGTGCAGCGTGAGACATGGGGAATCCGGCTTGAGTTCTCCAGCCCCGAAGCCGCCCCCAAGCACACTTACTTTTTCGTTCCTGAACGTTTGGACCTCGGCCAGATTGCGCCAGAGGGCAAGATGCTTCCCGATGATACGTTTCGCGCCTGGTTGCGGCGCGAGCATGGCAACGAGTGCCTGTTTGCCCGCCAGCGCGATTACCTTGAAGAAATGGCCGCACCGCGCCATCTCAACTTCGATCTGGCCGCCTTCCAGCGCACGTTCCCGAAAGCCATCGCGTTCGAGCCGGAAGAAAACGTTGAGCGGTTCATCCGCGAATTCATCCTGGAGGAAAGCCCGCTTGACGTGCGCGATGTGCGGACGGCGGTGCGCGCCTACGACGACACCCGCCGGCGTCTCGAAAAGCAGGAGGACGAAGCCGCCTTTCTTCGCCGCATCGCTGAGCAGCATAGCATTTACGAAAAATCACGGCGCGAGGAAGCGATCCTTCAGCACATCATCCATGAGCTGAAGCGGCTTCAAGCCGAGGAACGTAGAGACAGGCACGCCGCCGAGATGAAGCGCCTGGAATCGGAACATGCCGGCGATTTGAAGGAATTGCAGCAGGCCGCAAACGAAGCTGCCAGTGTGGAAAAGCTGCTGGCTGATGTGCGCTTTGAAATTCAAAAGGATCCCGCCGAGGTCGAGTTCGACAAACTCGATCGGCGGAAGCTCGAGTTAAAGGACAAAGTGGACTGTCTGCGGGAAGCGCAAAAATCGACGCGCCAGCGACTTGACGACCGGCATTACCATTGGATGAACTGGTTGAAGCACGGCGCCACGCTTCCTCTGGACGGATTGGTCGAAGCACTTGTGGTGGACGACAGGTTGCTGGCTCGGCTCCGTTCTGGCACCGACAGGGAGAGGCTCGACTCCATGCAGCTACTCACGGGGCGGTTCAACGATCTTTGGAACGATGTCCGTGATCTTGTGCGCCCTTTGGAAGACGCGATCAAGACTGGCAGAAATCGCCTCCAGCAGTTGACTGAGGATTTGGAGAATCTGTCCAAGGGACAAGCGCCGGGGTCTTTTCCGCTTTTCCAGGATTTGCGCAAGAAACATGGGGACCGCGTCGAGCAACTGGGCCGTCTCATCGAGGTCAAGCCCGAGGCGGAACGTTGGTGGCCGGCGTTGGAATTGGTTCTGGGTCGCGATCGCTGGGTTATCGTGGTGAATGAAGGGGCAATCTACCGGGACGCTTTGGAGCTTCTTAGCAACATTGCGCCGGGACAAAGGCCAGAGTCGCTATTGAATCCTGCCGAGGCGCGCCAGCTTCGCTCCCGAGCCCGCGAGAATTCGCTCTTTGAAAAGGTGGAAGTCACTCATCCTATCGCCCGCTTATTCGTCGAGCATCTGCTGGCAGAGGTGATCTGTGTCGAATCGGTCGAGGAACTGGAACAGTGCGAGGCGGCTCGTGCCATCACTCCCGATGGCATCTTCAAGCGCGCGCCCCTCCGCCGCCGCTTGAAACCGGCCACGCCGGTGGAACTGACTTTGGGACGGGAAGGATTGGAGCGCATGCGCGCCGCCAAACAAAGGGAACAAAACGAAAGCCGCGCCCTTCAGGAAGCGCAGAAACAACGCCTCGCCGATGTGCTGTCCTGGCTGGATAACGGACGCAAGGGCGGACTGGGCGATGCGACGCTGCCTGACCGAGCCGCCGAGCTGCCGCAGTTGCCCGGACTTGAAACCGAACTAAGCCGCGTTTCTGAAACAATCAATTTGCTGATGACGCCGGAACGCGAGACACGCCAGAATCGGCTTCGAGAATTGGAGAATCAAAAGACCGCGCTCGACCGGAAGGTGGGGAGCTTGCTGAAGTCGCGGGACGAATTTAGCTTGCGAACGAGACCCCATCAAGAAGCCCTGGAATCCGCGAACCAGGAAATTCCGTCGCTTCAGGTTGCCGTGCAGGCCAGTCGAGTGGAGTTGAGCAGAAAGTTCAGTGGCATCCTCGACGGTGAGTTAGCGGAGCGACGCGACCGATTTCGGAGCGAGCATCCGAAATGGGCGGATGCCTTTGAGGCGGGTCAGACCCTGGAAAAGGCTGCCGGCGAAACAGCCGTTGCGGCGCGAAGTCTTCGCAATAATGAGCGGGAAAAGCTCGCGACCGTGCGCGACAAACACGGAAATCTGTGTCATCCCGAATACCAGCACGACTTCCCGTCCGGCGACGACGGCAACGAAGCTTGGAACAGCCGCCTTAATGTTCTGGAAACCGTTGAGCTGGAGAAATCCCGCCAACTCGCCACAGACCGCAAGCGCGAATGGGAACGCCGTTTGGAGGAGAATGTTCTGAACGAACTCAACCGGCGCATCACCGACGCGCAACACACCATTCGATTGCTCGATAGCTACCTGGGCCAGCCGATAGGGAAGTTCCGTTATCGGATCAGCCAGCGCCGCGATGCCGCCTACACCACGATCTGGAGGCTGCTCGATTCTGGTCTTGAACCCACCGATCCTTTGTCCGCTGCCATTCAGGAACCCGACGTTCAGCGCGCCAAGGATGAGTTGATGGCCGCTGTGAACGCAGCCGACCAAAGCGACGATCGTGCCCGCCGTTTGCTGGATTACCGAAACTATCATCGCTACGATCTCGAAATGGTTCCCGCCGAGCGGCCCGACGCTCCGCCGATTTCCTTTGGGCGGAGCGGTCGCAATCTCAGCGGGGGCGAGAACCAAGCGCCGTTCTTTATCTCGATGCTGGCCGCCTTCCGGCGGGTTTACGATCGGGGTGATCGAAGTTCCAACCGTTCGCAGCAGCTTGGTCTTGTGGTAATGGACGAAGCGTTTTCGAAGCTTTCCGGTGACGGCATCGAAGATTGCCTGGCGTTGGCGCACAATTTCCAGTTGCAGCTTGTCATGGCGTTCCCACCGGAACGCCTCGGGGTCATGGTGCCACACGCGCAGACGGTGGTTATGTGCCAGAAAGAGGTGGAGCGTGATGCCGAGGGATATGTGAAGCGTATTGAGAACATTCCGCTTCTAACGACGATGGCTGAGGCAATGGAGGCTCTCACCTGAGGTCATGAATCCCACGCGCATGGCCATTGCTTGCGAGTTGTTCGCTCAGTGGCGCGTAGCGCGCGGCGATCGTCTTGAGCCTGCTTCGCGCCCATTCACGCGGGATTGGGAGCATCTTCTGGAGACGGCGGGGATCGTTTCCGCAACGGATCGAAGCGACACTGAACGAGACGCACGGGCTTTGGCGGCTGAGGGCTGGGTGCAACTGAAGCCGGTTCGTTATCGGCCGCACTTAATTCACCGGATTGTTCTGCCGCTCGATCAGGAATCTCGATGGCAGGCGGCCTTCGGATTCGCGCCCCCATCCGATGAAGAGACGCGGTTGATTCGTGATTTCGACTGGGCGCCGGAGCTGCAATTTGTCCGGCAGAGTCGCATCCAGATTGCCTTTGACGAGTTGCGGCAGTTAAACGGCTTCCTGGCTTCGGATCGGGATGCATTGCCAACGGTTCCCATTAAAGAGCGTTCGCTGCGGATCTTTGGCGATGAGAAGCGGCTCGACGCGTTGTTTTCCTCTTCTCTGTTTCGGCCAGATCGTCTCTCCCTTGCGTCACTTCGCTGCGAGATCGTCGGGGAACCGCTTGCTTGGAAGCGCGGATCGTTGGAAGCTGCGGCGCGGCCGATCATAGCGATTGAGAATGCAGCCACGTGGCATTCCTACTGCCGATGGAATGTGGAGCGGGGGCTGTTCAGTGCGGTGATCTATGGCTGCGGCAACCGTTTTGTGGATGGGATTCGTTATCTCGCGGACCTGTTCGGAGAATTGGGCGGTCCACGCCGCGTGCTCTACTTCGGTGACCTCGATCCGCAGGGATTGTTGATTCCGCAGGAAGCCTCCGCCCGAGCCCGATCCGCCGGCTTGTCCGCAGTCGAACCGCATGAATGGAGCTACCGTCAGTTGCTCGCGTTGGGCGCTGACCGGGGTCAACCGTGGGAGGGCGAACCGCCGGCATCCACCCTATGCGACTGGCTTGGCGACCTCGCGGAGCCGGCACGTGAACTCTTCCGCTCCGGCAAGCGGTTAGCCCAAGAGCATGTGGGTTGGGAATTCCTGCAACACCAGGACGACAAGGAAAAGTGACAGGTTGTGTTCTTGGGGTGAAAAACCCGAACGAGTAGGCACAAGGGAAAAACCAAGACATCCAAGCAATCCGGCGTTTCCACAGCTCCAATTTGCAAGACACTCGTCCCACAAGGAGAAGTCACGGCTTCACAGCGCGGGGGGAGCCGCAAGCGAATGAGGGGTTGAGGGAACACGGAGTACTCGGAACAGGAAGAGGAGACACGTGCCATCTGAGAAGGGTTTGGGTGATCAATTTTCCGGCCTTCCGCGACTGAGACATTCAAGCTACGACAGCGCGCTGGGTGGAACTCGACTCTGGAGGAAGCGAAACGATTCGAAGCATCACTCCTAAAAAGAAACTTGAATGTTGTCATCGAGAGCATGGAATCCGTCACTACTGAATCCGGTGCGACTGGTCATATGCTTCTGATCGACCGGGATTTTGGAGAAACGGTCGGTATCCGGGTAACAAGCCGGGAATACTTCCTTTCAAAAACTGGCAGACCGGTCATTCACATTACGGCAAGCACCCGCCAGGACGATTCACGATTGAATCTCCAAATTCACGAACTTGTTCTGCGGAGCTTTCGTTATGAAGAATAGTCTTTCTCCGTTCGCGCATTCGGTTAATCCCCCGTTTTCATCGTCCACATTCCTCGGGGCGCGTTCGTTGTTCCGGAGCCGACGGTATCCGTGATCTTGAGGATGCTGGCGTGGCCGTCGAAGAAGAGGTAATTGAAACGCCTTCCGTGGAGGCCGTAGGCTTTTTCTCCCCATTGTTCCCGTCCGCCGACGGCGATTTGGAAAGGCGTTTGGTCTCCGTTCGAGGGTCCGGTGGGTCCTTGGGAGAACGACGGCCAGTCGTTCCCGGCGATGTTTCCACCTTCGGGTTGTTCGACGAGCAGCAGCGTGCCCGACGGATCGCCGACCACGCTCGCATTGTAGCCTCTGGGTTCCCAACTCGGCAATGTCCCTCCCGCGCTTCCGCGGAGGTTGTAGTAGATCCCCACGCCGTGAGTCGGGGGAGGCAGCGTAGAGGTGGATGTGCTTAAAACAAACCCCGGCCCGGCGTAGTTCATCGCATACGTTCTTCGTTGTCCAAACGTCGCCCAGGTGATGCTGATCTCTATTTTATCCGCGGGGCATCTCAGGATTTGAGGGATGGTGCTGCGATCAGCAATGCCACCGGAAACACCAACGAGCAAATCGGCTTCCGGCGCGCTGCCGCCGATGTATTTGTGAAGGTAATCGTCCCACGACAGTTGATATCGATAATCTCCGGTCGCAAACGCGGAGGGCGGGTACATGTCGTCGTGATCGAGCGTGAAAAGGTTGAAGCCGAGACCCATCTGCTTTATGTGGGCCGTGCATTTGATTCGCTGCGCGCGCGCTTTTGCGCTTGCGAGCGAGGGCAGCAGCAGGCTGGCGAGAATCGCGATGATCGCGATGACGACCAGGAGCTCGATCAGGGTAAACGCCCGTTCGTCGTGGGACATTGAGCTAGGAAGTTGAAGGTTCGTGTCCATGTCGAGGCGGCCACGTGGTTCGTCAATTCACAATGCCTCGGATACTCTCCGGATCAGAAGCCGTAGTGTGCGCGAGCACTTTCAAATTACAAGTCGTGCCTTTTGAGCGATTTCAAAGGGCCTTCGCCAGCGGCATAATTTCCTCAAAGTGTTTGTCGCAATGTTCCAACTCCAGTTTGTGCGTGACGGCACAGGCGGCGGTGATGATATCGCTGATGGGAACGTTGGTTCCGTTTTCCCGGCATCGCAATGCAAGTTTAGAAGCACACCGCCAAACCGGCGCATTCACGGGAATGCGCTCGATTTCCTTCTCCATTTCCGCCAGTTCACGCTTTTCCATTGCTCCGCGCGCGCCGTGCCACAATTCGACCAGTGTGATGTCGCACCACGCCGCTTCACCGCTAAGTACCAGAACCTCTACATTGTCACCGGCCTCGGACTCGCGGTCGCGCAAGTACTCCACCCAACTCGACGTGTCCACAAGTTTCATAGACGAGACGTGGGCTTGTCGGCTTCTCGCATCGCCTCAAGATCAGCTGGCGTCATGAAGTCGCGGAACTGTCCCCTCACCCGCGCATTCAATCTTTCCAATCGCTTAAGACGATTGAAACGCTCCACCGCAGTCACGATAGCCTCGCGTTTGGTTTTAGCGCCGGTGAATTTCATGGCCTCTTTCAGTGTTCCATCTGGAATATCAATCGTCGTTTTCATGCTTCCATAATATTTTGGAATGGAATCCTGTCAATCAAGTCTGGGAAGCACCTTTAGGAATATCGGAAGGTCTGGAATGAAGGCGCGGTCTGTCGAGAAATGCTCACATCAAGTTCACGGGATCGATGTCAACTGTGAGGCGCACGTCCTCGGGGAGGGTCAGAGATTTTAGGACGGGGGCCAGTCGCTCGGTGAGCTTAGTCATGCGCGCCGTTCGCAACATGATTTGATACCGGTAATAGGTCTCCGCGCGAAGCAAGGGGGAGGGAGCCGGGCCCGCAATGATTAGGTCCGGGATTCCAGGAATTTCCTTTTCAATGAGTCGTTTCAGATGTTCTGCGGAGAATTTTGCCTTGTCCTCGTTCCGGCCGCGCAGCGTCAGCATCGCAGCACGGGCGATGGGCGGATATTTCAGTTGTTCGCGGAATTCGATCTCTTGTTCGTAAAATCCCAAAAAATCGTGGCGGCGCGCGTATTGAATCGCCGGATGGAACGGCGTGAATGCCTGCACGATGACCTCGCCCTCCACATCGCCGCGACCGGCCCGGCCCGCGACCTGCGTCAACAACTGAAACGTTCGCTCGGCGGCCCGAAAATCGGGCATATGAAGGCTAAGGTCCGCGTAGATGATCCCCACGAGCGTGACATTCGGAAAATGAAGCCCTTTGGCAATCATCTGGGTGCCGAGGAGAAGGTCAATCTTGCCGGTCCGGAAATCTCCCAGGATCCGACGGTAATCCTCTTTGCGTTTGAGCGTATCCGAATCCATGCGGACTGTGCGCGCCTCGGGGAAGAGTCGTGACAGGGTTTCCTCGACACGTTCTGTTCCGAGTCCGCCGAATCGGATCGCCGGGTTGCGGCACTTCGTTTCGGGGCAGATCTTTGGGGCTTCCGCGCTATGTCCGCAGATATGACAGCAGACGCTCTCGATTTTCCGATGATAGGTCAACGGAACGCTGCAATTCGGACAACCGGCTACAAAACCGCAGAGCGGGCATTGGAGTGAGGCGGCGTATCCGCGCCGATTTAGGAACAGCATTACCTGCTCTTTTCTCTCCAGCCGCCGCGCGATGGCCTCTTTGAGGACTGATGAAAATATCGGCACGCCCTTTTCGGCTTTTGCTTCGCTCCGCATATCTACGACGCGTACGATCGGCATTCTTTTGTCGTCCGCGCGAACGGGCATTTCCAAAAGCGCGTATTTTCCCCTGCGCGCGTTGAAGTAGCTTTCCATCGACGGAGTGGCCGATCCGAGAACCACCACCGCGCCTTCGTCCGTTCCACGCTTCACCGCCACATCACGCGCGTGATAGCGCGGCGCCTCTTCTTGTTTGTAGGAATGCTCATGCTCTTCATCCACGATAATGAGACCGAGCGGATCCACCGGCGCGAAAATCGCGGAACGAGCGCCAATCACGATGCGCGCGCGGCCCTGTCGAATCTTGTGCCATTCGTCATGCCGTTCTCCGGATGAAAGATGGCTATGCAGCACCGCAACGAGCGTCCGAAGAGGTCCGGAACTAAAACGGGCTTTGAAACGTTCAACGGTTTGGGGTGTCAGCGAAATCTCCGGAACTAAAACAATCGCGCCTTTTCCGAGATTCAATGCGTGAGCGATCGCTTGGAGATAGACCTCCGTTTTACCGCTTCCGGTAACGCCGTGCAGGAGAAATGTGGCTGGGTCATCCGTCCGATTGCGCGCGGACGCCGCAGTTTCATTGCACGATGATTTCGGGATGATCTCAGCGGATGATGCCGTAGATCGATCGAAGGCTTCTGTGATTCTCCTTAGGGCGATGGCCTGATCAGAGTTCAGTCCGAGCGATTGAGTCGGCAGGATCACTTCGTTCGCGTAAGGGTCCCTTTCAGAAATCTTGAGCTGGATGGAAACGAGGCCCAAGTCCTCGATCTTGCGGACCGTGGCGGAAGTGGATTGTGTCAAATCGAGCAACTCGCGCAGTGGAAGTTCGCCGCGGCTCTGAACTACGTTCCAAAGCTCGGTCTGGCGCTTTGTCAATTTGGGAATTGCGTCTGCATGAGGCAGCGCACGCACAAATAATCGTTCGCGCCATCCTTTCTGCTCCTTCCGGACCGTTTCCGGCAGAACGCTTTTCAATGCGGTCTCGGCCGGGCAGCAGTAGTAGTCGCCAATCCATCGGGCCAGCCGCAGCACTTTGGCCGTCAGCAACGACTGGTTTCCGATTATTTTCAGGATTTGCCGGATATTTTCGTGTTCGGATTGTGCGCAGAGTGCGGTGACACTCCCAAGAACTTCGCGTCGGGAAAAAGGGACTTTGACACGAGTGCCGACTTCGATCTCATCCTCCAATTCTTCTGGAATGAGATAGTCAAACTCCTTTCCAATCGCGATATCCAATGTCACCCGCGCAATCATCTTAAACGAGACCAAACCTCAAGGATCGCCACCGCCGTGTCGAGGTCAATATGACGCGGGAAGCGGGCCTATTTGGGTGGGGCGCCACGCTGGGGAGCCGTGACCTAGTCGTGAAGAGATCGAACAACAAGAGAAGCTGCAACGGAAACACCGAGGAATCCCGAAACTCTCCGTTCCCACAACCCCATTTTAGGCGGGCCGGACGCCTCAAGGAGAATTCAGGGCTTCACAGCGCGGCGAAGCCCCAACCAAATGAGGGATTGATAGACGACGGAGTTCGCGGAAGGAGAAGGACACGAATTCCGACTCGTTACGTTCGCAGCGCGATTCAGGGTTTCGTCAAATCTTCCGCCAGGTTCTGGAGTGCGGCAACGGAGCCTGCGCAGTTGCCGCTTTTGACATGGAACCAAGTTGTTTGGAAATCCCGAGCCCTCGGACTCGCCGACGCGAAAGCGGTGAATCGCTTTGCTCGTCACCGCAGTCCAAGAGGCTGCCGCGTTCATCAAAATCTCGTCAAATTCTTCTGCATCGGATGCTTTTCATGTTGGCAGCGATTCATATGGAATATCTCGGCCCTCTCTCGTTTCACGGAAGAAGGACGACACAAATTCCGACCTATTGCAACTTGGTCCTTTTCCGTAACCTGTCCTCAGTGGTCCACTTCCCAAAAATCTTCTCAAGAAAACAAGATTTCGGCTAACAGTGTTACACAGTGTCGCCCTACCGTAGTTGAGGTTTTAATACCAGATGGCGTCAAATCGGTGGGCCAGTCTATACGGCGGAAGGCTTGCTTCGAATACGCTTGTTAAGAAGGGCTTCCGGAAATTCCGATCCGGGCGTGATTCGCTTTTATTGTCGGACTGCGCATTTCCCGCGATATTCCGCGTAGATGCCAGCGGCAATTCTGCGGGTGCCGAAGGATGCATAGAAGATGCAACATCATCCTGCCGCACCGAGTTTCTGGAATTGCACTTTTCATCTAACTCATCCGTCTTACGCGTCCGTGTCCGTGTCCGTTGAACCCTCGCTGACTCAATCCGGAGACCCCGCTTCTTCCATTACTATCGGCAGAATCGTTACCCAAGTTTAGCCCACGAGAGCCTGATTCCTTCAGCCACCGCCCGGCTTCACTAGTAAGCTCAATTGATACCGTTCAAAGAACATCAATTGACTATCGGTTTTCCGAGAATCCTTGCGTTGCCGCCATTCCCGAAGAGAGAGTAGTGTCTGGCCATCTAACCAGTTGAAGCACCAATATGATCTTACGAACATTAGCCTCTTGCATTCTGGCTCTTACGATCTCGTCCGCCCGATCGGTGAGTATGAACGACATGGACCACGGTCCGTTTGTCTCCTGGACGATTCGAAATGGAAATAGTGTCACCTACAAAGGTATCGCAATCAAAGTCGGTTCGAACGATTTCGCCACTGTCTGTTTTGACACCGATCTGATGCGGCTTTCCGCCGCTTGGACGGGTGGATTCCTTGAGTGGTATCCTCAGCGCGATGGTCTTGAACGCGTGCCAAGCGTTCAGGGCGACGTGCAGTTCTCGACTGCGAGCGGGCCCGGTTGGTCGGCCTCGGGCACGTTCAAGGATCCTCGCGCACAGCCTTACGGTCCGTTGCCGGATAGTTGGGCGCATTACCGGGGGCTCTATGTGAGCGGGGATAAGACAGTGCTTGCTTACTCAGTTGCCGATTGCGAGGTGATCGAATTGCCAGGCTTCGAAAGGATCGATGAGACGTCCTTCTTCACACGCGCGTTTCGGTTAAACTCGAGTACGCGGGAGCTCACTCTCCGGGTCTGCAGTTTGCCGCCTTCGGACGGACAACGGCTTGTGCGGAGTTATCAGTCGAATCAAGAATCGGTGGGGATCGCTCGTGTCTCCGCAAATGCGAGAGCCCGGAGCATCGGATTTCAGGGCCTGCCGGACAAAGCGCAGTGGATAATTCTTGAGGATCATCTCTGCCTAAAACTGCCTCCGTTTCAAAACCCAATTCAACTCAAGCTTTGGATTGGGCCCGAGATTAAAGAAACTGACGCCGCTGCTGAATCTGCGGAGAGTCTGTTGGCGGCGTTGACGAATGCTCCGGCGATTCCCGATCTTACCGAGTGTTGCCGGCCGGGACCGGCACGGTGGATGCCGGCTTTGACGACAAAAGGAACCATGGGAGAGGAATTCGGGCCTCTTGCCGTAGATCAACTGCCGGTTCCTGAAAAAAATCCGTGGAACTCGTGGATTCGCTGCACCGGCCTAGATTTCCTGTCCGACGGACGGGCGCTGGTTGCCTCGGTGAGTGGAGACGTCTGGCTTGTTTCAGGGATTTCCGAGCAATTGGGAGACCTAGCATGGAAGCGTTTTGCGACGGGGTTGTATCAGCCGCTCGGGGTGAAGATTGTCAACGACGCGATCTTCGTTCTTGGCCGGGATCAAGTCACGCGATTGCACGACCTGAACAACGACGGCGAGGCTGATTTTTATGAAAACTTCAATAATGACTCGATGGTGGCGGAGAATTTCCACGAGTACACGATGAATCTGGAGACGGACTCCAAGGGCGATTTTTATTATACGAAGGGGGCGCCTTGGCCGCCAAACGTCGAGACGCCGCACGCGGGTGTGTTGTTCAAACTGAGCAGGGATGGCAGGGAGCTGACGCGGTTCGCGACCGGTTTGCGTGGTCCCAACGGTTTGGCGATTGGTCCGAATGACGAAATGGTGTTTAGCGACAACGAAGGTCACTGGGTGCCGACCTGTTGTGTTCATTGGGTGAAAAAGGGCGGGTTTTATGGGATGAAACCGACAGCGCACCAAGGGGCGACTCCTGAACAGTTTGAGGATCCGTTGTGTTGGATTCCGCATGGAATCGACAATTCACCCGGTTCGCCCATTTGGATCCCGAAAGATCGTTGGGGTCCATTGGGAGGACAGTTGCTGCTGACCTCCTACGGAAAATCCACTCTTTCCCTTGTGCTTCGCGAATCCGTTAGCGGCAAGATTCAGGGAGGTATTGTGAGACTGCCGCTGCGATTCGACTCTGGGCTAATTCGTGGACGATTCAGTCCAATTGATGGGGGACTCTATGTGTGCGGCCTTCGCGTCTGGCAATCCACCGGAATCCGGTACGGCGCGCTGCATCGGCTCCGGTACACGGGCAAACCGTTCTATTTGCCGATCGATTTGAGAGCCAAACCGGATGGAATTTCGATCACTTTCGACACGCCCCTCGATCCGGAATTGTCGAGTGATTCTCAGGATTACAGCGTCGAACGGTGGAACTATCGCTGGATTGAAAGGTATGGTTCCCCGCATTATTCCGTGGATCAACCGGACCGCGAGGGGCATGACTCTTTAACGATTCAGGCAGTTCGCCTAAGCGCGGACAAGACGACGGTCTTTCTGGAGATAACGGATATGCGGCCCGCCATGCAGATGAAAATCGCCTTCGACATCGCCGCTGCGGACGGCACACCGGTGCGGCACGAGATCTACAATACGATCAATCGCATCGATTAAGCGATCAGTTCTTCGACGACGTTTCCGTGAACGTCGGTGAGACGAAAATCCCGGCCCGCATGCCGAAATGTAAGCTTTTCGTGGTCGAAGCCGAAGAGCTTTAGAATGGTCGCATGAAGGTCGTGGACGTGTACCTTCTTCTCGACCGCTTGAAATCCAAACTCGTCCGTGGCGCCGTGAACGTAACCGCCCTTAACGCCGCCGCCCGCCATCCACATTGTGAACCCGTAGTGGTTATGGTCTCGCCCGTTGATCTTTCCGGCGTTGGATCCAGGGGTGGGTAGCTCCACCGTCGGTGTTCGCCCGAACTCTCCGCCCCAAATGACAAGCGTGTCATCCAGCATCCCGCGCTGTTTGAGATCTTTCAAAAGCGCGCCGATCGCCTGGTCGCACTGAAGCGCCAGTTTCCGGTGGTTGATTTCGATGTCGTCATGGTTATCCCACGGCTGCCCGGCTCCGTGCCAAACTTGGACGAATCGGACACCACGTTCCAACAGACGCCGTGCGATTAGGATTTGACGCGCCTGCGTGCCTTCTCCGTACATCTTTCGGATGGACTCAGGCTCTCGCGAAACATCAAACGCGTCCGTGGCGTCGATTTGCATTCGGTATGCCAGTTCGAATGATTGGATGCGCGCCTCCAGTTGGGCGTCCTTCTGCCGCCGCAACAGATGGCGCTGGTTCAACTGTTGGAGCAAGTCGAGCTGCGAGCGTTGTTCGGACTGTGTGCTTGTGTCGCTCTTGATGTGTTCAATCAGCTTCTCGATGCTTGTGTGCTTTGTATTGATATAGGTTCCCTGATAGACACCCGGCAGGAAACCGGACTGCCAATTTTGCGACTCTTGAATCGGGTACCCTCCCGGACACATCGCGATGAAACCCGGCAGGTTCTGATTCTCGCTTCCGAGCCCGTAAGTCAGCCAGGAACCCAGACTTGGACGAATCTGGCGCGCTTCTCCGCAATTCATCAGGAGCAGCGATGGTTCGTGATTCGGAACATCCGCGTGCATCGATCGAATGACGGCAATGTCATCAATGCTCTCGGCGACATGCGGGAAGAGATCGCTGACCTCGATTCCGCTTTGGCCATGTTTTGCGAACTGGAAAGGGGATGGAAACGCCGCGCCTGTCTTCCGCTCGGTTTTCAGGTTCTTTGTTGGCAGAAGTTTCCCGGCGTACGTTTGCAGCAGTGGTTTGGGATCGAACGTATCGACGTGCGACGGTCCGCCGTTCATGAAAAGGTGAATGACGCGCTTGGCTTTTCCAAGCGAGTGCGCCGTTCTGGGAGTCAACGGGGACAAAGAGGCGGGTTGAGCGGCGGTTTGCGGGAGAATCGAGGCCAATCCGAGGGCGCCCATTCCCATGCCGCTCCTCGAAAGGAACTCCCGCCGCGTTAGAAACGCGTTTTCGATATTGAATGGGTGGTGTTTCATAGAAACGCAGTTGTGCGGACAATGTTATATGAATTCTTGAACGACGCAACATGCTGTTACGGGCGCAACCTTGTTGCTCGATGCCTGGTGTTTGTGTATTGTGCCGCCGATTACGAATAATGAGATGATGATGACAAACGACGAGACTAAATCGACAGTGACTGAGAACGAGGCGATGGCTGACGTGCCGTCCGACACCGGAGCGCCAGGTGTGTTACCGCAACCCGATGCGAGCCAAGGTGTTGAATTGGAACCGCTCACAGCGGAACAACTAGACGAGCTGAAAGCCAAAGCCGCCAAGTCGGATGAGCATTGGGAGAGGTTGCTCCGAATGAGCGCCGATTTCGAAAACTTTAAGAAACGGGCGGCTCGAGAACGTCTTGACGCGATCAAGTTCGCGAATGAGTCGCTGCTTTCGAAATTGATACCCATTTTGGATAATTTTGACATGGCGGTGACCGCGGCGAACGGAACACAGGAAAACGTGTTGGAATCGATTAAAACCGGAGTTCAGATGATTCATGGGCAGCTCAAAGCTGTTTTGACTGAATCCGGCGTGGAGGAGATTGATGCCACGGATAAACCGTTTGATCCTGTCTGGCATGAAGCGGTGTCACAACAGGAGTCGGCTGACTTCCCGGAAGGAAGCGTCCTGCAGCAGATTCGAAAAGGATATAAACTCAAAGAGCGCCTCATCCGGCCGGCTAGTGTGGTGGTTGCAAAAAAAACGGTCCAGTAAGGTTCTATGGCTAAACGAGATTATTACGAGGTCTTGGGCCTGGAAAAGAGTGCGAGCGCTGACGACATCAAAAAGGCGTATCGGAAATTCGCTCTGAAATATCATCCGGATAAGAACCCCGGCGACAAGGCGGCCGAAGAGAAGTTTAAGGAATTGGGAGAGGCCTACGAGGCGCTCAGTGATTCCCAAAAAAAGGCGGCGTACGACCAGTATGGGCATGCGGCGTTCGATCCGCGGATGCGAGCCGGCGGCGGAGGGAAGTCCGGGGGTTTTCACGATCCCTTCGACATTTTCCGAGAGGTATTCAGCGGTGGCGGTGGCGGTTCGGGAAGCATTTTTGACGACCTGTTCGGAGGAGGACAGCGCGACCCGAGCGGTCCGCAACGGGGATCGGACTTACGCTACGATATCGAAATCACTTTTCAGGAAGCGGTCTTGGGTTGTGAGAAAGAGATTTCTCTCACAAAAATGGACGCCTGCGAGACTTGCCGGGGCACAGGGGCGGAATCCGGATCGAAGACAAAAGTCTGTGGGACTTGCGGGGGACGGGGCCAGGTCGTGTCGTCACGGGGAATTTTCAGTATCGCACAGCCGTGTCCACAGTGTGCGGGAGCGGGAAAAGTCATTGAGCGACCCTGCAAAACCTGCCGGGGCGGTGGGCGTAAGGAACGCACCTCACGGATCAAGATTAAAATTCCTGCCGGTGTCGATACAGGTTCCCGGCTTCGATCCGCGGGCAACGGAGAAGCCGGAGGCAGAGGTGGGCCTGCCGGGGACCTGTATGTCGTTCTCCATGTGAAAGCCGACGATTTATTTGTTCGGGACGGTGACGATTTGGTGTGTGAAGTTCCCGTCCGTTTTGTCGATGCGGCCCTCGGCGGGGAGATCGAAGTTCCGACACTCACAGGAACGTCGCAAATTCGAATCCCAGCCGGCACACAAACCGGCACTGTATTTCGTTTGAAGGGAAAAGGAGTCAAGAATGTGCAGGGTTACGGTTATGGGGATCTCCACGTTCGTGTGTCTGTTGAGGTTCCGACAAGCCTGAACAACGCGCAAAAAGCCAAGCTCCAGGAATTCGCGGAGATTTGCGATTCGACGGTGAATCCGATTAGCAAAGGCTTTTTCGAGAAAGCGAAGGGATTTTTTCGCTAAACAGCGCCGCCAATACTGTCGAGATCCTGCTGGGACTCTCAACAGTGCGCCCATTCTCAGGGTTCGTGTTTCCAGAAACGCGCAGACAAATTCATAACACACAATTAAAGGAATTATCGTGCATCGATTTTTTCTACAGGATGCTGTTCATCACGAAAGCGAACTCACGCTAACGGAAAGCGAGGCCCATCACGCGCTCAGTGTTCTCAGACTGACGAAAGGCGCGCGCCTCGTCGTGCTGGACGGTGCTGGTCACGAGTTCATGTGCGAGATGGTGGATGGGGACCGGCGTTCAGCTCGGCTCAAGATCATTCATAAGCACAACATTCCACCTTTGCCGTATCAGTTGACCCTCTTGCAGGCGATCCCTAAGGGACGAATGATGGAAGTGATCGTGCAAAAAGCGACGGAATTGGGAGTGGAATCGATCGTCCCGATTCTTTGCGAACGATCGGTGCCGCGGTTCGATCCTGAGGATGCCGATGGAAAAGTCCGGAAATGGACTGCCACTGCGGTGGAGGCGATCAAACAGTGTGGCCGAGCCTGGCTGCCGAGAATCGAATGTCCAGTCACGTTGAGCGAATTTTTGTCGCGAAACGAGAAACGGGATATGACGTTGATCGCGAGCCTTCAGAACGGAGCCCGGCATCCCAGACACTATCTAGAGGCATTCGCTGCGGAGCAACAGCGCTCGCCAAATTCCGTTGCAGTCTGGATCGGGCCCGAAGGTGATTTCACGCCGGGGGAGATCCACGCGGTTACCTCGACCGGCGCACTGCCAATCACTTTGGGTCCGCTTGTCTTGAGATCCGACACCGCCGCGATATACAGTCTGGCCGTAATCGGCTACGAACTTCAAGCGACCTGACGTCGCACGATCATAACGTTCAAGCGGTTCGTTACGGACATGGTGTACGAACTGACGAATTAATGGATGAAGCGACCCAATTGCGGGTGAGAACCAGGGATTTCGCTTTCGAGAGTCTCCTCGCGCGGCAGGACGATTCCGAAAGTCGTCCCGCGATCAACCGCGGTTTCGAATTGGAGGGCGCCGCCATGTTTTTCAATTATGCGCGCCGCGATCGAGAGTCCCAGCCCGGTCCCCGTTTCTTTGGTCGTGAAGAACGGGTCGAAGAGCCGGTCTTGCACTGCCTTTGGAATTCCGGCTCCGGTGTCGATCACCTCCAAAATGACTGCCTGGGCTGCGTCACCCGCCTTTGCCTTGAAACCTCGGCGCGGCGATTTACCCGAGGCCATCAGGCCGCTTCGCGCGCGAAGAGTAATTGTCCCGTCGTGGCCGATACTCTCGGCGGCGTTTTGAACGAGGTTAATCAATACCTGGTCAAATTGGTCTGGATCAACCCGGATCCACAACGCCGGTGATGTGCTGACATCCAGGCGGATGGCGGCTTTCTCCAATTGCACCCCTAAAAGGCCCCGCAATCGGTGGAACAAACTTTCAGTGGTAACAGCAACCAATCGCGGTTCCGCGGGACGGGCAAATAGCAGAACGTCTCCGACGATCCGGTCGAGGCGTTGTATCTCCTGGCCGATCACCGTGGCGTCTTCGTGTTCGGACGATTCTGGCACAAGGCTTTTTTTCAAGCCGTGCAGGCGAACGCTGATGGCAGTGAGCGGATTGCGGATCTCATGGGCAACGCCGGCGGCAAGGGTGCCGAGAGCGGCCAGTTTTTCCTGCCGCCCGATGATTGCCCGGCTCTCGACAAGTTGCGCGCGGAGCGGCCCCATCTTCCCGCGATAAATCAAGCTCGTCGCGGTAAACCCCAAAACCAGCGCCAGCACCACCAAGGCCATCAGAAGATGTTGCAGTTCTCCCACAGCTTCTTGCGAATCCTCGACAAACTCGTCCAGCGCCGTCTCGTTCGGACTCAGGATGCCGGTCTCCAAACGTTCGGCGCGGTGGAAACTCTCGTGTTGCATCGCGCCGAAATTCTTCCGCAGTTGGCTAAGTCGATGCCACGCCGTTTGACCCGCCCATCCCACAAGGCCCATGAGCAATACGACCGCCAGGCCGAAGCCGAAGAATCGCGGATTGACATTCATGAGGTGGCTAGCGGGAAGCCACGGGTGATTTCCCGCTGGCCACCTCCGGTGGGTGCAAGGGAAACGGTGGCTTCATAAGCGGTTATTGTCCTGCCTTGAAGCATCGAGCACCTGCTGGCACAAAGCTAGCTTTATGTAAGGCGTTTATGAATCAAACATCGAGGCACGCTTCTGAAACACACATCTAAAATTCAAAAGATTGCGTTTCTCGGCGATTATCTGCCGCGCAAATGCGGGATTGCCACATTCACCTCGGATCTGCTTGCCGCCG
This sequence comes from Verrucomicrobiota bacterium, assembly GCA_027623095.1. Classification (GTDB taxonomy): domain Bacteria; phylum Verrucomicrobiota; class Verrucomicrobiia; order Limisphaerales; family SIBE01; genus JAIPJX01. The sequence goes on from JAQBVM010000017.1 coordinate 22,524, forward strand.
TGGCGGCCGAGCACCCTCAAAGCCAGTGCTTCGCGGTGCCTGTCAATGACATCCCTGGCGGCTACGCATATCCGGGAGCGGTCCGTTTCGAAATAGAGGAGCAGGATTTGCCGTCCTACCAGCGGGCGGCGGACTTTCTCAACATCGGCAATGCGGACATTGTGTGCGTGCAGCACGAATTCGGGATTTTCGGCGGGCCGGCCGGCAGCCATCTCCTGGCTCTGCTGCGGGAATTAAAAATGCCCGTGGTCACGACCCTCCACACCGTCTTGCTCGAGCTCAACCCGGACCAGCGGCGCGTGATGCAGGAATTGATCGCGCGCTCGACCCGGTTGGTCGTGATGACCGAACGCGGCCGGCAAATGCTGCAGGACGTTTGCCACGCGCCACCCGCCAAAATTGACGTGATCCATCATGGCATCCCGGACATCCCATTTGTCGATCCGAATTATTACAAGGATCAGTTCGGCGTGGAGGGACGAGTGGTGCTCCTCACCTTCGGTTTGCTTTCGCCGAACAAGGGAATCGAGCATGTGCTCAACGCGTTGCCTTCCATCCTTTCAGAGTTCCCCGACGTGGTCTATATCGTCCTGGGTGCGACGCATCCGAACGAAATTCGCGAGCAGGGCGAAGCCTACCGCCTGAGCCTCGAACGACTCGCAAAGAAGAACAAAGTCGAAAAGAACGTCATCTTTTACAACCGCTTCGTCGAACTCGACGAACTGAAGGAATTCATCGGCGCCGCGGACATTTACATCACCCCCTATCTCAACGAAGCGCAGATCACGTCGGGCACGCTCGCTTATACCTTTGGCGCGGGCAAAGCCGTTGTCTCCACCCCGTATTGGCACGCCGTCGAGTTGTTGGCGGAGGAACGCGGCGTGTTGGTGCCATTCGGCGACGCCCAGGCCATCGCGCGCGAAGTGACCGGATTGCTGCGTGACGAAACGCGGCGTCATGCCATGCGCAAGAATGCGTACAAGCTGGGTCGGGATATGGTTTGGAACAACGTGGCGCGGCTCTATATGCGCTCCTTCGAACAGGCGCGTCTCGAAAAAGCGGTGCTCTCTCGAAAGTCGTTCGCCACAAAAACGCTCGACCAGGCCCCGCGGGCGCTCCCGGAATTGCGATTGGATCATCTTTCGCGAATGACCGATTCGACTGGCATTTTCCAACATGCGATCTTTTCCGTGCCGAATTTTTCGGAAGGCTACTGCACGGACGACAATGCGCGCGCGTTCATTCTGGCGGTGCTGCTCGATGAGTTGCAGCAGGAGCCGCAGCAAGCGCGGAGGCTGGCCACGACTTGCGCGGCCTTTCTGAATCATGCCTTCGATGTCAAAACCAAACGGTTCCATAATCACCTGAGTTTCGATCGCCGCTGGCTCGATGAATCCGGATCGGAAGACTGTCACGCGCGCGCGCTCTGGGCGCTGGGCCTGGGTGTGGGGCGTTCGCCCCATCGGAGTTTTCAGGTGATGGCCGGCCACCTCTTCGCGCAGGCGCTGCCCGTGGTGACCTCGTTCACGTCGCCGCGCGCGTGGGCCTTCAGCCTCATCGGCATTCACGAATACCTGCGCCGGCTCAGCGGAGACTGCGCCGCTGAACAGGTCCGTGAAGCGCTTATCGAACGACTGATGGGGCTCTACGACCGGACCGCTCAACCGGACTGGCCCTGGTTTGAAGAGGAACTCGCGTACGATAATGCCAAACTCGCGCACGCTCTGATTCTAAGCGGACGCGCAACGGGACAACCGGCGGTCTTTGAGCGCGGCCTGGAAGCGTTGCGCTGGCTGGCGGAAGTGCAAACGTCCGAGAACGGCCACTTGCGGCCCATCGGAAGCAATGGGTTTTACCGCCGGGGCGGCCCGCGCGCTCACTTTGACCAGCAACCCATCGAGGCACATTCGATGGCATCCGCCTGCCTCGAAGCGTATCGGGCCACTTCGGACCTTTGGTGGCATGAACAAGCCCAGCGCGCTTTCGACTGGTTCCTCGGTTGGAACGATCTCGGTTTGGAAGTGTACTCCCCCAGCACCGGCGGCTGCCGCGATGCGCTGCACGTGGATCGTGTCAACCGCAACCAGGGCGCCGAATCGACCCTGGCCTTTCTGCTCTCGGTCGCCGAGATGCAACTCATGCAAAACGCCCTCACCGTATTCAACCAGCCGGTGAGTTAAGTTGAGAGTGCTTGAGTTGAGAGTTAAGTGCCTCCCATTCTGGCGGCAAAGAAATCTTTCTCTTATTCACTAACTTTGGCACTCTGCGCCCCAATTCATGGCACGCAGCAAAGCAACCGACAAACGGCCCGTCGAACAGTACGAGCACAAGGGCAAACAGCGAGTAAACAACCCGCCCGTTGGACTCGTTGACGCCAGTACCGACGCTGCCGAAGGCAGGAAGACCTATGCGTACGACCCGCATCTGGACCCTTCGCTGCAATGGGCGGGCAAGGCGGAAAGGACCAGCTTTGAAATCCCCACGGTCTCGCTTCATGTCCACGAACGCATTGATCCGCGCAGCATCATCGAAGCGGTCAGGAAGAAGAACGGAAACAATTACGAACAGCTCTCCCTGTTCAGTTCCAAAACAGAGAATCCGCCGCTGCGCGAGGCAATCGAGTTTTACAAGCACGCGCACAACTGGAGCAACCGTCTCATCGCCGGAGACAGCCTGCTGGTGATGAATTCGCTGGCGGAGAAGGAGGGCCTGGCGGGACAGGTGCAGATGGTCTATTTCGACCCGCCCTACGGCATCAAATACGGCTCCAACTTCCAGCCTTTCGTAAACAAACGCGATGTGAAGGATGGAAAGGACGAAGACCTCACCGCCGAGCCGGAGATGGTCAAGGCGTTCCGCGACACTTGGGAACTCGGCCTCCATTCTTATCTCAGCTACCTGCGCGACCGCCTGTTGCTGGCCCGCGAGCTCCTCAGCGAATCCGGCTCCGTCTTCGTACAAATCTCGGATGAGAATGTTCATCATGTCCGGGAAATCATGGATGAAGTGTTCGACGGGAAGAATTTCGTCTCGTTGATTCCGTTCGGGAAGACAGCCGGAGCGGGAGCAAAGACTATCGGCTCAGAGTTCGACTACTTGGTTTGGTATGCAAAAGATCCTGGAAAGCTCAAATCTCGCTCACTTTACATTCCAAAGGCTCCGAACGCGTTCAAGAGTTACAAGTATGTCGTCTCCGAAGACGCAACTGAAGTGCGCTACGCGACGCAGGAAGAACGCGCTGACCCGTCCACGGTTCCAAAGGGCTGGAAATTGGCGCAATTAAGTTTCGCCGTCTCGCAAGACCCCGGCAAGCCGGAAGAAAGAATCTACGCTTTTCACGGCACCAAATATGACTGCGGCGAAAACCGGCACTGGAAAACCAAGAATCCTGAAGGCTTGGATCGGCTTGCGAAGGCAAAGCGTTTGGTCGGCCTCGCATCCCAACTTAATTACATTCGGTATTTCGAGGATTTTCCCGCAACACCGATTACAAACAACTGGAGTGATACAGGCAGCGCGGGATTCTCCTCGTCTGACCCGAAAGCCTACGTTGTTCAGACTGACACTTTGATTGCTCAACGCTGCCTCTTAATGACCACCGACCCCGGGGATTTGATTTTAGACATCACCTGTGGTAGTGGCACGACAGCTTACGCGGCGGAGCAATGGGGCCGCCGCTGGATATCGTGCGATACGTCCCGCGTCGCGCTCACGCTCGCCAAGCAACGGTTAATGACAGCTGTATTCGACTACTACCGACTGGCCCGCCCGGACGAAGGCGTCGGCAGCGGTTTCCGTTACAAGACCGTCCCGCACATCACGCTCAAGAGCATCGCGAACAACGAACAGCCAGAACCCGAGACGCTATACGACCAGCCGCTCCTGGACACGTCGCGGACACGCGTGACCGGCCCCTTCACTGTCGAAGCCGTTCCCGCGCCGATGGTGAAATCTCCGGGCGAGTTGTCCGGTGAAGAGGCGAGCGCGCCGATGCCCGCCGACGAGTCCGTGGCCCGCTCCGGCGCAACCGTGCGCCAGGACGAGTGGCGGTCTGAATTGTTGCGCGCCGGGATTCGGGGCAAGGGCGGGCAGATGATTCAATTCTCCCGGGTCGAACCGCTCTCCGGCACTCGCTGGCTGCATGCGGACGCGGAGACCAAGCCCAACGATTGCGGTCCGGCCAAATTGCGCGAAGGCGCCGCGTCGGAGCGCCAGCGGGTGGTGATTTCCTTCGGCCCGGAGCACGCGCCGTTGGAACAGCGGCAGGTGGAATCCGCTTTGGAAGAGGCGCGCAGATTGGTTCCCCGCCCGCAGCTCATCGTCTTCGCCGCGTTCCAATTCGACCCCGAAGCCGCTAAGGACATTGACGAGTTGAACTGGCCGGGCGTGACGACGCTCAAGGCTCAAATGAACGCGGACTTGCTCACGGAGGATTTGAAGAAGAAGCGGACGAGTAACGAGAGTTTTTGGCTTATCGGCCAGCCGGACGTGATGCTCCGGCAAATCAAGCGGGGACAGGACCAAGGCCAATGGGAAGTCGAAGTCCACGGCTTCGATTATTACAACACCAAGACTGGCCAAATCGATTCCGGCGGGGCGGCGCAAATCGCCGTCTGGATGCTCGACACCGATTACGACGGGCGAAGCCTCTTTCCTCGCCAGGTCTTCTTCCCGATGGCGGGCGAAAAGGAAGGCTGGGCGAAGCTCGCGAAGAATCTCAAGGCGGAGATCGACGAGGAAGCGATCGAGGCCTACCGTGGAACAGTGTCGTTGCCTTTTGAGCTGGGTAAGCACAAGCGCGTAGGGATAAAGATTGTGGATGATCGAGGCATTGAGAGTCTAAAAATCATTGAAGTAATCTGACGCCATGGCATTTGAATCCTTAACCGACGAACGGATCGAGCAGTTGTTGAAATTACAGAAGCGCATTACCAATCCGACTGCACGAACCGTCGTGGATGCCAACCATGATAAACGGGACTACGTTGTCGAAAGTACGGACGGCACGGAACGGTTTCGGTTGTTTGTACGACAGAACAAAACGGTTTCTGATGATTTTTCCTGCGGCCTCCAGTGGTTGCCAGCGGGGAGCGAGAGTTTGATTCTTGCCCGCTACAACGGTTCCAGTCATGACCACCCCAATCGACTTGAAGGAACCTATGTTGACTTCGTTTGTCACATTCATCAGGCAACGGAGCGATATCTGCAAGCACGCTTGAAGCCCGAAGGATTTGCGCAGGCGACGGATACATACAGCACGTGTGATGGCGCCCTGCATCGGCTCGTCGGCGACTGCAATATTGAGGGCCTTGAAACACAGGCCGACCATCCGGAGTTGTTCAGATGAGCTTTAATCTACCTCTTTTAAAGGAGCGGCTCTGCAAGTCTCTGTGCGGCGAAGTGCAAATCCGCAAGACACCCCAAGGCCACCTGCAAATCGCCACGCCGTTCACGTTTACGGACGGAGACAGTTTTCAAGTCTATCTGGAAGAGACTCCGGCGGGTGGCGTGCAGCTCACCGATCATGGCCACACACTCATGCATCTAAGCTACGAGAATGACCTTGGCAAATTCCGCGAGGGAACCCGAGGCACGCTCCTCGACCAGGTGCTGTCGAATTCCGGCGTAAGCGAGGAGCAAGGCAAGCTTTTGCTCAACTCGTCTCTGGAGAACCTCGGCGCGAGCATTCTTCAATTCGGTCAGGCGATCACACGCGTTTATGACCTCACATTTTTGAACCGTGCGCGAGTGGCCGGCACTTTTTACGAAGACTTGAAAGAGGCAATCTACGGCTTGGTCGCTCCAGAAAAGATCCAGTCCGACTACGCGGTGCCGAATCAGGCGGAAGCGGACAATTATCCAATAGACTTCCGAATCGAGGGCAAGCGGGCGCCGATCTTCCTTTTTGGCATCGCCACGCGCGACAAGGCTCGGCTTGTAACCATTGTTTTGGAACACTGGCTGCGTGCCATGATCGACTTCGACTCGCTGCTAATTTTCCAAGACCAACAGGAGATTCCGCGGGCGGATTTGGCTCGCCTGTCGAACGTAGGCGGAGAGATGGTTGCCTCACTTGACGCATCCAAAGATTTCCACCGCAAAATTATCAAGCTGGCGGCATGATTCGTCTCGGAACATTCTGCTGTTGATTTCGTTGACCTACAACAAATGCCGTCCAGATCCCAACGTTGGCGCCTCAGTTTAGAAAACATGAGTGAGTGCTCTGGAGGTTGTCCGAACGTTTCATTCCGCGACTAAGCAAAAATGGCGATCGGCATCACGCGCCGGTTATTGGAGCATTGGAACGATCCGGAACAACGAGATTCGTCCAAACGTTTTTTCTTCTGCGGTCTGGAGGCGATGGAAACGCTGATCTGGCTCACCGAAGGCTCGGCTTCGGAGCGAGTGGGGATTGCGATTCCTTCGGACGGAGGAGGTTTTCAGCGTTTATGCTGCAAGATGGCGACCGGCTCAGGGAAAACGGTCGTGATGGCGATGCTGGTTGCGTGGCAGGTGCTCAATAAGGTGGCGTATCCGCAGGATGACCGCTATGCCAAACACATCTTCATTGTCGCGCCGGGCTTGACTGTAAAGAGCCGGTTGCAGGTGCTCATCCCGTCCGTGCCGGGAAACTACTACGACGAGTTCAGTGTCGTCCCCACTGGTCTTCGGCAACAGTTGCGGCAGGGCAAGGTTCTGGTTCGGAACTGGCACATTCTGAATTGGGAGACGGAGGAGAAGGTGAAGAAGAGGCGGAGCGTGGACAAGCGCGGAGCAAAGAGCGATGAGGCTTACGTGCGCGACGTGCTCGGAGAGATGGCGACTGCCCGGAAAATCGTCGTGATCAATGACGAGGCGCATCATGCCTGGAGAGTCAATCCGGAGTCAAAAAAGGCCAAGATTGACCGGCAATTGATCGAGGAAGCGACGAAGTGGGTGGGCGGCCTCGACCGTATCCACAAGGCGCGCCGGATACTCCGCTGCTTCGACTTTTCTGCAACTCCGTTTTCACCAAGCGGCAAGCAGAGTTCGGAAGAGGCTCTGTTCGGCTGGATTGTCAGTGACTTCGGCCTGAACGACGCGATCGAAGCGGGGCTGGTCAAGACGCCGCGTATCGTGGTTCGGACGAACGCTATTCCGGACGCGGCCACCTACAAGGACAAGCTCTACCACATTTACGAACACGTCAGGGACGACTTGAGCCGGAAAGCGGAGCCGCACGAAGGGCTGCCTGACCTCGTGACGAATGGTTATTTACTGCTCGGCACGGACTGGGTGGAAACGCAGCGGTCCTGGAAAGATCTCGGCTATCCGACCCCGCCGGTGATGATCACCGTCGCCAACCGAACGGAGACGGCGGCGCGGATCAAATACTCTTTCGACAACAAAAAGGTGTTGATTGATGAACTCTGCAACCCGGAGTTCACACTGCACATTGATTCAAAAGTCCTGGACGCTGCGGAGGCAATGGAAGAAGACGAGGAATCACAACGCTCCAGCAGTTCAAGCAGCAGTTCTTCGGAGGATGACGAGCCAAAAGCGAAAAAGCTTACGAAAGACGAGCAAGCTCAGCGCTTGCGTCTGACCGTGGACACAGTCGGGAAAGTGGGGCAGCCGGGCGAGAAAATTCAGAACGTGATTTCCGTTGGGATGCTCTCCGAGGGTTGGGACGCGAAGACCGTGACGCACATCATGGGCCTGCGCGCCTTCACGAGCCAGTTGCTTTGCGAGCAGGTTGTGGGGCGCGGCCTGCGACGAACTTCCTACGAAGCGGAGGATTTCATTGATCCCATAACCGGCCACACGGAAAAGCGATTCAAGGCGGAATACGTCAACATCTTTGGGATTCCTTTCACCTTTCTCCCACACGAAGGCGACACGGATGGCCCGTTGCCTCCGCCGCCCCCCAAGATTCGCATTGCGCCGGAAACCGAGAAGGCGCGCTTCGAGATTAGCTGGCCAAACATCATTCGAATCGACCACGTCTTCCGGCCGAAACTGGAACTCGACTTTGCCAACGTTCCGTTGCTGACGCTGAACGCGACGGATAAGATTGAAAACGCGGAAATGGCCGCGGTGGTGGCGGGCAAACCGAATCTGGCTGTGATGACGGAGATCGACCTGCACACGCTTGCCGAGCGGTTTCGACTTCAGCGAATTGTGTTTGAAGTAGCCCGTGACGTTTTTCAGCAAGTGAAGCCGACATGGAAGGGCAATAAGGAGAACTTACTTGCTCAGGTCATTCGGCTCGTCGAAAAGTTTATCGCGTCCGGGAAACTCGAAATTGATCCGCCGTTGTTCTATCAGGATGAGTTAAAGCGGCGAGTGATGCTCACATTGAACATGCAGCGCATTGTCCAACACGTTTTCGAACAGATTCGCTTTGCGAATACGGAGACGCTGGAAGCCGTTTTCGACGGCAACAAACCTATTCGTTCTACTGGGGAAATGCTGCCGTGGTTTACAGGCAAGCCGGTTGTGACCGCCAGCCGTTCCCATATCAACCTTTGCGTGGCGGATTCGGCCTGGGAAGCTCAGGCAGCCCGCGAACTTGATCACAACGAGGATGTGGCTGCTTGGGCGAAGAACGATCATTTGGGCTTTGAGGTAATTTACATCTTCGGAGGGGTGTTCCACAAGTTCCGTCCAGACTACCTCATTCGGCTGGTGACTGGCAGGAATCTCGTCGTGGAGATCAAAGGGCAGGATACGCCCAAAGACAAAACGAAACGCCGCTACCTCGCGGAATGGATCGATGCGGTTCATGCACACGGAGGCTTCGGCAGATGGGCGTGGGCGGTGGCCCTAAGTCCGGATGAGTTGCCGGACGCAATTCAAACAGAGGCGGTTCACCGCTAATCGGCTTCTGCATTCGTGGTATGACCCGCTTCCGCAAGGAAAAGGCGTCGAAAGCCGACATGCCCGCCGCTTGACCGCTTTCGACTCCGGCAATACTCAGTTTGCTCCGCACGTAGTCCCGGCTTTAGCCGGAAGCGACAACATTTACATACATCATGGCAATTGTGTTCGCAGAACCGTCCGTCAGCGCTTCGTCGGCAAAACCTAAGATGCGCCACCCATGAGTTCGGTCCGGAAAAAAGGTTGGGCGAAAGCGGCTCGAAACTGGTAGCTTGCGGTCATGACGAGGGAAGACTTGAAAGGCATAGTGCAATCCGACCCTGAAATCATGGGCGGCACGCCCGTCTTCGTCGGCACGCGCGTCCCGATGCAGAACTTTATATGAGCACACAAGCCACGGTGGAAGAACTCAGGAGCGGTCTGAACGGTTACCTCGCGGAAGTCGAAAAAGGCAACGAGGTGTTGGTTTGCCGCAGCGACAAGCTCATTGCCCGTATCATCCCAGCGACGCCAGCTCCACTCAAGAACCGGACAAAAATCGGGTGGGCGGACGACACGCTGAAGATCCTCGGCCCGGTCACCGGCCCGGTGATGGAAGACGATGGTGAGATGTTGCCAAGACTTGACTTGGCCAGGAAGATGGCCAAGTTGTGAACCGTGAGCACGCACGTCAATGTCGCCGACTTCAAGAACAAGCTGACGGAATATCTCGCGCTGGTGGAGAAGGGCGCGGAAGTCATCATCTGCCGCCGCAACAAGCCCGTGGCACGATTTGAGCGCGTCGTGGGCAAAAGCCAGCACGTCAACGAGAGCAAGCTTGGCTCCATGAAGGGTACGGTGAAAATCCAGGGAGACCTGACCGAGCCGCTCATTCCCGAATGCGATTGGGAAATGTTGAAGTGAGGCTCGAATGCGCCTCCTGCTCGACACCTGTGCCATCATTTTCTTCGCCGAGAACGCCGGCGATCTCTCCCGCACCGCGACGGATCAGATTCAATCGCCCGACGCAGAAGTGTTCGTATCCGCCGTCTCCATTGGCGAACTGGCCTGCGCCGCGGATCGGAAAAAGGTGAAGTTCAAGCAGCACTGGCGGATTTGGTGGAAGGAAACCCTGCGCCGCAATGGCTGGCCGTGCCTCCCGGTAACGGCGGAAATCGTGGAGGAAGCTTACAGTCTGAGCGAGCCGATCCACCGCGATCCGGTTGACCGTATTCTCATCGCCACAGCACGGGTCGAGCGCCTGACGCTGGTGACCACGGATGGGAAGATTCTTGCCTACCCCCACGTCTCCACCCTGAAATGATGACCGAATACGGATACGTCGAGGAAGCTATGCTGGAATGGCTGGCCGGGAAGGATGATGACCCGAACGACCACGGCTTGGGCTGGACGTACCGTAGCGAGGCCGACATGGAAGTCTGCGGGCGCAGCCTGACTGATCCCATCGTCGAAGCGCTGCTCATCCCGGCGCTCATGCGCATCAACCCGGCGGTGGACATCGAGGGCAAGGCCCGCAAGGTGGTGGATGCGCTACGCCGCATGCTGAGCCTTCCCGATCCGCTGGACGCCAACCGCCGGACGCTGGAAGCCCTGCGTGACGGCATCCCGGTGGTGCTGGCTTCCGGTCAGGACGCCACGACGGTCAAGCTGATCGAGTTCGATCCCGACCGCCAGCACTTGAACGATTTCACCGTGACCAACCAGTACCGCGTGCGCGGCAGCGAGACGGTCAAGGCGGACACGGTGCTTCTCGTCAACGGCATCCCGGTGGTGCTGGCCGAATACAAGAGCTACATCACCAGCGGCCATGACTGGACGGAGGGCGTGAACCAGTTGCACCGTTACCAGCGTGAAGCGCCCGCGCTGCTCGTGCCGAACGTGTTCAGCGTCTAATCCGTGAACGTAGAGAGTATGTGCGAGCTCGGGGAAAAGAGTAATGAATATCCGCATGGGTATGGTTTGTGCCAATGCGGATGCGGCAACGAAACCAGGATTGTTGCTGGCATCCACTTGCGATATTCTCATCCGTCTCACAATCCGAATCGAAGAGCGAAACGGAGAGCAAATTCTGATCGAAGAATAAAGGAATCTCGATCGCAAACCGGGCGCTCGCAGCAGGCTGCTTCCGATCCTCACACAAGAGAATTGGAACTCGTAAAAGAGATCGCCGAGATCCGATCTGCGATGCGAAAATGGCGACCGAGGCGTAAGCGGGTGCGTGTAGCCAGCCCACCCTTCAACGGACAAAGGAGACCACGAGATATCATCAAACAGAGTCCTCTACTGAGGCGTCCGGTTAGGCCCGAGGTTTGGGATGCACTCTCTCGAAACATTGGCTTCGAAGGCCGCCTCTTGCCCGAAGTGATACGGGCCATCCAGCAGCGGTGCGTTAGCCACAGCGAAGTGTCACGCGTCCTTGGAATACCAATCCACACCGTCGCCCAGTGGTAGTGCAGCCAGCTCCTGGAAGGACTACGTACCAGGCTCACACTTGTTCAGCAGAGAGACCCTGAGGCTGCATGTCGAAGGGGTGAAATTAGCCGTGTCGAATTACAGCTATTCTTGGATGCAAAGCCGAAGAGTCTGACGGCTGCTCTGTGGGCGACGAGAAACAGGGAAAAAGTCCGCATTCGAAATCGCGCATACAACCTAAATAGGTTTCGCGATGACCCAGAATTCCGAGAGCGCAGGTTGGCCGCAAGCACCAAATGGCGAGAATCGAACAAGGCTGAATTCAACTTCAGCCGACGAAAATGGCTCGACCAAGACATCTCGGCGCGCATCGCTGACCGACTTCGTTCTAGGATCCGCTCAGCTCTGCGGAGCCAAAACGCCAAGAAGATCTCAGCTTTCGACAAACTCATCGGGTGCCGAATCGAGGAGTTGCGTATCCACCTTGCCAAAAGCTTCCAACCCGGGATGTCCTGGGAGAACTACGGTTCGTGGCACATTGATCACATAATCCCTTGCGCGTCGTTTGATTTAACGCGGCCGGAAGGTCAAATGAAATGCTTTCACTATTTGAATCTTCAACCGATGTGGGGGGAAGAGAACATGCGAAAGGGAAAGAAATACACGGCGCCAAATTGATTTGAGGAATCAGCATGCCTGACGATTCCAATGCGGGAATACCGATTGCAAAGTTCGCGGCGCTCCTCGAATTGCTTACGGCAGATGATCGCTTCAATCTTCGCTGATTCGTCGAGTGCGGACTGACAAACGAAGCAGCCATCCAGCTATTCGAGGAAGGACGAGTTCGTATTCATCCTCCGTGCAGGACTACTGCGGAGGACTGGCCGGCGAGCCACCAACGGATTGAGCGTAAATAATTTGAACGGCTCAGCGAGGACGCTTCGTCCTGCCAGTTCAGATCTTAACAAAATGATCGTGCCCCATGCTCGGGCGATCGGCAATCCATACAACGGACATGACTGTCTGTCGGCGCAGGCGCACCGCCGCTGTTACCTTGGTTGCATCGTTCTTCAGTCGTTCCTTGGAGCGGCTTCGGCAAGCCGCGCTCGTCTCAATTCCTTCTCGACGAACCGATCGGTATAGCCTCTCAAAAGCAACTTCATGCGATCCACCAAGGTCGGGCGGGATACTTCAACGATCTTCTTGGGGCTCACAATCGGCGCTCGCTTTCCTGCCGACCTGGGCGAGAGTGGGGCCTAATGCAGTACACCACGACCTCCGCCAGCCAGCTTGTTTCCCGGCCGCGATTCCTTAAATGAAAGCCCCCACCGTCCAACGCACCAATGTCGTCCTGCATCTCGATCGCGCCCGAGTATTGCTGCGTCCATTTCTCCTCCCGAACAGTGTGCGCGCCACTCGAATTTGCGCCCAAGTCATGGCGCTTTCTGAAAGCGAGGTGCGCTCGTCCTGGGAGCAAGTTCAAGGGGAATTCGGGGATCGCCACCCGAAAATCAACGAGTTTTTGAAACTGCGGTTCGAGCAAGCTCGCCCCTTCCTGAACACTCACGAGAAGATTTCCGAAGAACGGGAGCTTTTGCTCGGCGCGCATTTTAGCCATGAATATTCGCTCGAAGCAGCCGCATTGTTCAACCCGTCCATCGTGCCGCACCCGGACCAATCCGGCCTGCCAGACGGCTCGCTGCGTTTCATTCTGAGCCTGCGGGCGACGGGCGAGGGACATATTTCATCGATCACATTTCGCACCGGTGTGTTGGACATCCGCGACAGCATCACCATTAGCCCGGCCACTCGTTATTGTCTTGAGCCAGCCCAGGTGGCCAGTGCGTTTTATGAAAAGCGGCTTTTCGAGCGGAAACTCCGGGAACTCGGGTTGGCGGGCGGCTTCACCCGGCGGACACTTGATGCCCTGGGAGAGTCATTTACGCTGGAAGAACTGCGCGCCAGTGTCACAAGGGCCGCCGAACAGCTCGGGACACTCGATCAGCAAACCGAATCCGTGGCCCGGAAAACCCTGATGCTGGCGCAATCGAATTACGACGTTCAGTTCCCGCCGGATTCGCGCTTGTCCGAACGCGTGCTGTTCCCCGTGACCCCCTCGCAAAGCAACGGCATCGAGGACGCCCGATTCGTTCTGTTCCAGAACGACGACGGCACACGGACTTATTACGCGACTTACACAGCCTACGACGGCAAATTGATCCTGCCCCAATTCATCGAAACGCCCGACTTTCTCCATTTCAAATTCATCACATTGAACGGCGCGGCGGTTCAGAACAAAGGCATGGCGCTCTTTCCGCGGAGGATTCAGGGCCACTATGTGATGTTGGGAAGGCAGGACTCGGAAAACATCAGCGTGATGTTCTCGGATCATCTGCATTTCTGGCACACTACCCAGATCCTTCTCAAACCGGCCTTCCCTTGGGAATTTGTTCAGTTGGGCAACTGCGGGTCGCCAATCGAAACCGATTCCGGCTGGCTGGTGCTCAGCCACGGCGTCGGGCCGATGCGCAAGTATTGCATCGGAGCGTTCCTGCTCGATCTGGAAGATCCGACCCGGGTAATCGGACGTCTGCGCGAACCGTTGATCAAGCCAAACGAAAACGAGCGCGAAGGATACGTGCCCAACGTCGTGTATTCCTGCGGCAGCCTTCTGCACGGCCGGCAACTCATAATCCCTTACGCGATGTCCGACTACGCAACCACGTTCGCAACCCTGCCTCTCGACGACGTGATCGGCGCGATGGAATAGCCCCTACCGGAACAACCGAGATTCGACGAAGGTGGCCTGCGACTGCTCTCCGGTGGCTTTCCAAACGCCACATGCCCGGGAAGGGCCTCGGAAGGCGCCAGTCCCAACCCCTTGCCGCTTAGCGGAAGGAGCGTTGGGAATGGAATGGCACAGCGAGAGCTACAGAAGAAATCCAATGATTGCCAAAACCACAGAGTTTGTCGGCGCACTCCTTGTTCTGGCTGGGCTGTTCGGCTTTATCGCCGCGGGCGCCATGGGGATGCATCTTGGCGGCGTGAACAAATCCTGAAACACACAATCTGCGAGAAGCCGAATTCTGAACGATTTTGAAAGATGCGACAACCAGCCCTATGCAAAAGCTTAAACTGATCCTCCAAGCCATCGTTAACCGGGGCCGCCGGGTGTGGCTGTTTCCAAAATTTGTCGCGGTCGCGATGCAGCAACGACGCAGGCCGCCACGTTTGGACGCGAACGAGGCCGAACGGCTGGATCGCATACGGAATCCATCTAAGTATCACTGCAAATGAAGAACCAGAACGGAAACGATGAAATTGCGGCAACTCCGATCCGAAAACTGCGGATGAGATTCTTTAAGATCGGGAAAGAACGGCCTGCTGACCTGGAAGGCCGCTCAAGACCGTTGACGAGCGACTATAATTCGATCTTCGTCGTCCTCGTCCTATCCATCGCGGCAATCCTCGCGGTTATTCTGTTGGTCTGGGCGTAGCGGGATTTCAAGAATTGAAGGAATTGTGACATACACTGTTTCACCGTTGGTTCTGGGAACTATACTGAGCGGAGTGGTGATATGCCTGATCGCCGGATTTGTCTGGCGGCTGAGAATGCTCCCCAAATGCCGGGTTTCCCGATTGTTTGTTTCACCGAGAAAGCCCTCCAAACCGGGCGTCGCAGACCCAGTTTTGCTGCACCTTAAGGGCGTGACAATCACTCAGTTGCGCCCCTCGGGCGCCGCGTTCATCAATGGCAAGCGCGTCGATGTGATCACCGAGGGCATGCTGATCGACCGGGGCGCCTCGGTTGAAGTGGTCGCTGTGGAGGGAATGCGAATTGTGGTCCGGGAGGTGTAAGATGAGAACTTGGAAGAATATTAAATGCAGTCCGCGATCCGTGGGCAATCCTTTCGAACCTTTGCCAAGCACAGCCCCGGAAATCCTACACGAACGGGGCCGGCCGAAGAACGCCGTGGCCCAGTCCCCGCGCGAACGTCTCACCAGCCTGACGGAGGACTCCGGAGTGGGTTTTCGCCGATTAAAGCCCAACGAACGAGTCTTGCACGGAGACTATATCGAGAATGGGGTTTCGGATTATCGTTTATGGGATGGACCGACCGGCTTTCGAGCCGACTCCTTTCTCAACAAAGTGTACCGGACGGTAGAGAAAGGTCAGTAAGAGATGGAATCGCTTCCGTGGTTTTCCGCTGACCCTATCAAACACTCTCCGTGTTGGCGCGCGAGAGAATTGCCGCTAACCACCGTTCCCAACTTTGGGATGAGGCGGTTCGACACACTCCGGGCATTTCAGACCGCCGTATAACTGATCTGCGGCAATTCTACTTCAGAACCTTTATTCTGAACAATCGGGCTGCGCGTCTGCTGCTGAATATACTTCTTTGCCTTGCCGCTCCACAAACACCAAAGCTCCGAAGTCTTTGTCGCGCGTCACAAAGATGCGGCTTTCTTGGACCGCACGGGCCAATAAGACAGTGTCTGCGGCGCGAGACAGTCCGAGTTCGGCTGCAGTGAGGATATCGTGGCCGAGTTCGCGCAACCGCCCTAGCGCGGCGAACGCTTCAAGCGCCCTTGGCGACCCCTCATCAAGATGACTGACGAATAACTCTGATTACCCATGAAGCCACTGGAACAGATATGGCAACGCGTTGAAGTTGCGAGGCAGGATTCCGACTCCGAGTTGTTCAGTGCCCTGCTGCTCGCGGGCGAATTGGCGCTCAAGCTCACGACTGTCGGGTTGTTGGCTGGGAGCGATGGTCCAATCTTAAGGGCTAACGAGCCGGCGTTTCCAAGTGGTGGTAGGCTGCGCGCGTCGCCAGGCGATTGTCTTCACGGGCGCCTCCCACTGTGAAATGGTAAAGGCTCTGAAAGGTGTCGTCCGGGAGCCCCATCACTTCATGCACCGAATCGTCAAAGAAACATCCGATGCCGGTGCCTCGCACGCCCTGGGCTTCAGCTTCCAAGTATAGCACCTGGCCGATCATGCCAGTTTCCCAAAACAGATGGCGGTAGTGACAGGGAGCCACATCAATCTCCGCACGAAAGCGCGCGACCATTCCCAAAGAGAAAGCGCCATCGCCGGCAATGGCCTGTCCGCAGCTAACCGACGCAGCGGCGCCTCGAAAATCTCCGGGCTGGAGCACATACAAGGGAATCGTTTCATCCGCGAGATCCCAGAGGAAATGGCGGCTGCACTTTGCCTGGAGGGCGGGCAGATCGTCATCCCCGCGCAACAAGAAATACAGGCCCGGCTCCAACCCTCCGACACGATGCACAAACAAGAGCAAATGCACGCGCGGCGAGGACATTCCAAGATCGAAAGGCGCGCACGCCTCGCGTGGCAAAGTCTTGTCCAGGATGGCCCGGAACTGATCGTTCGTGATGCCGCTGCTCCCGTCGAAAGCCACCGCGCTTCGTCGTTGGCGAATCATTTGCGCGGCCACGATGTCGGGTTGGCCCGGGGGCTCGTAAAACGGACGGTGTGCGCCAGTCAAGCCGGGACGATCAAGTGTGTCGTGGCTGGAAAATTCCCGCTCCGCGATCTGCTCCCCACTTGTTTCTTGTAAAAAGAGTCCGGAACATCCCTGACCTCTCGCCGTCGCCTCCGCCACACATGAAATAATCTCCCAATCCACATGATCTTGGCTCAATCGGTTTGGCGTTCCTTGGAAGTCAAACTGCGTGAACCCCTTGGCAATGCCTCGCGGCAAATCCTTTGGAATCCTTGGTTCGCCGCCGCGGTGAACGAAACAAAGCGCCTCGGGAATCTCCAACTCGGGATCCGTCCGCCGTGTCGGATCGAGACCCAGCATTCGGGCCACTTCCTCGTCGGATACGTCGCTCAACCAGGTGACTTGCCATCCAAGCAGATTGGCTGAAAAGCTCAGCGCCGCAAGGGCATGTCCAACGTCGTGCTGGCAGTAGCGAAATGCCCGCTCCCCATATTTCCAAGCTTCCCGCCAAACGATGCTCGTCAACGCGATAAAGAATCCGTCCGTGCGAACATGCTCGTTGATTCGCTGCCACAGCATTTCGGAAACTGGGGCTCTAGGTTCCAGGGCGTGCAAGTAAGGGCTGTAATGGAAAACGCCCGCGGCGATTCCGGGCAGCGTCGGCAGAATCAAGTGAGCTTCGGTCGGATGCAGATTGCCGCTGGAAGGATTCATTCGTAATGCCCACGAGTTTCCAGAAACGGACTTCCAGGCCGAGAGCCCGAGAGATAACTCAAGAAAAGCGCCGATGGTTTCGCGGGAAAAATCGTGGAAGGCGTTGCGGCTCCTTTGGTACAAAGCCAGGTGCTCGCTCGCCGGGCCTTTTCCGCGCCGGAGTGTTCCCATGGAGGCGTCGCGGGAAGAGTGTTCCGGCCAAGCAGGCGGGTCCTCTTTCAAGAGCGGAAGCCGCAGCGCTTCCACCCCCTCATAAAACCGGAACGGATTGGGCTGATTGGCCCAGTCCAGAAACCCCATTGATCTCGCATAGCGATGCAAATGATGCTTCGTCCGCTCGTGGTAAAGAAGCGTCCGCGCGACCGGAGAATCGGTTTCAATTTTCATTCGTCCGGCAGAGCTGCATCATGGAATGCCCATCACCGAAGCCAGGGCTAACTCGACGGGGCCATTCGATTCTCGCATGCGTTGGGTGATCTTCACTTCGACTGTGTTCTCCATCCAAGCCTACTCGGCGCTCAGGTGCGGGTCAACGCCGTCCCCCATCAAACAGCCACATGACGCAGTTCCAAATGAGGGCAAGCCAACTCTCTGCAATTCCGCCGGGGAGGAAGCGCAGACTCTCGCTTCTCTTGGTGGGGCGACACTCCGCACCACTATAAAAAGAAGTCTTTGTTTTCTGCGAAGATTTTTGGGAAGTGGTCCACGGAAGACACCCGACTACACGGAATAAGGACCAGGGTGCAACGAGTCGGAATTCGTGTCGTCCTTCGTCCGTGAAACGAGAGAGGGCCGAAATCTTCCAGATGCACGTCGCCAACATGAAAAGCATCCGCTGCTGAAGGATTTGACGAGATTTCGATG
>JAQBVM010000018.1 GCA_027623095.1 Verrucomicrobiota bacterium
CTCGGTGGCGGTGGCGGTGGCGGATTTGGTGGCGGCGGTGGCGGTCTTGGTGGAGGCGGTGGTGGCCTTGGCGGCGGTGCCGGCGGCGGTGGCGGCATTGGTGGAGGGCAAATTGGAATTCGCGGTGTCACGACCGAGAGCCTGACTTCGATCGCCAACGATCTTGCGCGGCAGTATTTTATTGCTGCCGGAGTTAACTTTCCACCATCACAGGGTGGTGCTCTGGGTCAACAAGGCGGATTTGGCGGAGGCCAACAATTTACCGGGCCGGGTGGCGGGCAGTTCGGAGGAATCCCCGGCCAGCCTGGCCAAGGCCAACAATCCCAGAAAGCTCTCTTCTTTAATGACCGGATGGGGTTGATTTTCGCGCGAGCGACTCTGGAGGATTTGGACATTATGGAGCAAGCGATTCAGGTGCTTAACGTCGCTCCTCCTCAAGTCAATATCGAAGCTCGATTTACAGAAGTTGGCCAGGACGATAGCCGTGCCATTGGATTCGACTGGTTTGTCGGAAATACACTGTTAAACAATGGAGGAGTGGGTGTTCAGGCTGGAACCGCCGGCTCGTTTCAAGGACGATCGTCGGCCGCGAATCCGTCAGGTACTTTCCCTGGCTCTGCGACTCCAAACGATGTCAATAATCCAAACGGAACACTCTTGCCTGCAAATTTCAGTGACACCAAGTTGACCACGGGTCTTGGCAACGTGGCGGGCCTTGACCGGGTTGATATTCCCACGGTTGCCACAGTCACAGGGATCCTGACTGATCCGCAGTTCCGTCTTGTGATCAAAGCGCTGGAGCAACGTAGCGGTACCGATGTCCTTGCCGCGCCAAGTGTCGTCACCACTAGCGGACGACAGGCGAAAATCGAGGTCACAGAGTTGAAAACAATCGTTTCCGGGCAGGGTTTCAATCAAGCGGGCGCCGGCGGTGGTGGTGCTGGGATCGGTGCTGGTGGTGGTGGACTCGGCGGCGGTGGCGCTGTGGCGGCCGCTTCAAATTTCTCAACGCTTGAAGTTCCACTCGGACCGAGTTTGGATGTGGTGCCTTATGTTTCCGCGGACGGATACTCGATCCAAATGACGATCATACCAACCCTGGTTGAATTTCTTGGATATGATGATCCGGGCCCGTTCTTGCCCATTGCTCAATCGGCTGCCGGAAACACGCTCGGGACCCCATTGACCGCACAATTGCCATTACCGAAGTTTCGGGTCCGCCAGGTTGTCACGAGCGTTAATGTGTGGGATGGCCAGACCATTGTCCTTGCCGGTTTGATCGCCGAAAACGTGTCGAAGACTAAGGACAAAGTTCCGGTGCTAGGGGATATTCCGCTGCTCGGAAGGTTTTTCCGGAGTGAATCGTACGCAACTTCAAAAAAGAACTTGGTGATATTTGTGACGCCGAGGATAATTGATCCCGCCGGCAATCGTGTTCATACGGACGATAATCTGCCTTACAATCCGAACGTCTCGCCGTTGGTGCCCATTCGGTAAGCGTGGGGAAAAACAACAATCCGCCTGTTAAGAGTTTGAATCTTATGTCATCACCAAAAAGAAACACGTGCTGGCGACTTGGTGTTTTTGGTTTACTGGCGGTGTCTGCATGGACCGCTTTTGGGGAGAATGCTTACATTCGACAGGGAACCGACTATCCGATCACGAGATTGCAGTATGGTGATCAGATGTTCGCCAGCCTGAGTTCCAGCAATTCCGGTGGATTCGTCGTTTGGCAGGACAATGCCACGGATGGCGATGGGGCTGGAATAAGCGCTCAACGCTTAAAAGGAAACCTGCTCACCGAGTTAGATACCTTTCGAGTTAACGAGGAAGGTTCGGGCGATCAGCAGAATGCAAAAGTTAAATTGCTTAAGAATGGAGGCGCTGTCTTCGCTTGGCAGGGTGGTGTGCTCGGGGAACAAGACATCTTTGCCAGGTTTGTTTCTCCGGATGGAACTTTTGCAACAGGCGACATTCGAGTAAACACGTATTTGCAGAATCAGCAGGGAAATCCCGGCATAACCGTACTTGAGGATGGATCCGTTGTGTTCGTATGGTCCAGTTACGGCCAGGACGGGAGCATGCAGGGAATCTTCGGTCAATTAGTTTCGGCTGCCGGTGAGCGAATTGGGAGAGAATTTCAGGTAAATCGCTTCTCCGCTTTCAACCAAAGAACTCCGGCAATCGAAGCGCTTAAGGGCGGAGGATTTGTAGTTGCTTGGGTTTCTGAGCAACAACGGTTCGAGAACAGTATTGATATCTATGCGCGCGTGTTTTCCGGTAGTTCAAACCCTTCATCAGACGAGTTCCTGGTAAACACCGGGAACAATATCAGCGCAAATCCAACGATCTCAAATTTGCCTGATGGCGGTTTTATGTTTGGGTGGGGAGGGCGCAATCTTGACCGCCTCGAAAACGGTTGGAATATTTTCGTCAGGAGCTTCAACTCTGTTGGCGATCCGAAGGGGGCGCAGGTTATGGTGAACACACACACCGAAGGGCACCACTATGCTCCTCAAATCGCGAGCGTGGGTGGCGATCAGTTAGTCGTCTGGACTAGCGATCGCCAAGACGGTTCGTTCGAAGGTGTCTTCGGAAGATTCATAGGATCGAATGCGGAACCAATTAGCGAGGAAATCCAGGTTAATACGTTTACGGCGAGCAAGCAGATGTACCCCGCTGTGGCATCCGACGGTTCGGGGCAGTTTGTCGTGGTTTGGTCCAGCTTCGTTGGCGGACCCACGAGCTTCGATCTGTTCGCGCAGCGTTTTGCCCCATCACCAATTATTCCCGAGCCTCCGTTCATTTCCGCCATCAGCCCCAGCAAACTCAGTATCACTTGGCCGCTTGCAGATGCGAGTTCCGTAAGTGGATATGAATTGTTCGTGGACGACGAATCAAGCCCTAGACTGATCGAGGGAAATGTTGTTTCGGTCGGTGGTTTAGCTCCCAGTAGCACCCATAGATTCAAATTGGCTTATCGTTTTACAAATGGTTCTCGTTCCCCATTGTCTGCTTCGGTATCGGGAATGACTTGGGGAAGCGACGAGAACTTGGACGGACTTCCCGACGACTGGCAGCTGATCAACTTTGGCGATAATCAGTCAAAGTGGCCCGATACGCGGAGTGATGCCGATGGGGACGGAGCGTCGAACATGGACGAATTCCTTGCGGGAACTGATCCTAATAACGCTTCAAGTGTGTTGCGAACCAGTTTGCGGGCAACTCCGCAAGGAACATTTCTCGAATGGAACACCCGTTCTGGTTTTATTTACCAAGTTCAATCGAAGAACGAGATCGCCGCGGAATGGACGGACGTTGGCCGTCCTCGCTTCGCGGCCGCCGGGAATGATTCGATGCGGATCGGCGTATCCGAGTTTTCGATCTACTATCGTGTGAAACGGCTTCGTTAAGGTAATGACTATGTTGCGGTTTGCTAAAAAACTCCTTTGTGTTCTACTGACCGGCATCTGCGCGATTTCGGTTTGCGCTTTCTCGCTCCTTGGACCATTTGACACGTGGCAGGCCTCAAATGTCGGCTACAACTTAAACTTCGATACGCCGGCAGTTGGGAGCAACGGGGATGTTGGAGGGCCGATGAATCTGGGTGAAGAATACCGGTGGAATGCACCAACTCTCGCCTATGGATTCGATCCTTCCTTCGTCGAGTTTTTTGGACAAAAAGGGATCGATGAGGTGGAGCGTGCAGTCCAGATTTTGAACGATCTGCCCGCCGCATCCAAAATGAGCGCGGATTTGGCAGAGTTCCCTCTCGATACACGCCGATTTAACTACCAGGCAGGGGCGCTGCAAATCCGAGATTTGAAATCGTGGACGCTTTCGGTGCTTCTTGAATCCTTGGGCGTGGGAGCGCCTGAACGTTATATCTACACTCTGCGAAACCGGGTTGTGGTCGGTACTACTCCCGTTTATACAACGTTCAAGAGAAACTTCGATCCGTTCACCTTGTTGCCCACGAGCTACGTCAATGGGACCCTCTACACTTTCAATATATTCCAAACATACTTCGCTCCGCCAACGGACGTTTGGGAAGCAGTTGAACTCACGGTGGATCCTCTTGCGCCAAGCGTGACTTCTGTTGCGGCGTACGCGGGAGTGTTAAGCGGAACAACCGATGCGCGAGCGGGTGCCGTTCTTTTTAATCCGGGAATTTTTTATACTGGATTGACGAGAGACGATGTGGGTGCGATTCGGTATTTGCTCCGAACGAGCAACTATAACGTTGAAACGCTGCCAGCGAATTTCAGTTCTGGGCAAGGTTCCGGAGGTACGGGGAGTAGTTCCACAGGTGGAGGGCTTCCATGGCTGCCGGTAGGAGGACCAATTGGCGGCGGAGGAGGAGCAGTGGGTGGAGGTGGTGCCGCCGGAGGAGTTGGCGGTGCCGGTGGGGTTGGTGGTGCTACGACCACAGTAGTTGACGCAGCATTGCGCCCCGGTGTTGATAAATTGAGGTTTTTCAGAGTCAATTATGATTCCGGCTTGAGTCAGTTTTTCACCAACAACGTGGTCTATTCGGATCGATTCATCACCAATGGCGTCTCCAGGGAGCAGCTTGTTCAAATAGTTCAGACTCAACCTGATATTCTTTTTTCCGCCGCTGACCTTGGAATTGGAGCGAATAATGCCCCGATACTTTTCTCGCGAACGCTCACGTTCCAAAACAATTCAGCCATCAACACAGGTACTGGCGGAGCTGGACTCGCGGGACCGGGAACAATTACCGCTCCTGTGCAAATCACATTTAGTAAGGTGGCACCGTTTACGCAGCATTTTGGAGATGGTCCGGAGTTCTTGGGACAAGCAGGATTGGTCTGGGGTTCGTTTGATGCTTCAACTAATGCGCCGATTGTTTACCCAGCGGAACTAGGCGAACGAGGGATTCGAGAACTGGAGCGAATTGTATTGCAGGGCGGCGGAGGGACGCAGTGGCGTCTCGCACAACCGTGAGAATTGGAATGCGCAATCTGTCGGATCGATCTACGGCAAAAGAATTTCCGGAAAGACTCATATGATGACAGTAAAGAGAATCGTGCTTCTGTGGACTCTCGCGGTATTTGGTTTCGTGAAGAGCCAAGCCGCGACAACCCCGCTTTATCAGAACCTCGGCACATTAACAGGCATACCGCAGATCGATGCCACGGCGTTTGCAAATCATGGTGATTTTACGGTTTCAACAATTCTGCCTTTTGAAACACAGAATACCCGTTACTTCACAAACACAGGCCGAATGCTTGGGAATCCAGGCTTTCGTTTTGAAACAATTACACCCGACAGTACGAGGACGCGATCGGAGACATTTTTGAATGGACTTGACGGACGGATCACCGTCGAAAGCCTTGCTCGATTCCTTCCGGCTCAAACTTTGACGAATTTCGGACTGGCCTTTGAAAATTCCCAGCTCCTAATTTCCGCTATCAATATTACGAATAAAGGAGAGTTGCTCGCGGATGCGCGTGGGCGAATTCGAATCAAGGGCGAAAACGTGGACCTGTCGAGAAGTGCCGTCGGAATTCTTCCCCTGAACGGAGGTCAGGGTTTTGTGACCCCGACCAACTTCGTGCCCGATATCGGGGTTTATGACCGCCATTGGGGAATGGATAGCGGACAGAACGCAAATCCGGGGGTTCCGGCTCCAGCCCTGCAATTGGCGGGTTTGGTAAACCCGGTTCGGGGCACCACAAACTTCGCTATCAACACACCTGGTCATCTTGTAACAAACGAGCGCAGTCCATTCGGTTTTCGAGCAAGTCTTTCATTGACGAACGGAAGGACATTCATTCTTACAAACGCTGTCACCGAGTCGAATTGGGTAGTACAGGTTGTCATGGTGCAGGCTGTGGATACAAACATTGCAATCGATGTAAAGTTCGCGCCCAGCACAATTGCCACCAATCCATATACCTCGCCGATCGTTGAATTTAAGAAAACTGAGACGAACGTCCTTGCCGGCGGATTCTTTACTAACCATATCTACATGTTTGACCGAGTCGCTTCTGAAACGAACTTTGTCATCCTGACGAATCTTTCAACACTCAACACATTCATGCCGGGGAACTATGAAGTTACCCGGGCAACTCCTCGTGAGTTTCTCGGGGGTGCTCGGCCAAACGCCACAAATGCTGCGGCATTGATTTACAATCCAACCTACACAAACGATCTCGCCACCAATCTTTACACCGCCTACAGATACAACGTCACCAACCTTGCATTTGTTTTGCCGCCGGTTCCGGGCGCTTCGTTGACCAACCTTCCTGGGAGAATCGAGATCGACGCGAAAAACGTGAATTTGAATAGAAGCAGGATACGGGGCGAAGGAATTGTAAGGGTGACCTCCGAGAGCATTACTGGAGCGAACATGGTCATTGATTCACCGAATCTCGCGTTCGACCTCAAATCCGCAGACGGAAATCTTCTTGTGGTGAAGAGTCTTGCCAAGGATACGATCGAGCGGGTTTCTGGGGATATCTTCTCTTGGAGCGGTATGTGGACTAATCAGACTGGGACAACCACCACAAACAGCGCCCCCGATCCGAATGATCCAACGGCTAACGTAGATACCGTTGTCACAAATGTCATCGAAGTTGGATTCCATCTGTTTGTGGTGGATGGCAGCGGAATTAAGACTGTTCAGCCGGTGTTTACGTCAGACTTTACTGCTCGAAGCACGAACGTCGTGCTGAGCGATACAATCCGCTTGAGCGAAAGAATTCTCGTGGAGGCTGCGAACCTAACTCTAACGGAAACGGGGCGGCTGCTTTTCCCTCCTTCGATTCCCGATTGGAATCGAAGCGCGTTCCCCGGCCTAAAAACACTGCTGAACGAGGGATCGATTGTTTTGTCGGGTTCCGCCAATTTTGGCGGTTCGAAAGGAGGCAGTGCTTACACAAGCATCGTAAACAAGGGGTTAATCGAGGCGTTTAATCATGTATTTGAAACTGAGGTTTTCGAGAATAGTGGCACGATTCTGAGCGAGAGCGCACTGCGCCCAGTGGGAGTTGGCACCATCACAATTGATGCTGGATCAGTAAAACTTGAGGGAGGAGTGATGGAGGCGGGTGGTGAGATTCGGGTCAACGCGAGAGACTTGAAGATCCGTGACACTATGATAAGCAGTCAGCAGACTCTTGTTTTGGAGATTGAGAATTCAATTGCTGATAGTGGAGAGGCGGCGAATAGCGTGATCAGTTCGGAAGGTTTTCACTTTCTGAGAAAACCGGCGCTTGGAGATCTCTTAGGTACAAGAATTGAGTCGGTTGCGCCGAGGTTTCTCGCAATTCCGCACACCGTCGCCGGAGCGGACCTTGGACCCACAAGAGGCGGTTATGTTAATAATGCGGCGATTGGACAATTGGCACTTTCTGGCGATTTTGACAGTTTGTTTGTTTTCTCAGCGATCGATTTGAGTCCTAGGGCTCTCTATGTAGATTACCTGGAACTTGGAGACAGCGTGGCTGCTGATATTTCCGGATCAATTGAAGTCGCATCGAACGTCACGATCTACTTTGCAGGTTCCAATGTATCGCCCGACCTGTTGAATGGTGCGTTAGGCGGACGGATCAAATGGGTTTCTGATTTTTCCGGACCAAACAGTTCGATGGATCTAGTTGTTGGTGATGGATCGGATCCGAGAACACTACAGGTCAACCGAGCTCTAAGATTAAGTACTTCGCTCGACTCCGATAGTGACGGCATTTTTAATTTCGACGATGACACACCTTTTGGTTTGAGCTCTCCTGGAATAAGTGTGTCCAAAGTGTCTTTTAACCCTGAGACATTTGTCATTTCATTTTCATTCGATGCAGTGTCCAGTCAGTCCTACGTCATTGAATACACTGATGATTTAGGGGGCGGAAACTGGCAGTCATTGTCCCGCTACACCAACAGTTCGGTTGGAATCCAATCGGCGTCGATTCAGGATCGGATTCCGGAAGGTGCAGGCCAACGGTTTTATCGCGTGCGCCCGGCGAAATAGTTTCGCTGTTCACGGGGCTGATCAACCTGAGATTCCGGCTTGCCAAGGTCGCCTGTCAAAGCAGGGAATTATGGCAAAGTATCATGGCTCGATTGCGCGGACCTTCGTCTTATTTTTGCTGATTTACCATCAGTTCGCTACTTCTGTTGCTGCCGTCCTCCCATCATTTAAGGCAAAATCACACCCATCGCGAATCATCGCAAAGTTCTCTTCGGGATCTCCGGCGTTTGCTCGGGCCTCGATTCTAAAAGCGACAAGCCTGTCGCTGCAACACGAATACAAACTCGTTCCTGGATTGGTGATTCTCTGCAAAAGTCGTGTGAGCTTGAAAAGCGTGGGATCGGATTCAGATCTGGATACTGCAGTGATTCCGGAAGAGCTGTCATCTGCAATTGCGCGGTTGACTGATTCTGGCCTCTTTGACTATGTCGAACCGGATTACCAGCAACAGATTCACGGCGAACCCACGGACATGCGGTTCACGGATCAAACACTGTGGGGTCTTCGGAATTTGGGTTCGGAGGGTGGTGTTGCGAATGCGGATATTGATGCTTTGCGAGCGTGGAGTATTTCAACCGGTTCTGACAATGTGATTGTTGCCGTAATTGACACCGGGATTCGCTACACGCATCACGACCTTGAAGAACAGATATGGAAGAATCCTGGAGAGGTTGCCGGGAACGGGATCGACGATGATGGGGATGGGCTTGTGGATAACGTATTCGGGATCGACGCGATCCGTAACATTGGGGATCCTTTTGACGAAAACGGTCATGGCACACATATAGCGGGAACAATTGGCGCTTCCGCAAACGACAGATATCCGCACGTGGGTGTTGCTTGGAACGTCCGACTCATGGCGTGTAAGTTTCTTGATGCCGATGGCTTCGGTTTCACGTCCGATGCGATTCGATGTATCGATTTCGCTGTTGAAAATGGAGCGCGTATCTTGAACGCGAGTTGGGGTGGTGGGCCGTTTTCGCAGAGCCTTTACGATTCGATCGCAGTTGCTGGTGCGGCCGGTGCCCTTTTTGTTGCGTCAGCCGGGAACGAGAGTGCTGACTTGGATGTTTTTCCTTCGTTCCCTTCCGCGTTTCAGCTCGGGAATGTGATTTCGGTGACTGCGTTGGATCGTCGCGACAGGTTAGCACTGTTCTCAAGTTTCGGCAGACTGGGTGTTCATTTAGGTGCTCCGGGTGTTGAGATATTCTCTTCGACCGCTTCGTCGGATTCATCTTACGCAACGATGAATGGTACGAGTATGGCGGCCGCGCATGTCAGCGGCGTTGCGGCGCTTATTTTAGGGAGCAAAGAAACCATGTTAATTCCGGAACTCCGAGCCCGACTCCTTTCGGGCACTTTTTCTCTACCGAGTTTGCTCGGCAAGGTCGAAACGGGCGGCCGACTCAATGCGTTTCGAGCTCTTACGGCAGCACCAGATGGGAATATCGACCTCGGTTTAACGCCGGTCGATGGTTCGGAGTTGCTCGCTAACGAGACAATTGCAATCCGCGTGACTGTAAGCGATGTATGGGGAATAACAAATGCTGTGATTAAGGCGCGCTTTGAAGAATTGGGTGAGGAGCTCATTTTTCGGAACAACCGGCATTCCCAAGATCAAGGACCGCAAGATTTCGTTTATTCCTGTGACCTGCGACTTCCTCAAGAGCCGGGACCAGTAACCCTAAGTCTCGAAGTTTCAGTTCCTGGCAAGACACTGCTGTTGCGCTCTGTCCGCTATATCGCTGTGCTTCCTCCTCCAAACGATGGGTTTGAGAATGCAACGGTTGTTTCGCCGGCTGGCGGAATTCTAAGCGGAAATAATAAATTTGCCTCTGTGCAGAGTGGAGAGCCGGTTCATGCGGGAGTCTCATCGAGATCAGCATCTGTTTGGTGGACCTGGAAACCGGCTCGGAGTGGATATTCGATTGTGGATTCTGCTGGGAGTGCATTCGATACTGTCCTTGCGGTTTATAGTAAGAACAGCGACCAGTCGCTTCGGGAGGTCGCCGCAATCGATGATGTGGGAGACAAGAAGCAAGGCTATGTTACTTTTGACGCGGAAGCCGGTAAGCCCTACGCAATTGCGGTTGCTGGTTTCAGAGCCAAAGATGTCGGAGTGATTCACTTGCGCATTGAGTCCGAGGGTGAGCCGGACAGAGCAGCGCCGGAACTTTCCATAAGCAGTCCACTGAGCGGGATCACAATTACGAATGCTACCGACTCTCGGGCCGTTGTAATGGGAACGGCATGGGATCCTGCTCCGAATGCTTCAGGCGTTTCTGAAGTTCTGGTTCAGGTGAACGGCGGCATTGCGCGTCCGGCATTCGGAACGACGAATTGGTTTTCCACAAGCGTTTTGGGGATTGGTGAGAATGTTATCCGAGTAAATGCGGTTGATTCGGCGGGGAACGTTTCGAAGCCGCGCATCGTCGAGATTCTTTACAGGCCGCGCAGATCTTCGAACGACTTATTTGCCAGCGCTTCCGAGCTGATCGGTCGCGAGGGTCGAGCGATCGTTGACAGCGAAGGGGCATCCCGGGAGTTCCTTGAACCTTGGCACGCGGGTGTTGAGGGCGGAGCGTCTGTTTGGTGGCAATTTCGGCCTTCGTCTGACGGCGTTCTTCGGTTGAGTACCGAAGGGTCGGATTTTGACACAACGTTGGCGGTTTATGCAGGGGAGCGAGTGACGAATCTCACTGCGATTGTGAGCAACGATAATGTGGCACCCGATGTCACACACAGTAAGATTGAGCGGGCGGTCAGATCATTTCAGGCGCTTCGAATTGCCGTGGATGGGCATCGGGGAACCGGGGGTGTGGTGAATTTGAGCTATTTGTTTGAACCAAACGAGGTTCATCATCTTGAGGTGAATGAGTCGGTTGGAGGTGTTACAAGTGTTCGATCGGGTGATCTCGCCCGTGATTCAGAAGTGGAGATCGCCGCAATTCCGGCAAATGGTTTTCGGTTTGACCGGTGGGAGGGGTCGATTCCCTCGATAGAGAATCCGCTCCGGTTTGTGATAACCGAAGACATCATGATTCATCCGGAATTCTTGCCTGTGGAATTCAGTGATGGATTCGAAACTGGAAGTTTCGATCGGCTTGAGTGGCGACAAATCGGAAACTCCCCTTGGCTGGTTCAGAGTGAATACACGGTCTCGGGATCGTATTCGGCCCGGTCAGGGATCGTGCCGGACGGTCAGCTTGGTTCCCTGGTGCTGCTTGTGAATTGTCGTGCCGGTCTTGGATCGTTTTTCTTGAAAGTTAGTTCGGAAAGGGATTGGGACTATCTCAGCTTTTTTGTGAATGACAACCGAATCGCCCGATGGTCCGGGAATATCGACTGGCAAAAGTTTGAGTTCGAACTGTTCGAAGGCACGAATCGACTCGAGTGGCGCTACAGCAAGGACGTCGGAGGCACGAGTTCGGGTTTGGATTCTGCATTCATTGACAATTTACTGTTGCCGTTGGTGATCAAAGTAGACGAAAGCGCTCCCGCGCGTTTGGCGTTACTGCGAGAAAAGAATAATAGGGTTCGAATTGATCTGAAGGGGCAAGCTGATCAGGTTTACGTGATCCAGTCCACCGAAGGTTTCTTGGGGTGGAAATCGATTTCAACCAACGTCGCGCTTAATGGCGTTGTACACTTTATCGACCCTCAAGCTGGAGAATACTCGAAAAGGTTTTATCGCGCGGTAACGCCGTGAGGTTTCGGAGGTGAACACACATCGGTTGCATCTGAAAGTAATGAATTCTAAATGAAACTTTTGGGGCTTACAGGCGCACCGGGTATGGGAAAGTCCACGATTGCGAAAATGCTGGCAAAGCGCGGCATCTCTGTTTTGGATACAGACGAACTAGCGAGGCGCGTTGTTGAGCCAGGTCAGCCAGCGTGGAATGAATTGCGAGCTGTGTTCGGGGATGAAATTCTGGCTCGCGATTCGGGTGGCCAAATCCGGCGGGATCAATTAGCTCGAATTGTTTTTGACGACTTGGATGCCAGACGGGCACTTGAGGAAATTGTTCATCCTCGCATACGGGAACTCTGGGTTTCGGAAGTGGAACACTGGCGAATGGAGAAACTGGAAATCGGATTGATTGTAATTCCCCTTCTGTTTGAAACAGGAGCGGAAGATCAGTTTGATGCCACTATCTGTGCCGCTTGTTCGAAATCGACGCAGGTGAAAAGACTAATTTCCAGAGGCTGGTCCGACAGTGAGGTGAATCGGCGTTGTCGCGCACAATTGCCCATTGAAGAGAGAATGGAGTTGTCTGAATATGTTATTTGGACAGAGGGAACCTTGGAGGTGTCCGAGGGGCAGTTATCGCGAATACTCAGTTTGGAGCGAATCAGTAATTGAGCTCTTATCACCGTTCCAGGGATTTGACCTTGGAATTCTACGGTGCATAGTTGAAAGGCAATAAACGGTGGGTTTCAAGCCTTAGTCATAAAATATGTCGAATCGAGTTCTGAGTGGTCCTCCATCTCCGGAGGAGTTTCAACGGCAGATGGCCGAGTTCATGAAACAGCATTTCCGGGCCTTGGAGCCCAAGGGATCTGCAAGTGCGGATGGAGTCGGCGCGGCGGAGGAGCGCTCGGAAGAAAATCGGTCGGAACCGAGGTTTGAATTCGATAAGACTCCAAAGGACGTTAAGCGATATCTTGACCGGTATGTCATCAAACAGGAACAGGCGAAAAAGGTTCTGAGTGTCGCGTTATGCGACCATTATCACCATGTTCGGCAAGCGGTTCAAAGCAAAGAACAATCAAATTATGCCAAACAGAACATCATTTTGATTGGGCCTACCGGCGTCGGAAAAACTTATCTTGTCCGCTGTATCGCTGAATTGATCGGCGTGCCGTTCGTCAAAGGGGATGCCACAAAGTTTTCGGAAACTGGATATGTTGGTGGAGATGTGGAAGATATGGTCCGTGAGCTTGTTCGCCGGGCGGACGGCAATGTTGAGAAAGCTCAGTTTGGAATTATCTACATCGATGAAATTGATAAAATTGCATCTGCTCGGCAAGAATCCGGCCGGGACGTTAGCGGGAGGGGTGTTCAGACGAATCTTCTGAAATTGATGGAGGAAACGGATGTACCTGTTCGGTCACCTCAAGATATTGCCGGGCAGATGCAGGCGCTCATGGAGGTGCAGCAACGAGGAAAGAAATCATCCAATGTAATCAATACGAAGCATATTCTTTTCATCGTCAGCGGCGCTTTCGACGGTTTGGAGAATGTCGTGCGAAGACGGATTCGTGAGGCCACGATTGGATTCGCGGTTTCGAATCAATCTATCAAAGATGACAGTTTACTGGATCAGGTATCCTCCCGAGATTTCATTGCTTTTGGTTTCGAGCCGGAGTTCATTGGAAGGTTGCCAGTCCGTGTTGTGTGCCATCAACTTGACTCGGACGATCTTTGTTTGATTCTTAAGAATTCGGAAGGTTCGATCATTCGGCAATACGAAGAGAGTTTCTCGGCGTATGGAATTGATGTCCAGTTTGCAGATGATGGGATGAAGCGAATTGCTGAACTTGCTGCTGAGGAGCGCACCGGTGCGAGAGGGCTGATGACCGTTTGTGAAAAAACTTTCCGAGATTTTAAGTTCGAACTTCCGTCCACAATCATTAAGCAGTTTTCGGTGACACGAGAAGTCGTGGATGATCCAGAGCTGTCTCTTAAGAGGCTTTTGCAAGAGAATGCGCAGTCCGAATCAAAAATGGATCGACAGATAGTCTATCAGTTTTCGGCGCAATTCTTAGAACTGCATGGTCTGAAGATTCGATTTACGGATGATGCAGTTGACGGATTAATCGCGAAGGCACGGACCACTGGAAAACCTGTTCAAGACTGTTGCGAAGACAGTTTCAAAGATTTTCAGTTTGGTTTGAAGCTGATTGCCCAGAACACCAAACAGACCGAATTCGTTGTCGATTGGAAAGTCGTTGAAGCGCCGGATAAAGTGCTAAGTGAATGGGTGGTCGCAAGCTATCGAGGCTGTAAAGCAGAAGAAGGAAAATAAAAAAAGCGCGGGTAAAACCCGCGCTCTTAAAGTCAATTGGTTCTGAATACGCTTAGGCTGATTTACGACGGAAACGACCTGCAAACAATGCCAACCCGCCGATGATTGCAAGGGCAACTGTTGAAGGTTCAGGGACGGCTGTAATCCGAGCTGAGAAATTTCCAGGGGTAGCACCGTTATCAATAGTAAAAGTGCTCCAAGTTCCGCCCGTATTCTTAACCCAGAAATCGTCGAGGCTCGCACCGACTGTTGGC
Source organism: Verrucomicrobiota bacterium (assembly GCA_027623095.1). Lineage (GTDB taxonomy): Bacteria > Verrucomicrobiota > Verrucomicrobiia > Limisphaerales > SIBE01 > JAIPJX01. The sequence continues at coordinate 14,277 of JAQBVM010000018.1, forward strand.
GGATCAGAGAGAAGCAGACCGACTTGTACTCCAAGGTCAATGCCACTGAAAGCGACGGTCCAAGTGAAGGTATTCGGGACTGTTACCGAAAGAGCCTGTGCGGCGACCTTTTGGAACCCTGTGCTTAGCGAGAACGAGCCACTCCGGTAGAGTGTTGTTCCTGGTTCTGATCCTGTAATGCCATTGTTGCTGTAAAAAAAGAGCTCCCCAGTTTCATTGCCACTCGCGTTGGAACTTAGAAAATAGTCAAAGGTGAAATCTGAAATTCGCCGGTCAGATCCTGATAAAAACACCTGATCACCGAACTCAATATTGTTTCCAGGTGAAAACGATCTATTAAGCGAACTGGCTGGATCAGTGTTGTCATAGACAACACTTGCAAACGCCGTTGTGCTTAGAAGCAGAGACGCCGAAAGAGCAGCGATTGATTTCGATAGTTGAGCTTTCGTTATAGTCATAGATCCCTGAGGGTTTTTCAAATTTTGTGAATGCACTTAAGTGTGACAGTCAACTCAGCCTAAGATTCAGTTGTAGTTGGGTTTTATGCTTTTCTTGCGTACGAGTCAAGAGATTTCTTCGCGGAAGAATTTCTTTTTTCGAGAGCGTTCATAAATACGGAAGTCTTTTAGCAGCTCAGGCTTACGAAATGCAAGCGCAAATCAATTTTGTTCATAATTTGTTCGGACGGTGGCGCCCTTTGTAAGGAGACGAATCGGTCTTGGATCATTTTCGTACGGGACAGGACTGATCTTGCGAGAGAAGCCCCAGAGTTCAACAGCCAGGTCGCGGCGCGCTCTTCCCCGAATTTACACTTTGGGTTTGCAGCTCACGGCAATTTCGATAGATAATCGGAGTTAATGCGCACGCGAGCAGCATTGCTTTTATCCTTCCTGCTGAATCTGGCACTTGGTTACGTGTTGTTCAATTCAGCGCATCATACCAGCAAACCAACGCCTCTTTCAGAGGTTGTGGTTCAGAGGATCGAGGCTCCTGGGATCATCAAGACTAACTTGGTAGTTCGGAGGCTGAATTTCACGTGGAGCCAAATTGAGACCAACGATTACCGCGCATACATCCAGAACTTGCGGGCAATTGCGTGTCCGGAATCGACAATTCGGGACATCATTGTTGCGGACGTGACTTCGTTATACGAGCGAAAACGCCTTACTGAGATTGTGACTCCGGAGCAGCAATGGTGGCGTTCGAATCCGGACGGGGCGGTTGCGCAGGCTGCCATGCAGCAAGCGCATTCATTGGAGCTGGAGAAGCGAGCATTGCTTGACGAACTTTTGGGCTCCCACTGGCAGGGTTCGAGCAATTGGGAGGCCGTGGCATTTAACACGCGGTTCGACGGCCCCATCCTTGGCGAACTGAGCGCCGAATCGAAAGAAGCGTTGCGAGTTCTCGAAATGCGGAATTCGCAGCAGCGTTTGGACTACATCAGCGCGCGGCAAAGTGATGGAGAACCCGTGGATCCTGGCGAATTGAAGCGTTTGCAGGATGAATCGCGGGCTGAGCTTGCGAAGATTCTCTCTCCCGCTCAGGTCGAAGAGTATCTGCTCAGATACTCCGATGTTGCCCAGAACATGAGGCGAGAGCTCCTAGGTTTCGAAGTTTCTCCAGAGGAGTTCCGCAAAATCTTTCGCGGACGAGAAGAGCTCGATCAGCAGAGCCGCCTTGGATTAACCGGAACCGACGTTGTCAGTGTTCAGCACCAGCAAGATATGGCGAAACAAAGGGAAGCGGGTCTGGAGGAGGCTCTTGGCTCTGACCGGTTCAGGTTGTATCAATACACGCAGGATCCTTTGTTTCGCGATGCGCAATCTTCCGCGCAGGAGATGGGAATTGCGGCGGACATGGTGCTTCCAATATTTGAAATCAACCGAGCCGCCGAACTCGAACGGCAAAGGATTCAGGGCAACGTCGGTTTGAGTTCTGAAGACCAAGCTGCGGCTTGGGCTTCGGCTGCCGAGAAACGGGATGAGTCTTTGAGGCAGGTTCTCGGAAGTAATACCTACAAAGCGTACAGGCAACGTTCAGTTCCTTCAATCCCCGGCTCAAATTAGATAGAATCCGGTTTAGCGCATTTTCTTCTGCGCGATCTACTCAGCGATTTACACCTGAGTCCCGAGTGTCAGCGTCACTGAGAATCTCTCGAGCCGGGAGGTAGATTTTGAACTCTGTACCCTTACTCGGGTTCGTTCGCAATTGGATGCAACCGTTCGATTGGCTCACTAGCCTTCGCACGATGGCAAGACCCAAGCCTGTCCCGTGACCCGCCGGTTTTGTGGAAAAGAACGGATCAAAAATTCGATCAATGATGTCAAATGGGATTCCGGGACCCGAATCGCGAACCGAAAGCTCGAGAATCGGCGGCATGTTTTGGAAAGTTTCCCAATCGACGAGCCGGGTTCCCGGAACGTCTTCGCATTCAGAGCGCTTTAAGGGGCGCAAAAGATAATCCGCCGCAATCAGGACTGATGTGGGTTTGGTTGAGCACTGGAACGCATTGACGGCCAGGTTCAAGATAACCTGCACAAGGTCGGTTCCATTCACTCCAACGGTCACATCGTTCGAGAGAAACTGAATTTTTAAGTCCTTCGTTCGACAATCAGGTCTCGCTTTCAGGAGCTGTCGCACGTCCTTTAGGGTTTGGTTGACGGAGATTGGTGTGCTGGTTCCGGGAGATTCACGCAAGAAACTGAGATAGCGCCTGGAAATGCTGATGCAGTTATCAACCTGAACGGTGATCCGGTAGAGTTGGTCTTTGAGTATCTCCAACGCGGTTCCTTCCACTCGAGATGCGCCGCCGACAGTGTTATTCATTATCTCGACGAACGCTGAGATGACCGTGAGCGGACCGTTCACGTCGTGAAGGATGCTTGCGTAAATCTCTCCCCGGGTTCGCGCAATCCTTTCGCGAAGGCTTTGGTTTTGGACCTCTTCCTGAAGAATCTTCAACTCTGACTCATGATACTGAATTTTCTGAGAAATGTATTTGCACTCCATTGCGGTGGCAACGGCCTGCCGCATCGTCGAAATTTCAAACGGTTTCGTGAGATAATCCCTTGCGCCCAGTCGGAGGGCTTGTCTGGCGGTCTCCAGTGTCTCATACGCCGTCAGCATGATTACCTCAATTGAGGGATCGATCTCTTTGATACGCTTCAGCACTTCTATTCCGGACATATCGGGCATGCGAATATCCAATACAACAGCGTCCACTGAACGGATTCCGACAATCTCAAGCGCCTCCGAGCCTCCGTGCGCGAGAATGACGCTGTAGTCTGGAGCGAATAGAATCTGGAGGGCTTGCAGCGGGCCGTCCTCGTCATCGACGATGAGCAGTGTGCGCTGGTGTTCGGGAGTAAGTAATCCAGAAACGACAGTCGGAGAGGCCGTCTTAGAGTATGCAGCGATAACAGACATAATTGAGTGCACGAGTTGACGTTTGGCCCATGCGGAACAAAGGGGAAATTACTTTCCTCGAAATGACAGGTTGGGCGTTATATGTTCCAATCTCCGTTTTGCGTAGAAAAAGACTGGCTCGAACCGGCCAAACCACTCCGTTTCTCACTTCGATGTCGCTTCCAGCTTTGAGCGAAGTAATTTCATAGAAACTGGATTTAGACAAGTACGAACCTACGCTCAAAGACCTTTCGATCTGTTGGTGTGTCAGGTTCTTCGAGTTTTCATTTGCTGGTTTTGAGAGCTTCGCAACCTGTTTTACCGCCGGAGATGAGACTCTCCCATTTCGCTTCGCTCTCATCGAGTTCTTGCAGAAGGCTGCGCGACTTATTCGAATTCGATGAAGGTTTCGGGTTGACCGGTAGCGTGATCGTGAAAATGGTTCCTTGAGGTTCGGCGCCTTTGACCTCGATCTTGCCGTCGTGATGATGCACAAGGAAGAAACAGGTCATCAGATTCATGCCGTGCTCGTGGGGAATGTCTGATCTCAGGAAGAACGGATCGAACAGTAACCGGCGTTCTTCCTCCGAGAGCCCGGGACCATTGTCCTCAATCTCCAGAAACACTGCGCTTGCGCCATTTTCAGGGTCCGTTCCGGATCGTGTTCGAACTCGGATGACGCTGCCGTGGGGAAGGTGTATTGATTCATCGGTCAACAGAAGTTCCACAAGGCGAGCAAACGCCGTTCGGTCTGCATGAATATGCGCGGAATGGGCGCCGAACTGAACTTCCACGGCGATGCTTTTTCCATCGAATCTTGGCTTCAAATCTCCCAGGATCCTGGATATTGTCGCGTCCACGTTGACGGATTCTAAACTCTCCACGCGGGATCGGCCGGATATGGTTCCAAGTCCGGTGAGCATATCCGTGATGCGTTGGAGCTCTTTCTGGACAGTTCCGTAAAACTCATTCCAGAACTCGGGCCGGCGCAGATTGGCCAAATCGAGATTCTCTTCCTTCAGTTTCGAGGGTGTCAGGTCGATGAAGGTTCGAATCGCCACAAGAGAATTTCTCAAGTGATGGCTCAATCCGGTTGCGAGAATGCCAAGGCTGACTAAGCGGTCCGAAATCATGAGCTCTCTGAGTACGGTTACTTTCTCCTTCAGCAACTGGTCGCGCTGCCGTTGCACAATGAAGAACTCCAAACCTCGTTTGAGCGTTTCTTCCAAGTTTGCCACGTCCCACGGCTTGCTCACATACCGGTAAACCGCACCGGTGTTCACGGCGCGAATGGCTGTATCAATATCCGAGTAGGCTGTTGCCAAGACTCGAACGATTCGAGGGCGCAGTTCGCGGGCTTTTTGCAACAACTGTACACCCCCTTCACCCGGCATCCGCTCATCCGTCATGAGCAAGCCAATCTCGTCCTTGTGCTGATCGAGAATCCGAAATCCTTCCTCTGCGTTCTTTGCCACGAGAATGCGAAAATGTGGTTCGAAGACCTTCGAGAAGTAATAGAGAGATTCCGATTCATCGTCCACATAGAGAATGGCGAACGCTTTATAGTTGTAGGAATCGTCCATAAGTGGACTCCGTTTCCTGATGCCTCCCATGCGACAGCCTGCGAATGTAATTCCGACTGACGCGTTCGGCTATTGGTTGCCCATCAAGAATTGCTCGAGAAATCGTTCATGCTGGAATAGCTGGCTAAGCTGTCGAGATTCAGCGACTGGTGATTTGACCAAATCCGGGTCGATCGGAAGCTCAAGCCGGATTCTCATTTCGGGTTTCCCAATCACATCAATGCTTCCACCGTGATGGTGAGCAATGAAAAAACAAACGGCCAGATGCAAACCGCTGTCCCCGTGGGCTCTTGCTAGTTCTGAAAACGGTGAGAAGAACCGTCGATGCTGTTCCTGAGTCCACGGCGAACCGTCGTCCGCGATCGTTAATTCAACCGATAACGCACCGTCTTCGCGTTTCAACTCGCGAGCCTGCAACCGCGTGGTTGTTGTTTCGGAGCCGATCGACCGAATGCCGCGCAGAAGATTTCCAAAAAGCTTAACAATTTGAATCTTGTTCGCTTTGATCGGTGGGATTCCGGATATCTGGCTCAGCAATGATTCAAGCCCCGGAAGAGACGCACTTTCTTTCAGCAAGGGACGAAGCATCACATGCAACGGGGTAGGTTCCGTCTCGAAAGCGTTTGGTTGCGCCGCAAGTACGCGTAGTTCAGAAGCGACCTGAAAGATCGCGTCGCTGGCGCTGCCGATCAAAGTTTCAATGCGGTTGCCGATTCCGCTGTGAAGGAGCTCAAGCCTGTCCTCCCCGGGGGAATTTTCCGGAAGGGCCGCTACGAAACGATTCGCAGCGATCAAGGTATTCCGGAATCCGCATCCCAATCCTGCCGCCAAAACTCCGAGGTTCTTCGCTCGATCGCTTAGAACGATTTGCTGGATCACAGAGAGTTTCTCACGCAGAAGATTGTCCCGTTCCCTTAGAACACCGCAAAACTCCAGGGCGCGAAGCAAAGTTAACCTCAATTCAGTGACGTCCCACGGTTTGCTGACATACTTATAGATTGCGCTGGCATTGATTCCGGCAACGGCGCTTTCAACGTCCGAATAGGCGGTAACAAGAATCCGAATGATGTGGGGGAAGTTCAGGCGGACTTTTTCAAGAAGTTGCACTCCCGTCTGTCCCGGCATTCGTTGGTCCGACATCAGGAGGCCGATTGTGTCGGAGCGACTGGCGATTATTTCCCAGGCATCCGCGGCATTCGATGCTGTCAAAATGTGAAAATCTTCCGAGAATCCTTTTTCAAAATATTTCAACGACAGCACTTCGTCATCGACATAGACTATCGCGTATTCGTTGAGTTTGCTCATAAATAAAGCGATCCGATTATCGCGCCTGACGGAAGTTTAGCAAGGAGACCTTTGACCTTTCTTATGAATACTGAGTGCAATAACACGACTGGGTTGTTATTCACGAAGAACACTTAAGAGTCGCGTGAGCTGTTCGTTTGAAAAGTTTTATGAGTTTATCAGGGAAGGAAGTTTCGCTTGTTCATATGTTGCGGCGGCGGGCGGAGTCCGGTCCGTCGGCGCCGTTTCTCAAATTTCTTCAGGATGGGGAGAGGCATGATATCGGTCTAACTTTGGGCGAATTGGATAGGAGGGCGCGAGGGATTGCGGGTTGTCTCCGCACGCATGTATCTCCGGGTGAACGCGCAGTATTGATGTTTTCCGCCGGGGCGGAATTTGTGGCGGCTTTTTTTGGATGTCTCTATGCGGGTGTGGTTGCCGTTCCGGCGTTCCCCCCCCGAAACCGGCGCACGGCGCCGCGGGTTCATGCCATTCTTCGCGACGCGGAACCGCGCGTGTGCCTGACTGACATGCTCTCGTCGGAGCGCTGTCGGGAGTTGGTGAGTGAAATGACAGGTTCTGAGGCGAGAATTTGGATCGAGACCGATATGATTGGGGATCGTTTCGAGTCTGAGTAGGTGTTTCCGGATCTTACCCGGGATTCGCTTGCGTATTTGCAGTACACATCGGGTTCCACTGGTGTTCCTAAAGGCGTGATGGTCAGTCACGGAAACCTGCTTCACAATGTCGGCTTCTTGAGCGGGGACCGGGGGCATACAGGGATCGTGTCTTGGCTTCCCTTGTTCCATGACATGGGGTTGATCTATGCGTTGCTCCAGGCTTTCTACGCATCAATACCGTGTGTGATTCTGCCTCCCGCCGCTTTTTTGCAGCGACCGTTGAGATGGCTCGAAGCACTGTCAAAGTTTCAGTATAGTACTGCGATCGCCCCCAACTTTGCGTACGAATTGTGCGTGGATAAAATCGGAGAGGAGGAGAAGGCGGGATTGGATCTTTCGCGGTGGACGATGGCACTGAACGCGGCGGAGCCCGTCCGGTTGAGGACTCTCGAGCGGTTCTCGCATGCATTCGCGCCCTGCGGGTTTCGGGCGGAGTTTCTGAAACCCGCCTATGGCCTCGCCGAAGCGACACTTGGGGTTTCGATCTCCACCGGGCCTGGCCGGTATAAAGTTAGGTTCTTGGAAAAACAGGCTTTAACACGAAACCAGGTGATCGAGCGTGATGAAGGCTCTGAAGATACTGTCATCGCGGTGGGCTGCGGAAAGGGAGGGTTGGATCAAGAAGTCGCGATTGTCGATCCCGAGTCGCTTCTCAGGTGCCACAATTCGGAAGTCGGCGAAATTTGGATCTCAAGTCCGAGCGTGGCGCTTGGGTATTGGAATAAACCTAATGAGACGGCCGAGGTTTTCCGGGCGCGGATTTCCGGATCAGGAGAGGGGCCCTTCCTTCGAACGGGTGATCTTGGATTTGTGTGTGATGGCGAACTATTTATCGTAGGACGTGTTAAGGATTTGATCATTGTTCGAGGGGCTAACCACTATCCGCAAGATATTGAGCGCAGCATTCAAGAATCCCATACGGGACTTCAACAAGATGCTGGAGCGGCGTTCTCAATAGAGACCGAGGGTTCGGAGCGTTTAGTTGTTGTGCAAGAAATTACCCGGCATTCGAAGGCGGATTGTGCCGACGTGATTCGAATTGTTCGAGAGTCAGTATCTGAGGTTCACGGAATTTCTATCAATAGCCTTTTGTTGGTCAAACCGCACTCAGTTCCGAAAACATCCAGTGGGAAGATTCAGAGACGTCTAGCTCGTCAGATGTTCCTGGAAGGCCGGTTCGACGTGCTGGCGGAGTGGCATGATCCAGGCCGATGTGAAGTTGTAGGAAGCGAAGCGGAAGAGCCTTTCACGCACCGTAGCTCTCCTCCAGTTTCCGATCATACGATCCGAAATCTGGTGCTGGAACGGCTGGCTTCGACTTTAAGGGTGCCGAAAGAGCTCCTCGACGTTCGCGCGCCGTTTTCGCGCCTGGGCCTGGACTCTCTGGGCGCGGCTTCTTTGTCGGGCGAACTTGAGGTGGCTTTGAATCGGAAGTTGGCCGCCTCGTTGCTTTATGACTATCCGACGGTTGAAGAACTGGCTCGCCATTTGAGCGTGGAGATGGGCTCCCGGCGAAATCGTGTCCTTCCGGTTGGCACCCCTTTGCGGGAGGATATCGCCGTGATTGGCTTTGGGTGCCGATTCGCAGGAGTGGACGATCCGCACGGGTTCTGGGAATTGCTTCATGATGGCGTGGACGCAATTTCCGTGGTACCTCCGGAACGGTGGGATTGGGAAGCTTATTTTCACCCTGAACCTGGAGTTCGGGGGAAGATGAACACCAAGTGGGGCGGTTTTCTCCGGAACGTGGATCTTTTCGCCGCTGACTTTTTCGAGATTTCTCGGCGTGAAGCGGTCCAAATGGATCCTCAACAGCGCCTGCTGCTTGAAGTGTCTTGGGAGGCATTGGAGAATTCTGGAATCCCGGCGTCTCGGATTGCCGGGAGCCGAACGGGTGTGTACATCGGCGTCAGCGGATTCGACTATTGGCTCAAGCAATTGAGAGAGCATTCCGCGATTGATGCGTACGCTGGGACCGGGCTCGCGCATAGCATCGCCGCGAATCGTATTTCGTACTGTTTCGATCTTCGGGGGCCGAGCGTCGTTGTCGATACGGCTTGCTCTTCTTCCTTGGTTGCGATTCATCAGGCATGCGAGAGCTTGCGCCGGGGGGAGACGGATTTGGTTCTTTCCGGTGGCGTTAATTTGCTCCTGAGTCCAGAAATGTCCATCGCTCTTTCCCATGCGCGGTTGATGGCTTCGGACGGACGCTGCAAGACGTTTGACAGCCGCGCCGATGGTTACGTGCGCGGAGAAGGTTGCGCTGTGGTAGTTCTAAAACGGTTTTCCGACGCTCAGCGAGATGGTGATTCGATCCTCGCGCTAATTCACGGGTCCGCCGTGAATCAGGATGGCAAGAGCAATGGCCTGACGGCACCGAACGGACCCGCTCAAGAGGAGGTCATCCGCGAAGCTCTCCGGCAGGCAGGGGTTCTTCCCGGTGAAATCAGTTATGTGGAATGTCATGGAACCGGAACGGTTCTAGGAGACCCTCAAGAGCTCGACGCATTGCAGCGCGTGCTAACTGAGGGACGAGACCGGTCGGCCAAATGTTGGATCGGTTCCGTGAAAACGAACATCGGACACCTAGAGCCCGCGGCGGGTATCGCTGGTTTGCTTAAGGTTGTGCTTGCCCTCAAGAATAGGCGCATTCCGCCGCATCTGCATTTGAAGAAACTCAACCCGCATATTCGGCTCAACTCCGATGCTTTTGAAATTCCGACGAAGGTTGTTGATTGGCGCTGCCAAGGACGGCGTTTGGCCGGGGTCAGTTCGTTCGGGTTTGGAGGCACCAATTGCCATGTGGTTTTGGGGGAGGCTCCTGAAAGAATTGAGGTGGCGCGAGTTGAGGATGGCCCACTCCACTTGCTGACAATTTCCGCAAAGACCGCCGACGAGCTCAAGGCGATTGCGGGTGCGATCGCTTCCCATTTGGCTTCGCCGCGTAAAGAATCATTTCGTGATCTCTGTTTCACTTCGAACGTAGGTCGCCAGCATTTCGCCCATCGACTTGCGGTGGTAGCCGCATCCAGCGAAGAAGCCGCCGAATGGATCGGTAGATTCCTGCGAGGCGATCAAACACAAAGCGTTGTCGAGGGAACGGTCGGGCGTGGCGGACCGAAAAAGGTCGCTTTCCTTTTTCCCGGGCTAGGGTCGCAGTTCCTCGGAATGGGGCGGGAATTGTTCGATTCGCAACCGCTGTTTCGAAAGATTGTTCAAGAATGTGACGAGGTATTGCGCTCGATTTTGGAACGATCCATTGTGTCCATGCTGTATTCCGAAACAGGGGAGGTGTCGGAAATTGACGATACTCTCAACGCGCAGCCCGCCCTGTTCGCTGTCTCGTACGCCTTGTCCATGCTCTGGAAATCTTGGGGTATCGTTCCTGGCGCTGTATTGGGCCATGGCATTGGCGAATACGTGGCGGCCTGTGTGTCCGCTGTATTCGACCTGGAATCCGGATTGCGCTTGGTTGCCATGCACGCCCGGCTGTCGGGAGCGTTGCCTCGTACTGGTGGGATGGCCATGGTTTCAGCGCCGATGGACACTGTTTCGGAGGCGATCAACCTAAGTTCTGGGGCTTTGTCGATCGCGGCAATCAACGGCCCGAATCACACCGTCATTTCCGGGGAAACGGGAGAGCTGCGCCGTGCTGTTGAGGCTCTCCGAGTGAAGAATTTTCAGTGCCAGATGCTAAAAGGATCGCCCGCGTTTCATTCCCGCTTGATGGAGCCTATTCTCGATGAGTTCGAGCGATTCTGTGGCACGATCACATTTAAAGCTCCGCATGTGCCAATTGTATCGAATCTCACAGGCGATTGGTATTCGCCGGACTTTATTCCGGATGCGAGTTATTGGCGAAGGCAAATGCGCAAACCGGTCCATTTCTCTGATGGACTATCGAGATTAATCGATGCCGGGCATACGGTTTTTGTGGAGTGCGGACCGGGGCAAGCATTGTCAGACATGGGTGAACGATGTCAGGCGAAATCGAGCGCAGCCCGGCCTTCACAGGTGCTTTGGTTGAATCCACTCCGCAGTGGTGAGTGCAGTCTTTCGGGAATGCTCGGCGCAGCCTCGCGCCTCTATGCGAATGGTTTTGATTTGAATTGGCCCGAGCTCGATCCGGGTTCGCCGAAGCGGAAAGTGGCGCTGCCGACATATCAGTTCAAACGGGAGAGATTCTGGATCGACGATCTGACACCGCCAGCGGGTGTTGCAGTGGATCGACCGCAATCTTCGGATCGGAAGAGTGGAACCTTCGATTCTCGAGAGAAAATCTGGGATCAAGAGGCTCAAAAGTTCGAGGGCTTGAATGAACTTAGTTTGCAGTATTTTGCCCGGATGCTTCGTGACCTTGTAGCCTTTCCTTCGGAAAAGAACAATTGGACCCTGTCAGAGATTGCCGACCGCGCGCAGCTCCACGATCTGAGCCGGAGTTTGTTGAATGTGGGACTGGGCCAGTTGACCGAAGCCGGATATTTATTTGAGCGCGAGGGCCGATTTTCGGCCGGCCGGGAAGTTTCGGAGAATTCACTGGAAACTGCAAAAACGAATGCGAAGGATCTCTGGAGCGGTGAATCCCAACTGATGGAGCTTGTTGTCCGATGCGGTGAACACCTGACAGCAGTTCTGGCTGGAAAAGAGGATCCGTTGCCTCTTTTGTTTCCGAACGGCGACGCGAGGCAGGTGGAATGGATTTACCGGGACTCGCGGATCGCACAGTGCTGCAATTCTGCTGTAAGAAACGCGGTTCAGGAATTCCGTGACCGAACCGATCGGAAACGTCCGATACGATTACTCGAAATAGGAGGAGGCACTGGAGCGACGACGTCATCCGTGCTTACACTCCTGGACGAACGATCTGCGAATTACACATTCACAGATGTCGGGACGACGTTTGTGGAGAGGGCACGGCATGGATTGAGCCGGTTCCCATTTGTGGATTTCCGCATCCTTGACATCGAGACGAGCCCCGTTTCCCAAGGTTTCGAGAGAAATGTGTACGATATTGTGATCGCCGCGAATGTGGTCCATGCGACCCGGCGGTTGAAGAAAACGTTTGAGCACATTCAAGAGTTGCTCAATCCGGGCGGTGTTTTGATTCTCTGGGAAACTACGAAATTGCAGCCGTGGCTTTCGATAACATTTGGCTTGCTGAATGGTTGGCGTCGATTTGAGGATTTCGACTTGCGGCCAACAAATCCACTTCTCTCGCCGGACCAGTGGCTGAGGTTTTTTGCCTCCAACAATCTTCGTTCGCTCCAAGTTTATCCTCTATCTAAAGAGCAAAGAGATATTTTTGGGCAAAGTGTTTTTGTCGCGCAGACCGAAGGTCTCAGTGCGCGCGGGGTGACGAAATGGCCTGAGCGGGATTCACCGGCTAGCATCCTTTCGGGAACCCGCGACGAAACCGGGCTCGCATACGAAGTTCAATGGATTCAGAAGCCATCAGTTGCGGAAGGCGCTGAGCGGATTGGAGCGAATTCGGGGAACTGGTTATTCCTGTGTGACAAGACCGGATGTGGCGAGGCGCTCGCAGATGCGCTCGAACGGCGCGGGCAGAAGCCGTTCTTAGTGTTCGAAGGAGTCGATTTTCAAAGAACTGGCTCCAGGTCATGCCAAATCTCACCGCAAGACGCCACTCAGTTTAAGAGTTTAGTTAATGATTGGATTCTTGGAAATGAGGGCAAACCGTTCTCGGGAATTGTGCATTTTTGGGGATTGAATTGCAAATTCGCAGAAATTCAATCCAGTTTGGATCTGAGGCGATCCCAGATATCGGGTTGTGCGACAATCCTTCGTTTGGTTCGCGAAATGTCAGCGAACGCAGAGAGCGGACGGAGTTTGGGAAAACTTTGGATCGTAACCCGAGCAGCCCAAGCTACAGGCCTGGAATCTCGATCCTTAGTTGATGTGTCCCAGGGCGCGCTATGGGGTTTTGGGCGCACGCTCGCACTTGAACACTCGAGCAACTGGGGCGGGCTCATTGATCTGGATCCGGAGAATGCGAACACGTCGAATGAAACTGAGATTCTCCTGAACGCGCTAATTGCGGATACACCGAATGATGAGCTCGTTGTTCGGAGCGGCGGCTGTTATGTTCCTCGGCTTCGTCCCATTCAGATAGCCAAAGCTGGAAGGATCCCTCTGACGCCAGATGCAGCCTATTTGATTACCGGGGGGCTGGGCGGCATTGGATTGACTCTAGCGCCGTGGCTTATCGAACATGGAGCAAGGCGTCTAATCCTTGCAGGGCGAACCAAACTGCCGCCGAGAACCTCGTGGAAACGGTTGATTGCCGCCGGCGAACATCCTTTGTGTGCGAAGCTGCAAGCACTCACGTCGTTGGAGCGTCTAGGGGCGGCGGTCGAGTACGTTTCCCTGGATGTTTCAGTGGATGCGGATGTGTCAGCTTTTTTAAGAAAATATGAGAAGCAAGCATTTCCGCCAATACGGGGTGTGTTTCATGCCGCCGGTGGAAACGAAGACCGTTTTGTTCTCGATATGGACGAGAGCGAATTCTTCCGGGTTTTCGACGCGAAGGCGTTAGGCGGTTGGATTCTCGCGCGCCATCTTGCGAAACGACAGGTTGAGTTTTTCGTGTTTTTCTCGTCAGCCGCGGCGATTTTCGGTTCGCGGGGCGGAGCGAATTACGCGGCCGCGAACTCGTTTCTTGATTTGCTCGCTCCGTATTTATCGAGCCGTCAGACGCGAGCCCTCAGCGTTGGCTGGGGCCCTTGGACCGGAACGGGATTGGCGGATGCGGCGAGGCAGGACAAACTCCGGAGGCAAGGCATTGAATCAATTTCCCCTGCGTTAGCGCTCGACCTGTTGGGGAGGCTTTTCCAACAACAGGCAGCTCACGCGATGGTTGCGGATGTCAGTTGGCCACAGTTTCTCACGAATGAGGGGAGGCAACGGAGGGAGATGTTATCTGAGATTGCAGAACACGCCGGACTCGGAGATTGCGATCGTGCGATAATTGGCGAGAAGGTCGGTAAATCAAATCTTTGGCACAGACGAAGCGAGGTGGAAACCAAACTGATTGAGCTTGTTGCGGAACTGCTGCAAACCAAGCCTTCTCAAATCGATTCAGGACGCAAGCTGCATTCTTTAGGTTTGGACTCCATCATGGCGGTACAGCTCAAACACGAACTGGAACTTCAGTTCGGGTTCGAAACATCCATTCAAAACCTTATTCAAGTTTCGGTCGAGGATCTCGCTTCGGTGCTGGAGTCCAAGAGTGAATGAGTTTTGTCGAGCAGGCCTTTTGCATCTCGGCCGGGTTCGATTTGTTGACTTGAGTTCGGTATCGAGACCGCCGCTTCGAGTCCTGCCGGGTGGAGTGCCGGCAGTTGCACTACAAACTTTGTGCCTTCACCGGGATCGCTCGTCGCAAAAATCCTGCCTTGGTGCCCCTTGACGATTGTGTGGCAAATGCTTAGTCCCAATCCGGTCCCTTCGCCAACCGGCTTGGTTGTGAAAAACGGGTCGAATATCTTGTTCTCATGATCTTTTGGAATGCCTGTCCCGTTATCCTGGACTGATATCTCATAGCGCCCTTTTTCCGCTCCCATCCGGACGCCGACCAGCCGCGGTTTGTTGCGAGAAGGATTGGAACGTGTGGCGTGAATCGCATTTTGAATAAGATTAACGACAAGTTGGACCATTTGGTTCTCGTTTGCGCAAGGACGCGCTCCGGCGACGATCGATTCCTTCAATTCCACTTCGTAGCTGAGGTCGTGCGCAAGAAGCCTTTTTGCGGTCCGAAGAATCTTTTCGGGATCGCACTCGATCTTCGCCACGGACGAACTGCCGTAGGCGAATCCCTTCAGATCCGCAATAATGTCTCGCACTCGCTTCAACCCGTTCTCAATATCGACGATCGTTTCCGAGATCTCGTTCGATGCGTCGGTTGTCTTGGAACGCAAGAAATGAATCGCGGTGAGCATGAAGTTCACAGGATTATTGATCTCGTGCATGATTCCCGCCGAGAGATTTCCGAGAGCGGAAAGACGTTCCGTTTGGATTAACTGGGTTTCGGCGGCGCGAAGCTGAGTGAGCGTTTGCTCCAGCGTTTGATTTTGTTTTTGGAGCTCGCGCTCCAATTGGCTTGTCAACAAAAGGTTTGCCAGCCGGGTCTTAAGTTCGACCATGCTAAACGGTTTCGTTACAAAGTCATCCGCCCCTGCTTCCAGAGCGGAGAGCTTGGTCCGATCATCCGCTCGAGCGGTCAGGAGGACGATTTTCGACGGAAGAATGGATGGGGATGATTTGATCCTGCCACAGAGTGTGATCCCGTCGATCTTTGGCAGCATCAAGTCCGTCAGCACGATTTCGGGTTGGCAGGAGGCGGCCAAGTTGTATCCCGCCTCACCGTCTGCCGCGACGAGCACATTGTAGTCGCGACCGAGTTCGTCCGCCAGATATCGCTGCATATCCACTTCGTCCTCAACCAAGAGGAGGGTGTGTTTCGCTGGATTCGAAGCGAATGGCGAAACGGCTGACCGTTTGGACACGTCCGATTCGGATTGAAACCTTTGAGCTTTTCGGTAAAGGTCAGTCAGCCATGCGTCGTTCCTAGGAGCCGTTTCGACCGCATTCTCATTTGAGGCTTCAAGTTGCTTCGGAAGGCGGACTGTAAAGACCGAGCCAGCACCCTTCCGGCTTGAGACCGACACCGATCCAGCGTGAAGTTCGACGAGTTGCCTCACTAACGCGAGTCCAATCCCAGTGCCGTGCGCGGCCCCGATTGGGTTTTCATCGTCCTGCCAAAAACGCTCGAATACTGCGGTAAGCTTTTCCTCCGAGATGCCGATGCCGGTGTCCTCAATTTGTACGACGACCGATGATGCGTCTTCCGATGCTTTCACGCGCACATGGCCGTCTTCAGGTGTAAACTTGATGGCGTTGAACAAGAGGTTGATGAAAACTTTCTCGAGGCGATCCGCGTCAGCGTTCACCATTAGCGGCGATTCATTTGCAAAGTCTGCTTCGATGGAAACTCTTCCTTTCTCGGCGACGGCGCGCATTGAGCTTATAAGACCTAGAAGCACCGTTCTCAAACTCACAGGTTTGAGATCCAATTTCAGTTTTCCTTCATCGAGGCGAATCAGTTCCAGCAAGTCGTTAATCAGAGAAAGGAGCCTCAGGGCGTTGCCGTACATGAGATCGAGGGTCTCCCTGAATTTTCCATTGAGTGCGGCCGGGAGCGTTGTTCGTAAATCATCGAGTGGCGATAGAATAAGGGTCAGAGGAGTCCTCAGTTCATGGGATATATGCGCGAAGAACTGGCTTTTGGCATCGTCGAGGGCTGCCAGTTTGTGATAGGAAATCTCCAACTCCCGTTTGTTTTGGTCCAGGTCAAATCGCAGTTTGAATTCGCGGTAACGCGATCCGGAGGAGACGTGACTGGCCGCCAATCCAATCAACGGAAAGATCGCCATAAAGAAGGCGTTGTTCGCTAATGCGGATTGGTTTGGCGCGCCCTGTCCTGGCATAAACAGCCAATTAGCCAAACATGCAGATGCATAAAAGCACCACGTGACACTGAACGCCACCGAACATTCACCAATGGTCCATGGCATGAAAAGACTCGCACCCATAATTACGAGGATTATCCCAATGTAGTATGGAGAAACGATTCCATCCGAGATGGCGATCATTAGGGTCAGATGCCAAATTGGCAGAACCATCCAACACAAGCCGAGGACACGGTGGTAGGCATGTGCAGGACGAAAATAGAGAACTGCGAGCAAGAGTCCGAGCAAGAGATTCGTAATGAGGCGAATTTCTACGAATTCAATAAATAACTCGGTATAGATAGCCCAATCCAAGACCGCTCCAGCTGCGATCGAAATGATCGCGAGGATGCAAAGAACCCGCGTTCGTCGGATCCACAAATCCGCAACGAATTTTTCGTAGGCACTATCTAATGTGGTGTTGCCTTCAAAGTGGATCATGCGACTTAAGCACGTTTTCGGATGTTCAGAAAGACGTTCACTCCCGTTTCATCCACAAAGACCTCTTTTTCACCATCCACGACCGATAACCGTTCAAACTCGCCCTCGGTCCGGTGAAACACATACCAATCGAGCAGATACTCCATTAGAAGCCTCTGGGGATTCGACGAATGAATGTTCGTCACGCACAAAAGGCCGCCCGGAGATAGGTATTCAAAAAACAATGAAATTAGACGCTTACAGACGGAATCAGTAAAGTAATCAAATAGTCCGGCACAATAGACAAAATCGTATCGTTTTCCCTCATGAAACTCGCGTTTCCCTGAGGGGATCGATTCTCGGAGCAATTCGTTAATCGACTTCTCCACGAATTCCAGTTTGATCGCCGAGCCGGAAGTCGCTTTCTGCTCCAGTGACTTTCTCCTCGCGAATTCCAGAGCCTCCTTGCTGAAGTCCATCAGCGTGATGCTGCACCGGTCTGAGTTTGTTGACGCGGCGATAAAGTCCCGAACTTCCTTGGCCGGGCCACACCCAATATTCAAAACTTCCAGAGGAGTCCGGGTCGCTTCGTGCCGAGCGGACTCTTGTAGAAGGAGGTTCTTCAGAATCGCGACCCGATGCCGGTGGGCTTGTGCCGGGGCGGTTTCTATCAGCAGTTTGTTCAGTGTCTTGGCGAAAAGGGTTCGTCCTTCGTATGGGCGTTCGAGGATCATATTGATCATCTCATAGTCACCGGCGTATCCGAGCGGCTTGGTGTAGGTCCGATGAATGAATGGGCAGCAGAGTGTCAGGGGATGGATGTCTCGCCGGAGATAGGCTTTGTGCAGACCGACGAGTTCCAGGGGAATCCGTTTGCCGATTGTTTCGATTCTATGAAGGAATTCGGCGGCGGTCGGGGCGACTGAATCGTGCAGGCGGGAAACGAGATCCAACGAACGTCGTTCGGCATCTTCGGGTGCGGCTTTGCTTAGGAATATTTCAAGCTGATTCAGCCAAATGCTCAGATCCGCAAGAAATCCGTGAAGATCGCCAGTCAGAACCTTGAATTCCGGAAAGACGTCGTTGTTCGTTTTCCACTCTTGAATGAATCGTTTTGCCTCATCGCGCAGCAAATCCGCGTTCCCGATTAGCGAGAACATATCGACGTCCGTCCACGAATCCACCAAGGTCACCTCGCAAACGAGCATGATTCCGGTGTTGACCAGGCTTCGGACGACCGCTCTTCCCGCATAGAGTGTCCGATCGCCGATGATGATCTTGAAATCGCTGAGTACTTCGCTGAGCTGGAGGATGCTAAACGGATTGTAAACTTCGAAAATGGAGTTCTGATAGCTGAAATGCATCAAAGAGCCCCGCACCGGCGAACCCTGGCTATTCGTGCAGACGATGAAACTATCCTTCCTCCCCATCGTCGATGGCACAACTTGGTTTTCCATTTGAAATTTCGAGGACGTCGTTTGCTTCGATTGCGATGGGAATAGATGCCCCCCTCGACTCACCCGAAGGTCAGTGCAAGCCCCATTTTCCAATACCCCTACTTTTTTGGCTCGCGAAAAGCAAACCATTGATTCACGAAATGAAGCTTGCGCGGGCGCATGAGCTCACGCAATTCATGGAGCGTGGCCAATTTACTGAAGGTTTCGGTTCTCACCGATATTCATTACGCCGGTCCCGGGGAAATAGCGCGCGGCTGGAATGAGGCGGCGATCGTCGGGAATCCCTTATTACGATTGTTTCTGAGAGCATACCGGCACTTCATCTGGCGCCGTGAGCCTTTTGCGCACAACTATTTGCTCGACCGGTTTCTGAGCCAAGCGCGCGATGCGGATCTCGTCGTCGCCAACGGCGACTATTCGTGTGATACTGCGTTTGTTGGACTGTGCGACGACGCTTCGTTTCAGAGCGCCCACGAATGCGTGGCGCGGCTGCGGCGGGTTTTCGGGTCGAGACTGCATCTGACGATTGGAGATCATGAGCTTGGGAAGATGAGTCTCTTCGGGCGGCGTGGCGGTCTGCGTTTGGCGAGTTGGAGGCGGACGGTCGGTGAGCTTGGTCTCCTTCCTTCTTGGCGTTTGGAAGCAGGTTCGAACGTTCTAATCGGAGTTACTTCCTCGCTGCTGGCGCTCCCGGTCTATCTGCCGGAGGTTTTGCCAGAGGAAGAAGCCGAATGGCGGCATTTGTCCGAGGCGCACATGTCAGAGGTTCGGGATGTTTTCTCCAGGCTAAGACCGCGCCAGCGCGTGCTGTTATTTTGCCACGATCCGTCCGCCCTGCCGTTTATGTGGCGGGATCCTGTCGTACGTTCGAGACTGGAACAGATTTCCGCTACACTGATCGGACATCTCCATTCGCCATTCCTCCTGAAATCCAGCCGAAGGCTCTGCGGAATGCCGGAGGTCCACTTTTTGGGAAATGCGGTACGACGGATGAGTTCGGCGTTAAAAGAAGCGCGGCTCTGGGAAGTGTTTAAGATCCGCTTGTGCCCGGCCTTGGCTGGGATTGAGCTATTGAAGGACGGAGGGTATTTTAACCTGGAATTGGATCGGGAAGGGCTCGAACGACCGCGCTTCGTTTTTCATCCACTGCCATGGGAGCGGCGATAAGTCATTACGTGCCTGGGTTTTCGGGATGCAACCATCGGCGTGCGGCGAGGTACATCTTATCCGGATTATCTTTGATAAGCCGCTGGAGCACCGCGATGGTGATCTTTTCTGGTTGATTCTGCTGGAGCCCGAAATCCATGATCAATTTCGATTTCGCCTCCTCGACGTCGTCGCCATCTTCCTCTTCGAAATCAAAATCGTATTCAAACGGCGGATTCATTCAGGTTCGATACTCTATATTCGGCTTTTTGTGCGGCGCTAACTGCCGAAGGTATCTCGGATTGCACTCTACAAATAACATAGTCGCAGGTCAAACCACGATCCAAACATGTTGACCCCCGAAACACTGGCGGCTAGAAAGGAGCCACAAACCCAGGCTATGAAATCGTTCCACTTTCGAACCGGTTGCTGTCTCTTACTTTTCGGTTTTCTCTGTCTGTCCGTTCCGTTTCCCACGGATTCCGCGGAACCGGCTTCCAGGCCTAACATCTTGTTTATTCTCGCCGATGACCTGGGTTGGGCAGATGTGAGTTTTCACGGAGGCGAAATCCAGACGCCCAATATCGATTCGATTGCGGCCTCGGGCGCGCGCTTGGAACAGTTCTATGTGCAGCCGGTTTGTTCGCCCACTCGGGCGGCTCTCATGACAGGCCGGTACCCCATGCGATACGGACTTCAAGTCGGGGTGGTTCGGCCGTGGGCTCAATACGGACTGCCGCTGGAGGAAAGGATGCTTTCTCAGGCCCTTAAGGAGGTTGGGTATGAAACCGCGATCACAGGCAAGTGGCATCTCGGGCATTTCGAACGAGCGTATCTTCCCACAGAACGCGGATTCAATCGCCAGTACGGCCACTATAACGGAGCGCTCGATTATTTCACACATGTGCGGGACGGTGGATTGGATTGGCATCGTGATGATCAAGTGCTGCGAACCGAAGGATACAGCACTTTCTTGGTCGCGGAAGAAGCGGTTCGCATCGTGAAGGAACACGATCCGAAGAAACCTCTTTTCCTTTATGTGCCATTCAACGCGGTTCATGCGCCTCTTCAGGTTCCCGAGAAATACAAACTACCGTATGCGCATTTCAAGAATCAGCGTCGGACCTACGCGGGAATGGTGGCCGCCATGGATGAGGCTATCGGCACGATCTTAGCCGCGTTGGAGGCAAAAGGCCTCCGGCGGAATACGTTAATCATCTTCACCAGTGACAATGGCGGACCCAATCCCGGCGTTGTGACTAGCAACGGTTTGTTCCGTGCCGGCAAAGGCACCTTGTACGAGGGAGGCACGCGCGTCGCGGCGTGCGCGGCGTGGGATGGGCATATTCCGGCAGGATCCGTTGTGAATCAACCGCTGCATGTGGTCGATTGGTATCCAACGTTGCTGAAACTTGCGGGCGCTTCGCTCGAACAGCCGCTGCCCCTGGACGGCAAAGATATTTGGCCCGCGATTACCCAGGGAAGGCCTTCCCCGCACGACGAAATTCTTCTAAACACGATTCCTGGAGGCGGCGCGATTCGTGTCGGTGATTGGAAGCTTGTGTTAAATGGAAAGCAAGGCAGCGGGAATGGATCGGTGGCGCAGCGTAGGGAGGGCGAGGGGAATCGAAAATCGGATTCGGTCGAACTGTTCAATCTTGCCGAGGATCCGTATGAGAAAACCAATCTCGCTGTTTCGAATGCGGCCAAGCTGAAGGAACTGCGTTCCCGGTACGATGCATTGGCGGCCCAAGCGGTTCCACCGAAGAGCGCTCCAAAAGCTCCCGGATTCACGTCACCCAAGGTCTGGGGAGAAAACGAGTGACACAAATTTGAGTTATCAAGACGGCTTCCCCAAGGGATTAATCGTGATTCTTTGCAGGCGATCCTGTCAGTGCTGATGTGATCGTTGGACCACACCGCGAGCTTTTAGATACGCGAGAAGATCCAGGATTTGTTCTTTGGTTGCGGCCCCGAGCAATCCCACAGGCATCAACGACGAGTCCTGAACCTTTCTGCTCTCGATGGTTGATTTGGGAATTGTCTGGATCAGGGCTGGCGAGGGGCCCGCATGAATTGTGAGGCCGGCAGAATCTTCCTTGAGGATAAGACCCGAAACACTCTCTCCGTCATCTGTTTCCAAAACGGTGCTCTTGTATGGGTCGGCGATAACGTCCGACGGTTCAAGAATCTCTCGAAGCACAGCCGCGTAATCTCCATTCCAACGCTCGAAGACATCCGTCAGTTCCGGCCCGAAGGCATATCCTTCCTCCCCAAGTTTGTGGCATTGGGCACAGGCGAGGTTGGTGAACAGCTTCCTTCCTTCGGCGAGATCCCTTCCCGATTCGATCTTTACGAGATCGGGCTCCAATTCGGTGAGTGTCCACTCGCGCATCTGTGGAGTTTCCCGAGCCGGGTGATCTGCCAAATAGGCGTCCACGTCCGGTACCACCGCCAAGGTTCCGAACATCCGCCTCCAATGGCCGGGAAATGTGCAAACATAGTTGTATTCTCCAGGTTCTTCCGGAGCGACGAAACTGAGTCTTGCGGTCTCACCGAAATTTAGCATCGAGGTTGCATGCAGCACTTTTGGCGAGGCCGGAACATATAATCGTCCCTGCGCGTCGGCCTCCGGTGGCATCGCCTCCGCCGCTGTGCCAATCTCTTCAACAGATCCCGGCAGCACAACGACGAGGTTGTGCTGCATGGCGTCGTCGTTCACGAGGATAATTTCTACCGGTTTTCCCGCTTCGACCACCAGCAACTGTTTATCATAGAGCATCTGTTCCGGAACGGTGCGGATGACGATCACTTGGACCCCAAGATCTCGCAGGAATTTCTGAGTTGGCGCGGCTTTTGCAGTTGGCAGCAGGGACGCAAGATCCGAAGCGAACTGAATCGCGTTCAGGAACGAATCTTCCGTCCGGTTCGCGGACGGGACATTGCTCAGAAGATCCATCAAACTGGAAACGAGCGGTTCCACTTCCGGTTCGGGCCACGCGTTCTTGGGAAGGCGCTGCAGGCTTTTGATGGCCGTTTCGATTTCGATACCTGATCGGACCAGCCCCGAGAGAGTGGCGAACGTGGCGGCTTCGCTGCCCGGCATCGAACTCACCGCGGTAATTGCCGCGCGCCGAATCTCCGGATTCTCGGATCTCTGGAGATACGGTTCCACTCTGGCGCGTGCTTCTGTCCGGATCCGCGGATCTCGAATCATCGGTAGTGCGGCGATTAGATCAGCCAGTCGAGATGGAGCACTCTCGGCCAACTCCCAAGCCTTCTCGATAGCTTGGTCGCCGCTTGCGAGCGCCGCATATCCAATTTGGCGAGAAATTGCTTGCTCGGAGGCAGTTGCCACCTTTTCCAGGTCGGCTCGTTTCCCGATCAACTCCTCTGGCTTTCGTTGGAGCAAGATGCCTCCAAGTTCTCTTAGCACAGGGATAGCCTCGTCTCCTTTCGCATCCAGATCGATGAGTCCGGACATCAACTCCTCTAGCACGCCTGTTTTTCGGATTTCAGCCAGTCCTTTGAGCGCTTCCATCCGATGCTTTCGCTCCAGTCCGTTGCGTTTAAGAATTGCCTCATAAACGAACTCGCCGCGAGGTGCGCCGATCAATTCTTGATTGGAAAGCCTGCCGAGAACATAGGCTGCGGCGACCGGATTCTTTGGGAGGAAAAACGGTCTCTTGACGGGCGCTGCATCTGCGGCCAGCGCGGTTTCGGCTCCAATGAGACCGATCAAGATGAGACCAACGATTATTGATGGTTTCACTTCGTGCTCCTTTGAAAATTGTCAGTAAACCGAGTTCACAGAGAATTCTATCCCGTGGCCGCGTTCACGATTCGGAAATCGCAATTCGTGACCTTGAATCCTGGCGGGGCGACACTTCCGCCTACGCGGCACGCCACATCGCCGCTTCGGCGCGAAGGAGGACATGGAGCCTGAAATGTGTAAGCCCTTGCAAATCAACGAAACGATTTCCGGGTTCGTCGAGAGATTTTTCCGAAGTCTTTCGCGCTTTGAACCACTGAACTGCTGCGCCTCACAGAGGCGCGCGCCGGAGCGCGGGTCTGTGACCCGCAGCAATATCAAGTTTATGGGGAGTGAAAATGTCAAACGAACGGACAGAAAAGGTGGCCATGAACCGAGACATGTCCATAGCGCCGATTGGTAATCGGCTGTGCCGCGGGTTGCCAACCCGCGATACCGCGGACTGCTAGTCCGCTCTACACTGACGTGCCGGTTCATTTGGTAGAGCATTTGCAGGTGAATTCCGCTGTGTCAACTTTCCCGGCGCCCGCCCCGATTGGGGAGCTCGATCAAAACTTGTATCGTGCGGCAGATTTGTCATGTTTTCCGCCCGATGACCGAACTGTGTCGTTGGACGTGAATCATGGTTAGCATCTTCGAATTAATGAACTCTTGGACCGTTTCGTTTTTTGTTCCGCCTCGATCTTGGATCGCGTGGATCGGAATGGTTCTGTTGGGAGGTATCCGGATTTCCGCCGCGGAATCGGAAAACCACGGCACCGGTTCTTTACGTTCCGGAAAGGAGATTTTTCAGGCGTGTCAGTTGTGCCACAGCACAAAGGAAATGCAGCGCGGCCCGATATTGGACGGTCTTCCAGAGTGGTACGTCGCGAGCCAACTGCGGAAGTTTAAGATGGGTATCCGAGGAGGTCTCGCCGAAAACCGTTCGGCGGCGTTGATGGTGCCGGTCATGAGCACGTTGAAGAGCGATGACGAAATACAGCGGGTGGCTGAGTATATTGCCGGTCTGCCGGCGAAACCGCATTTGCTCGTCATTCGCGGGGACAAGAAACTTGGGAAAATGATCTACACGCGCTGCATTCCCTGCCATGGACTCGGTGGCGAAGGGAATCCCGCGGCAAAAGCGCCTCCGATCAATTTTTTGGAAGATTGGTATCTGCTGGACCAACTGCGAAAATTCCAGCGAGGCTGGCGGGGTTACGACGATCGGGATATTGAAGCCAAGTTGATGGCGCTCGGGGTGAAACCGATGACGACACAGGAATTGAGGAACGTGGTCCGATATATCGCCGAGGATTTGGCCGAAGTTCCGCCGTTGAAGCCGGTACAACCTGCCACGCGGACGCTCGCGCAATGAGTGCTGTTGAACTCAAGGATGTCACCAAGGTTTTCTACGGCGAGAAGGGCGCCCCAATATCCGCCCTAAATAAGATAAATCTCGATGTGCGACAGGGAGAACTTATGGTTTTGGTCGGTCCGTCCGGCTGTGGAAAGTCCACTTTGCTGCGGATGATAGCAGGGTTGGAAACCGTGACCGAGGGGCTGATCGAAATTGAGGGTCGCGTCGTGAACCGGATTCCGCCGAAAGACCGCGACGTGGCCATGGTTTTTCAGAACTTCGCGTTGTTCCCCTACATGACGGTGTTTGAAAACATGGCGTTCGGTTTGAAGTTTCGAAAGATCCCGAAAAGGGAAATCCAAAGACGGGTCGGCGCCGCGGCGGAGATCCTTCACGTAAGCGAGCTCATGGACAGGAAACCCAAGGAGTTGTCGGGTGGCCAGCGGCAGCGGGTAGCGGTTGGCCGGGCGATCGTCTGCGAGCCCAAAGTTTTCTTGTTCGATGAACCCCTCTCCAACCTCGACGCCAAAATGCGGACCCAGATGCGGGCGGAGATTGCCAGGATTCACAGCCAATTGCGCGCAACGATGATTTTCGTGACTCACGATCAGACAGAGGCAATGACGCTGGGCGAACGAATCTGCGTCTTGGATAAGGGCATCGTGATGCAGGTCGGGAAACCAATGGAGCTGTATCGAAATCCTAAAAACAAGTTCGTCGCCGACTTCATCGGTAACCCGGGAATGAACTTCCTTAAGGGCCGTATCGACCGAATCGAGGATCGGTATATCTTCGTACCTGCCGACGTGGAATGTCCTGGGAATTCGATTCCCATCGTGGTGAAATATCTCGAAACGCGGGAACATTTTCCGAAGGAAAATGTCGAGTTGGGGGTTCGCCCCGAGGACATCGGAGTGTTTGATGCGGCAGACGCGGCGAATGAACCGGCGACCCTTCCGGCGACTGTCGAATACTGCGAACCGCTTGGACACGAGACTCTCATCTATCTGCGCGTTGGTTCGTCACTGCTGACAGCGCGTCGTCCTTCGGACCAGGGGGAACTGCCCGCAGGTTCCGTCCGTATCCGCATCGATTTGGATCGGATTCAATTCTTCGATCCCCGCACACAGCAGTCTATCCAGTAACAGAATTCAAGAGCCGACGGCTGGGGATCCGCACCGAATGACGAAGCGCTATGGCGAAACCGGCCTTCCAAATAACTCGTCTGGAAGGCGCGCGGCAGGAATCGGTTAGAAAAGCCTTTATTTTGGGCTCGCGCGCGAGAACGAGGTAGTTACTTTTCCCGAACAGACCCTTAGAGCCTGTTTTGAAAATGGAGCGCGGCTGTGTCGAAGACCAGCCACAGCACATGAAGAGATTCCAAACGCTCGAGGTTTTGTGGGTTGCTGCGGCTGGTCGAGGACGTCAGCTATAAGCCGCGCTCCGGGTTTTCAAAACACGCTCTTAGGGGCAGCACAGGCTCCGACTGAGGATCGTTCAATCGTGGGAAAGATCGATGAGATTGGTTTTACAGCATCCTGATTGGTTGATCGGGCTCTTTTCATAACGGTGGGGCGACAGTCTCTGGAGCCCTGCTATGAGAAGCGTCAAGCGTCGATTTCTCGGGTTTTAGTTTAATGGTTC
>JAQBVM010000338.1 GCA_027623095.1 Verrucomicrobiota bacterium
GCTACACTTTTTGACAAAACCCCAACAAAGTTGATGTTTTGTCTCTTTTCTCCGGGAACTTAGGCTAGCTGTCATGACGGATGGAATTCTGGAAAAGTTTCAACAATAATTCAAACACGGGATCTTAAATATGAGTGTGGGCGGACACTACATTCCGGCCAAACCATTGGGCTTGGAAAGAGTTCCGCGGTCAAAAGGGGAACTCAAAACAGGCTCGTGGCTCATTCGCTGGGAGGTTCACCGGTCGGGTGCAGGCCGAACAGGATTAACTTCTCGCGCATCGTGGTGCGGGTCACTCCGAGCCAGCGGGCGGCTTTGGCTTGATTGCCTTGCGCTATCTGGATAGCCCTGCCGAACAATTCCCGTTCCATCCCTTCAACCATGACCGCGTGCACTCCTTCCAACTCTCCGTTCTGCGCCTTCGCCAGCAGCCCCGATAAATAACCCGCGACGGTTTGATCGGACGAAGGAGCTGCTTTTCGGGTGCGGGCGCAGGCTTCTTGGACGTGTTCCCGGCTGATGGGATAGCTTCGGGCGAGCAACAGAGCGTGACGGACGGCGTTCTCCAATTCCCGCACGTTGCCGCGCCAGGTTTGGTTCTGCAGAAAACCGATGGCTTCGGGCTGGATCAAGGGGGCATCCACCCCCACCTCAATTCCCGAGCGCTGCATGAAGTATTTAACCAGCTCCGGAATATCTTCGGAGCGTTCTCTCAGCGGCGGGAGCGTGATCGTGACGCCGCTCAAGCGGTAAAACAGATCCTCCCGAAACTGGTTTTCCTTGAGCGCCGTTTCGAGGTCGCGATGCGTTGCCGCCAGAACTCTTACATCCACCGGAATCTTTTGATTGCCGCCCACTCGTTGGATGGTTTTTTCCTGCAAAACCCGCAACAGTTTGACCTGAGTGCTCAAGGTCAAGTCACCAATTTCATCGAGCAAAAGGGTCCCGCGATCCGCTTGCTCGAAGCGGCCAATGCGCCGAGCGTGCGCCCCGGTAAACGCGCCGCGTTCATGCCCGAACAACTCACTCTCCAGGAGCGTCTCGGGAATGGCCCCGCAGTTGACCGCGATGAACTGTCGCCCTGCCCGATCGCTGTGCTGGTAAATCGCGCGGGCCACCAACTCCTTGCCGGTGCCGGTTTCGCCGCGAATGAGCACGGTGACCGCAGTTGCCGCCACCCGGCCGATCTCCTTGTAGACCGACTGCATAGCTCGGCTGTTGCCGACGATCGCGGATTGGCTGGACCGGGCTTCCCCCATATCCACGGGCTCCGACATCATCCGATTGCAGGCCACCGATTTGGCAACCAGATCAAGGAGTTCGGCCATGTCGAACGGCTTGAGCAAATAATCGAAGGCGCCCAGCTTCGTCGCTTCAATGGCGGTCTCGGTGGTTCCAAAGGCGGTCATTAAGAGAATCGGCAGCTTTGGTTTGGCGGCGTGGAGTTGTTCCACCAATTCCAGTCCGGATAACCCCGGCATCTTCAAGTCCGTGATGACCACGTCGAAATCCTGTTCCTTTCCCTGAATCAGCCCCGTATCCCCTCGCTCAGCCACGGCGACGTCGTATCCCTCAGCCTGCAGGGTTTTTTTCAGACCACCGACGATTCCCGCGTCGTCTTCGATCAGTAAAATCTTCGGTCGAGCTTTCATTGTCAGCTAGCTACAGTGACATAATAATTGCGAAACAGAATGGTGCGACAGTTTTCTGTCGGCATCCTGTGCAAACCGAATCGCTCCAACAGAGTTTTTTTGTGGAACGGCAAAAGTGGCCCGATTATAAACGCTCATTAATGCTGGTTTTCACTGCGAGGGAGCTGTAAGAGGGAGCGGGAAGCCGAAAGGTACGATGAGTTTCGCGAGTTCCGTGTTAGAGCAGTTCCAGAGTCAAACAATTGTTCTGTCACCCATTGAGTCTGTCGGCAACAGTCACAGGAACGACTCAAAGAAATAGCCGCTCTATGACTAACGTGACTTCCTCGACTGGAGGACAACCTCCCTCGCAACTTGGCGCCAAGGCGTATCTCTCCCGCGTTCGGCATGAACTTCGGACTCCGCTCAATCACATCCTGGGTTACTGCGAAATCGTGCAAGAGGAAACGGAAGGGCAATTGCCGGAGAGCTTCGCCGCAAACCTCGCAAAAACCCACGCGAGCGGCAAAGAGCTGCTCCGGTTGATCGGCGAATGTTTTAATGAGGACACATTCGATCCAAACAACATGGATCGAGACCAACTCGTTGCCCGCCTTCGAGTGCCGGTCGATCAAATCATCGGTCATGCGGAGCCTTTGTAGGAGCAAGCAAAGGAAACTAACCAACAGAATCTCTTGTCCGACTTGCAGAAGGTTCATTCGGCCGCGTCTAAATGGATGGCTCTCTTAGAAGAAAACATCGAGCCCAGCGCACCCATGCCGGCCGCCGCAATTCCAGAGGGCGACGAAATGCAGCCCGCGGACAAAGCTATTCCTGAGGGGCAGAAACAGGGCACGCTTTTGGTTGTCGATGACGACGAGGGAAATCGTGAAATCCTGGCACGCAGACTCGGGCGCCAGGGTTATACCGTTTTAACCGCTGAAAATGGGACCAAAGCGCTCGAGATCGCCCGTTCTACAGAGGAATTGGATCTGGTTCTGCTTGATGTCATTATGCCGGTCCTCGGCGATGTCATTGGCGCCGACGAAGCGGGGAAAGAAGACCCCAAGGAGGTTGCCGTCGGTCACAAACAACTCCGCCTTGGCGACGAGCTTGCTTCCGATATCAAAACTCAGGAGGGAACACTCGTTGTCCGCGCCGGAGGCATTGTCTCGGAGCTGCGAATCGAGAAACTCAAGAACTTTGCGGACATGGTTGGAATCGAAGAACCGATCCTTATCAAATTCAAAAGGGACCCGATACCGGCAAAGAAATCAGACAAAAAGGAATCTTCCTGATCTTTGGCGATCATTCCTCTAAACCAAAGTATTTCTTTCGAATCCATGAGGGCTGCCAATTGTCCGGCTGACGGCTGTGTCCTGTCAGGTCGATCTCCTTTGGCTTCGGATTGGACACAGTGAGGGGCTGGTCGTCTCCCACTTTCTGCTGCCAGGTTTTTGTGAGGGCTAGAAGCCGTTTGACGTCCGCCTGCCGGGCCGGATCTTCGGCCAGGTTGTGGAGTTCGAACGGATCACTCTCGAGGTCGAACAATTGGCGGTGGTTGATTTGAGGATAGGAAATCAGCTTCCAGCGCTCGTCGCGAACCGACCGCATCGCATTGGTGTACGGCAAGAACACAGAATCGCGAACGCGCGGTTTTTCACCGGACCAAATGGATTCCAGGCTATACCCCTCGAGATTATCCGGACCGGCAATTCCTGTCAGCGCGCAGAGGGTCGGATAGATATCGAACAGATAGGTGAACGCCTCCGAGGATTTGCCTTTCGGGATTCCGGGCCCCACGAACACAAGCGGGCATTTCATGCTGTGCTCGTAAACACTCTGTTTACCCAAGAGTCCGTGACTTCCCATCGCCAGCCCGTGGTCCGCGGCATAGACGATAATCGTGTTGTTCGCGCGTCCAGTCCGCTCGAGCGTTCCCAGGATTCTTCCAATCTGTTCATCCAAATGAGTGATCAGCCCATAGTATTCCGCCAGTTGATCTTGAATCACCTCTCGGGTGCGCGGCCAAGCGGCGAGCACTTCGTCGCGGAGGATTAGATTCTCATTGTCGAAAGGATGTTGCGGAAGAAAATTCTCAGGGAGCGGAGGCCGGTTGCGATAATACATTTCACGATTGCTCACTGGCGGATTGCGAGGATCATGAGGCGCGGTAAATGCGGCGTAAGCGAAGAAAGGCGCGCCGTCCCGATACCCATCCAAAAACTCGATCATCGCATCGGCAAACTCTTCGCTGGAGAACTTCGCCGCCGTGCGTTTATTGATGAGTTTTCCTCCCGGACTGATGTCTTGAACCTCAACCTGAGTGTGATCCGCCATGCCGCCCAGAAAGAGCGACTTCCCGCGTGCGAATCCTCGCAGCAGCGCCGGCGCTTGATTGTGCCACTTTCCCGTTGCGAATGTTGTGTAACCATTCTCCCGCAGCAGCTCCGGCAAGATCTTCACGCCCGTTAGCTGGTGGTCAATATGAAGCCAGGTGCGTCCGCTCATCAGCATCGCGCGACTGGGAATACAAACCGCGCCACTGTTCGATCCAAAACAGTAATTCGCCCGAAAACTAAACCCGCCTCCCACCAACCGGTCCAAGTTGGGTGTTTTGATGTTTGGATTGCCGTGAGCGGCAATTGTATCGGCCCGTTGATCGTCGGCGAACAGGAACAGGATGTTGGGCCTCTCCGCGGCGGAGACGAAAGAAACTGCGGTCAAAATTATCGCAAAGACGATTCCACGGAAACGATGAAACGGGCTAAACATAATTCGGAACTCTACCGGCGATGCTTCCCGAATAGAAGCCGATAGTTCGAATCGTCCATTTTACCGTTAGTGCTTCCTATCGAGCAGATATTCGGCAAGCGCTCGCAGATTGCCCCCTTTGGGGCCAAATCGATCGAGCGCCGCATACGCTTTCTGAGTCAGGCGCCGCGCAATCTGGCGCGACTTGTCCAACCCAACGATAGCCGGATAGGTGGCCTTGTTCGCAGCGGTGTCTTTCCCAGCCGTCTTGCCAAGTTGCTGGGTTGTCTGAGTTACATCCAGAATGTCATCAATCACTTGAAAGGCCAGTCCGACATTGCGGCCAAATACCGTGAGCGCCCGTAAATCGCCGGGAGCGCAGTTTGAGCTCATCCCTCCCAATCTGACTGAGCAGGCTAGCAGCGCCGATGTTTTTCTCTCATGGATAAACTGAAGCTGCGCAGCGGACACGGATTTGCCCTCTCCTTCCAAGTCCGCCACCTGACCGGCGATCAATTGGAGTGATCCGGCGGCGCGGCTCAATTCCAAGAATATTTTTTGATGCGAATATCGCGGCCAGCCTCGGCATTGCGCCGCAATCTCGAACGCTTGGGTAAGGAGCGCGTCCCCGGCGAGTATCGCTATTCCCTCGCCAAACACCTTATGATTTGTCGGCTTACCACGGCGAAAATCGTCGTTGTCCATCGCCGGCAAATCGTCATGGATTAGAGAGT
This sequence comes from Verrucomicrobiota bacterium, assembly GCA_027623095.1. Lineage (GTDB taxonomy): Bacteria > Verrucomicrobiota > Verrucomicrobiia > Limisphaerales > SIBE01 > JAIPJX01. Next base: position 5,120 of record JAQBVM010000338.1, read on the forward strand.
AGGTATGGATGCACTCGACGGCGCAAGCCAGCGGAATGGCCGCCTTCAACCTGCCTCCACACGCCTCGGCAGCAGCAAGACACAGGACCGGACGGAGCCGTTTGCCACCGGCGAACAATGAGTAGCGCATTGCGCTATGAACCGTCGCCGGTTTTGTGCGCGCCGGCGGCAAAAAGCCGTCCAATGCACGATTGACCGCTTCGGTTTGGCTCAGGATATAATCCGCAAATTCGATTGGCTCGGTGCGGGGGGAACCGGAGCGAGATTTTCTTGCAGACATTGGTTGGGTTTTAAGAGAACCCACGTCTGCAATCAAGATCGGATTCTTTTGACGCCTGCTCGTGAACCGGCTGACCGGTCTGGTGGGGCGGCATTGCTGCGCCACCCTGGTATTAGAGCTGCGCAGCGGCACAGGCCCATCATCAGAGGAAACGGGTTCAAGGGGCCAAAGCGCGCTCAATAAGTGTCGATCCTGATCCGCGGCGGAATCTTTTCTGTGTTTTCCGACATTTTTCTGTTGCTTTGGTTTTTTCAATCACTAGGTTAGCGTGCTCTTTGGGGAAATTATGCGAGGTCCAATTTGAATAGCGAAATTTGCAAGAAAGCACTCGAGAAGGTCGGCAATCCGAATATCTTCGTGAACTTGGTTTCCAAACGCGTCCGCCAGCTAACGGGAAGCGGGCCTGGTAGCCGTCCGTTGATTGCCGAAACAGCGGGCTTGGGGGCGGCCGATATCGCCATGCTCGAGATTATCGAAGACAAAATTGCCTGGGAGATGTTGGAACCGATTGAGGGCGAGAACTTCGACTCGGTAAAAAAGTAGAGACCGTTGCTTGCGTTCACCGATTTGCCCTGAAGATTGCTTCCGCGATCGAATTGACACTGGAAATTCGACTTAGAACTCGCCAAGAGTGGCGTAAAGCAAGGCCCGGATAGTTTTTGGCGACGGTCTTTCCGCCCTGTAGTTGTCGCTCGTCTCAATTCGAAAGAATGTCGTGAGAGCGATGCTAAACCACAGGAAAACCAAGCGCTCGGCGCTTCGAAACGTTCAACGACATACCGGCCAAAAACTGGTTGCCAGCTTCTATCCACGAGTATGCCCAACCTGTTGAGCAATCCGAAAGCCCGAAGGGACTTTCATATTGTGGACACTTTCGAGGCGGGGATCGTTCTCCGAGGAACCGAAATCAAAGTTCTCCGCGCGGGAAAAGGCCAGATTCGGGACGCGTTCGCCCGCGTTGAAAACGATGAAGTATTCCTTTACAACGCGAACATTGACGAATACTCGCACGGCAATCGGGAGAATCATGATCCGAAAGCACGCCGCAAGCTTCTGCTCCACAAGAGGGAAATTCGCAAACTCTTTGAACTGGCGTCCGTCAAAGGAAACGCGCTGATTCCGCTCTCGCTCTATTGGAAGGGAAGCAAGGTTAAAGTAGCGCTGGCAGTTGGCAAAGGAAAAGCGGAGTTCGACAAACGAGAGGACGTTAAGAAACGTGATTCGGACCGCGAACTAAAGCGGGTCATGATGCAGCACCAAAAGAGATCGTAGCGCGCGGGAACGATCTAGGCTTTTTTCGCCGCCGGTTTCGTCCAGGTGCGCTTCGGAGGTTTAACGATCAAGCCCTTCTTAATGGCACTTGTCGAAACACGGATATACCGCACCTCACCATTAACAACCGCCTTCACGCGCTGAAGGTTTGGGAAAAAGCGACGCTTTGTGGTGGCGGTGACGTGCATACCGATACCGCCCTTCTTCTTCGCTTTACCGCTTCGGAGAATCCGCCTGCCCTTGATGGGGCCTTTGCCTGTTAACTCACAAATTCTTGCCATAATCTGGTCTTTTTCGATTAAAGAACGTAGAACCTAGCGGTCTCACTCGATGATGCAAGCACTATTTCCTCCTGACAAAGATTCCGTACCGTAGTGTAGATTTTGGTTTCCCTGGGGTTCGCGAGATTTTTTTTGGCGGTTTGAGAATGTCTGGACCGGCACTGCTCAAATGGCCCGGCCATTAGTGCGGATATCTTGTGTTGCTTCTGTGAGCGTGTGTAAGGCGAAAATTGCGAAAATTTCGGTGGCCGCGCGGCCAAAATCAC
>JAQBVM010000019.1 GCA_027623095.1 Verrucomicrobiota bacterium
GCCCCGCTCAAATCTCACGTAATCCACCACCCCGTCGTCGCCCAGCACGATATTGTTCCCGTTCCCAGCGTGGATCGTGTCTCCCTCATGTCCGCCCAACACAAAATCGTTGCCCGCTCCCGTTGTGATCGTGTCCACGCCGCCGATCCCAAAGGCCACCGTCTCCACCCGCCCCAGCGTCATCGATTGTCCCGCATACCGGTTGCCATCCTCCGTCGCCGCCGTGATCAATCCGCTGTCTCCGATCACCAGATTGTTCCCGTTGCCCGCCACAATCGTGTCGCCGGCCTGCCCGCCCACGATGATGTCTGACCCTTCGCCTGTCGTAATCACATCCGCCGCTCCATCCGCAAAATCACTCGACGCAATCAAGTCGATGTCCGCCGGGTTCGTGTCTCCGCCCGATGCTCCCGGGTCCCTCTCGGCCCGCACGTAGTCGATAGTCCCGTCGTCTCCCAAGATCAGATTGTCCCCGTCCGGCGACGCCCCGGTCTCTCCATCGTTGGCCACGATCGTGTCCGCGCCCGTGCCACCAAAGACGATGTTGTTCCCGGTCCCGGCATTGATACCGTCATTCGCCTGGCCGCCAATGACAATGTCCGCGGCAGCTCCCGTCGTGATGGTGTCAGCGCCGCCAGTCGAGAACTCGGTCGAAGCGATCACGTCGATGTCGGCCGGATTTCCGTCCGCGACAACAAAATCAACATATCCGTTGTCGCCGAGCGCGATGTCATCACCGGAGCCAGTCGTGATTACGTCCCCAGCGCTGCCGCCGAGAATGATATTGTTGCCGTCACCAGCCACGATGGTGTCGATGCCGCCAAAAGCCACATCCGTCGTCTCGACTCTCGCGATGGAGAGTGTTACCGGATCGAATCGCGCGAAGCCGTTATCGCCGACCACGATGTCGTTCCCGTTCCCGCCGGTAAGGGTGTCACTTCCAGCGCCGCCAAAGGCCACGTTATCACCGGCGCCGATGAGGATGTTATCCACGCCTCCCGTGTCAGGAACCAAGGTCGTTACAAAAGTTAACCGGCCGGCGGTGTCGAATTCGGCGCGGCCATTATCGCCAACCACCACGTCTCTCGAAACGTCACCCGCAGCCACCGAACCTGAATCGATCAAATCGGATCCGCTGCCACCGATGACAACATCCGGGCCAATTCCGGAATTGATGAGATCGTCGCCCGTAAACGTCGGATCGCTGGTTTGAATGTCCTTAAGGATGCCGGTCGTCGGATAAAAAGTCGCAATGCCATTGTCTCCCACAACGACATCCCCGCCGGAGCCCGTCGTGATGGTGTCATTCACCGTGCCGCCAAAGACGACGTTGTTGCCGTTTCCCGCATCAATCAAGTCCCAGTCCGCATCGACTGGATCGGTGGTGTGAATGTCCACCAAGAGATGGCTCGCCGGATCAAAGGTGGCGGACCCGTTGTCGCCCAGAATGATGTCATTTCCACTGCCGCCGGTGATGGTGTCTTTGTCCGCACCACCCAGCGCGACATTGTTTCCGCCTCCAAGAAGGATCGTATCAGGACCGCCCGTGTCCGGCACTGTGGCGAAGATCAAGGCCAGGAAGCCGGCGGCATCAAACTCGGCGCGGCCATTATCACCTGCGACGATGTCCCGCGAAATATCCCCTAACGCTTCGGACCCGGCATCCACAAAGTCGCTCCCGCTGCCGGCAAGCACAATGTCCGCGCCGTTGCCGGTCAGGATGCGGTCGCCGTCCCCGTGGGACGGATCATCGGTCTGGATGACTCGAAGGATGCCGGTGGCATCGAAGGTCGCATTGCCGTTGTCACCGACTACGGTATCATCGCCTCCCAAGGTGAAGATGTAGTCGCTGTGGCTGCCACCAATGACGATGTTGTTGCCTACTCCCGCATTGATCACGTCGTCGTAAGTGACTCCTTCCACCAGCCTGCCCACGCCCGTCCCTTGCTCCGGCACAGCGCTTGCGATCGAAACTAGGACATATGTGGATGAATGGAAGAGCGCGTGCCCGTTGTCACCGACCACGATATCACTGCCAGCGCCACTCGTGATGAGGTCGCTGAAACTGCCGCCGAAGACCACACTGTTGCCGTCGCCCGTAGTGAGCACATCGGCTCCGGCATCGGCGGGCGCGCTCGTGAAGATTTCCAAGAGCCGGCCGTTCGCAGCATCAAAATTTGCCGTGCCATTGTCGCCGACCAGGATATCCGGCAGATTGTCGCCACCCGTGACGATTGTGTCGTTGCCAACGCCACCGAAGGCGATATTTGCGCCCTTGCCGGCAATGACGGTGTCATTACCTCCAAGACTTGTAGAGGTTGTGTTGACCTGCGTAATGATACCGTTGCTAAACCGCGCCTCGCCATTGTCGCCGACTAGGATGTCATCCGCCACGTCCGAAGCCGAGGCATCGAGCAGATCGCCGCCAAATCCGCCGAACAGAAAATCACGGCCCTCGAGGCCATAGACCGTGTCGTTGCCGCCGACTTCCGGGGAGGTCGTAGCAACGAAACCGAGCGCCCGTTCAACCCCGTCCGTTCGATCACCCGGTCCGCCGTTTCCAAACACCGCGACAGGAGTCACACCGCTGAAGTGCGTTACCAGGCCGCGGTCGCCGAAGATGATATCAGCAGCCTTGCCTCCTCGGATCGTGTCGTCATCCTGGCCACCAAAGATCACGAGCGGACGTGTCGAGGTCGAAGCGTCAACGTTATCGCGGTCTGAAAGCAGACCGACAAAAGCGTTTTCGGGGCCCTGGGTGTTGAGTACAAAGAAGCCGTCGGCAGCGTTGAGATCCACCGTCACGGAATCATCACCGAGGCCGGTGTTTAGGGTGGTGACCGTGCGCAGTGAGCCAATTGCGCCATTGCCGCGCTGATGCGCACCGTCAACGAAAATCGTTTCCGCTCCCCAGCCCGTCCAAATCGTGACGCCATCGGCAAGATTGCCGGCCGGAGCCGCCTTGTACGTAATGGCAGGCGCGGGAGTAAGCCCAGTAATCGTAATCTCCGTCGGCGGCAATCCAGCGACCGGTTGATCCGTGATGCGGACGGGATTGCCCGCCGTGCCGTCGCCGACATTCGCGGATTCGTCGCTGATCATCAACAGGTGGCGGCCGTCGCCGAGATCAAGATTCAGTGTGCCGAGAATCTGGTTGAGATCGCCCCTGAGGAACTCGGTGGGAGCCGCAGCGGTGGATTCGTTCGCAAGTGAAGAGACATAAACCCGGTCGTTGCCGTTATTGGCAAGAATGTTTGTGACAGCGCTCGTACCACGAATGTTGAGGACATCGGAAGCCGATCCGAGATTCAGATTCAGAGTCTCAAGCCCGCCATAGGTGATTCCGCTGGGACCCAGATCGAGGCCAGTCACCGTTGTCCCGGTGAGCAATCCCGTGTTAGGATTCGTGTCGCCGGTGTCATCAAGATTTAGGGTGTCATCCTCGCCAGACACACCGTCACCATTTATGGTCAAAGCACCGGCAATAAGGTTCAGCGTTCCACCCGAATTCGCCGTCACGCTCGCCAAACTGCCCGCATTGACGGTGTCGGCGCCATTGCCCGTGTTCACGGTGGTAGCCCCGCTGGTGGAATTAATCGCAACCCGATCGGCGCCACTGAACGTATTCAGGACGGTTAGGGCGGCGTGCGTCGTTTGAATCGAGAAGTCGTCAGACCCGGAGCCAAGACTGACATTCAGTGATTCGATCCCGGCGTATTGGATACCCTTGCTCGAGTCACCCATGTCCAAGCCCGTTAGGCGCGTGCTGGTCAATAGCCCGGTGTTCGATGCTCCGTCACCCGTATCGTCAACGTTCAGCGTGTCGGAACTGCCCTCACCGTTAACGATTAGTTTGCCGGAAACGGAATTGACAGTCCCTCCCGTTCCCGGAGCGCTGCTTCCCACGTTGACTGCGTTTGCTCCGCCACCCGTGTTGAGCGTCGTCAACGAGACACTCGCCGTGCTCTGAATATTGAACGTGTCGCTGCCGCCACCGAGACCGATATTCAATGCTTCGACACTGGAGTATTCAATTCCCTTGCTGGAATCACCCATGCCCAAGCCGGTCAAACGCGTGCTCGTCAACAGACCCGTATTGGACGCGCCGTCAGTCGTATCATCCACATTGAGGATGTCCGAGGCTCCCTGCCCTTCGACGATCAGTCTTCCAGAAATTCCGTTGGCATTTCCGCTCGAACCCGTGCCGGCGGCGCTTCCGACATTGACCGTAGAAGAACCACTCCCCGTGCGAAGCCGGGTCGTCGTATTGCCGGCTGTGCTTTGGATATTGAACGTGTTGCCACCGGCTCCGAGGGCAATCAAGAGGGACTCGACACTCGCGTAATCGATACCCTTGGACGCGTTGTTGCCCGCCATACCGAGGCCGGTCAGCCGTAAAGCCGTCAGTAAACCAGTGTTTGCACTGCCATCGCCCGTGTCGTTCACGTTCAGCGTGTCACTGCCGCCTCCAACGATTGTAAGCTTGCCGTTGATCGCATTAACATTCCCGGCTGCCGCAAGCTCCGCGCTTCCCACATTGACCGTGTTCACACCCGAGCCCGTATCCAGAATTGCGTCCGCAGAGAACGCACGCAGGTTGAACGTGTCATCGTTCGCGCCACCATTGAGCGTCAGGGCAGCGTTCGACCCGTTGACGAACATTGTATCCAAACCGGTGTCCCCGTTCAGGGTAAGTGCCGCTGAATTGCCGTTTACCGTAATGCTGTCGTCGTTGTCGCCGCCATTGATCGTCGTCGGGATTGACGTGTTTACCACAACGAAGCTGTCATTGCCCCCGTGACCGTTGACAGTCAGCGCCTCAAGGTTCGCGTAGTTGATCGTCTCGCTGGCGACCATGACCTGCGTGCTGCTGATCGTGAACGGATTTGCCGCGCCAGTTCCGTTCACTGTAAGCGTGTCGCCCGCACTGGCACCCGTGTCGTTTATCGTAACGCTGCCAGAACCCGAGCCGACGACATTGACCGTGTAAGTGTCGCTGCCACCAACTCCGTTCAGATTTGCCGCACCCGTCCAACTGCTGACCGTGAACGTATTGGCGCTTCCGCCGCCGGTGAGGTTGGCGACCTCAACCGAGCTGAGGGAAAGTGAAGACAGACCGGACCGACCGAGTGAACTGTCGCTGAGCGTAAAGCTGCGGTCGTTGGAGGCGATCACCGTATCCGTTCCACCGTTTCCATTGAGCGCGCCTGAACCCGTCCAGTTGGAAACGCTAAACGTGTTGGAGCTTCCGCCGCCCGACAGGTTGGCGACCTCAATCGAACTGAGGGAAACGGAAGGGAGACCGGATCGATCCAGCGAGCTGTCACTGACCGTGAAGTTGCGGTCGTTGGTCGCGACAACCGTGTCGCTACCACCGTTGCCGGTTATGTTGCCGCTGTGGGTCCAACCCGAAACAGTGAACGTGTTGTTACCGTCACCGCCGATCAGGTTGGCTGTCGCAATGCTGTTCAATGCGATCGTCGTGCCTGACAAAGTCACGGAAGTATCCGTAAGAGTGATCCCGCCGGCCGCGCTCGCTTGCACGAGGCTCGAAGGGCCGGTACCGTTGAACGTCCCATTGCCTGTCCACGGAGTGGCGATGCCATCGGAAGGATCGGGAATGCTGCTGGTCTGGTAGGTCGCGTTCGCCGCTCCGTCAAGGATGACGTTCTTCACCGAATTCCCGACGAACGACATCACGTAAGTGACGCCCCCGTTGTCATACGACAGGCTTTCGTCAGCGAGCAAGTAGCTGGCAAAACCCGGCGCCCTGACGGCGAGAGTCCCACCGGAATTGTCCTTGATCTGACTCTGTCCGGGACCGCCAACATAAGTGCTGCTGGCACCGCTGAACTCGACCGTGTCCTGACTGCTCCCGCCCTGTACGAATGCCGCACCGCTTCCGCCCAGCTGATAGCGGTTCTGCCCGGAGACCGTCTGGCCCGAATTGATCGAAACGGTGGCAGCGACTGAAGTATCAGTCGCGATATAGTTGTTTGTACCCAGTGTATTGTTGGCAACAATGTGGGTGATGTTGTCGTATTCCTGGTCGAATCCTAGGCCGCTGACTTTTAACCGCTGTCCGACTCCCGAACTTCCCGCGCCAATGACTGTAATTGTGTAGCTTTCGTCCTGGGCAGCGAACGAATCCCCCCGATGCACCGCATCGGTCCCAATATTCAAGCGTAGAGTGTTGCCCAGGACGGTGGCGAGAATCGGCGTTGGCGGCGGCGCTGGCGCCGTCGTCAATCCGCCAAAAGTAAAGGTCCAGTGCCCGGATATGACGATGGCCGGGATGGTGATCCGGATGGTCTTGAAGGGTCTCCAGAACTTGAAGGAGATTTCCGGTGTGATCTGGAGGCTCAGATAGACATCAATCTTTACCAAGCCGGACTCGATAAAGAAGGAACCTCCAGCGCTAATCTTGATTCCGAACGCCCCGAACGATCCGCTCAAGCCTCCAGAGAAGCCGCTGTTGCTGAAGCCGACGGAAATAGTCCCGCTGAACCCAAAAACATCCGGATTCAGGATGGACACCGAGGCCGAGGCGGAGAAGCTGAAACTCCCTGCCGTGTTCAGGTTTCCGCTGACGCTCAGATCGATGAATCCAAAGAAATCAAGCGTGAGTGGATTCGACGTGGGGATCGTGATGCTCAATCCACCGGGCGAAATATCAATGATTAAACTGCCGGTCAAAACGAATCCGGACAGATTCACGCTGAGGTTTGTTGCGGCGATCTTCAGGCCCGACCCAATCCCGGACCGGCTCACTCCAGTCGTGTTGACTTCCAGCTGCAACGCGCCCGTGATTGTGAATAAACCCGGGACAACAACGACAGTAGGGGTGTCGTCGGTGCCCAGCTTGAGCCTGATACTAAATGCAATTCCGGGATTCGAATCATAGTAAAGTCCGGCAAGACCATCAACACTCAACGTCTGACCGAAAACTGAAACCGACGCGTTCATTGCGACTGTCGCCTGGCCCGAATTGATCGCGAGATCGAATGTGCCCGACAGCGTAAATGCGCCGCCCAAAAGTTCGAGATTTCCATTGATCCGAAGTCGAACGTAGGGTCCGGGTTCAAGATTCACCGCCTGGCCGGCAATCGTGCCGATGGCGGACCCGGTTGAATTGAGTTCAAAGAAAAAGGTACCGCTAAAGTTGAACCCAGTCCCGGAGAAGCCCGAGCCGAGATCTACCGAAATCCGGCTCGCGATGCCCTCGGAGTTGAGCAAGAGTGCGCCGTCCGCCGCGACGTTGAACAGGGTGTTCCCACCAACTGCCGCCTTAAGCGTCACATTTGTAGCCAACTGGAGTCCGGCGGGGTTGGCGGTGAAGGTGAAAGTCCCATCGAACATAAAGCCGTTGTTGACGTCCGGACCGAACAATAGAATGCCGTCGATAAAGAAAGAAATTGTCGCCGGAGCGATATTGCTCCCGAATACGTATGTAACCGGGCCGACCGAGATCGTATCACCAGCCGTAATCGTGGTCGTCGGCCCGGTAACTTGGACGTAGGCTTGTCGAACAACGAATTGTCCGACCGGTCCGAGATCCACCTCAATCGTTCCGTCCTTCAATTCAAAGGCAAACTTCGCACTTCCGTTGTCCAGGCCGGCGATTAAGCCGAAACTCGCGTTCCTCATTTCAACGAAGACCGTAGGAGCGGCTGCGAGCCGCGCTGTCACGTTGTTCGCCACCACCTTAATAAGCGTAAGCGATTTGCTGAAACCCATGTCCCCGGTCACAGTGAGCACTCCGCCAACGCTCGCATTCAAGCCCTGAACCGCAAAAGCAACGGTGTTTGGTGCAATCGCGCTGTTGAAGGTATAGCTGATCCCGCCCACCGAAATCGTCGTCCCCGCCGTCACCGTCGAGGTCGGGGCCGGGTTCGAGAACTGGACAAAGACTGATGCCGCTGTGACATTGGCCAGCGGAGCGAGTTGGACATCTAGCACCCCGTTCTTCAGCTCAAAAACGAATTTTCCAGAGCCGGCGATCAGTCCAAAGTCCGCATTGGCCAGTTCCACATACACCGACGAGGTGGCTTCCATTCGAACCGTCACGTTGTTGCCCACCGCCACGATCTCGGGCGAAACACCTGATTTCTTGAATCCCAGATCCCCACTCAACTTGAACACTCCGGCCACGTCCGCATCCAGGCCATTGACAGTGAAGGCGACCGTATTTGCGGCAATGGCGTTGGTAAACGTGTGGTTGATCCCGCCCACCGATATCGTCGTCCCCGCCGATACTGTCGATGTCGGCTCCGGGTTCGAGAACTGTACGAAGACCGAGACTGCGGTGATATTGGAAAAACCGCCCAACTCGATCTCCAACGAGCCATTCTTCAGCTCAAAGACGAATTTTCCAGAGCCGGCGATCAGTCCAAAGTCCGCATTGGCCAGCTCCACATACACCGAGGAAGTGGCTTCCAGACGAACCGTTACGTTGTTGCCCACCGCCAGAATTTCCGGTACCACACCCGACTTCTTGAATCCAATATCCCCGCTCAGCTTGAAGATTCCACCGATATCGGCACTCAAGCCCACCACCGCGAAGGCGACTGTGTTCACCGCAATGGTATTATCGAACGTGTAGCTGACCGGACCGACGCTAATCGTCGTGCCGTTCGCGACTGTCGTCGTCGGACCCGAGAACTGGACGAACACTTCGGTGGCTGTGATGTTGGCGATCGGGCCCAACTGCAGACCCAGCGATCCGTTTGACATTTCAAAGGCGAATTTGCCCGCGCCAGCGATTAGACCGAAGTCCGCGTTGGCCAGTTCCGAATACACAGAAGAGGTGGCTTCCAACCGAACCGCTACGTTGTTGCCTACCCCCACGATTTCCGGCAACAGACCCGATTTCTTGAACCCGATATCCCCGCTCACACTAAACACTCCACCGATATCCGCGCTCAAGCCCACCACCGCGAAGGCCACCGTGTTCGCCGCGATGGCGCTGTCAAATGTGTAGCTGACCGGACCGACACTGATCGTCGTTCCCGCCGAGACTGCCGAGGTCGGACTCGGGTTCGAGAACTGCACGAACACTTCGGTGGCCGTGATGTTGGCGATCGAGCCCAACTGCAGATCCAGCGATCCGTTCGACAGCTCAAAGGCGAACCTTCCCGAACCGGCGACCAGACCGAAGTCGGCCTGCGCCAGCTCTGCGTAAACCGAAGACGTTGCTTCCATCCGCACCGTCACATCGTTGCCCACTGCCACGATCTCTGGTACGACGCCCGATTTCTTGAAGCCCAAGTCGCCACTCAGGTGGAAGACACCACCCACATCGAAGTCAAAACCTTCCAGAGCAACGGCCACGGTGTTCACCGTGATCGCTTGCTCGAATGTGTAGCTGAGCCCTCCCACTGAAATCGATGTTCCCGCCGTCACCGTCGTCGTCGGACCCGAAAACTGCACGAACACCGCGTCGGCCGTCACATTGGCGATCGGTCCCAGCGCCAGTGTCAGCGCCCCGTTCTTCAACTCAAAGACAAATTTGCCGATGCCGGATACCAAGCCAAAGTCCGCATCCGCCAATTCCACATACACCGCCGGGTCAACCTCCATCCGCACCGTCACATCGTTGCCCACCGCCAGGATTTCCGGCAACAGACCCGATCGCTTGAATCCTACATTACCGCTTAGCTTGAAGACTCCGCCCACGTCCGCACTCAAACCGACTACGGCAAACGCTACCGTGTTCGCGGCAATCGCGTTATCGAATGTGTAGATCACAGGACCGACTGAAATCTCGTCGCCGGCCGACACTGTCGAAGTCGGGCTCGGGTTCGAGAACTGAACGAATACTTCGTCGGCTGTGACGTTGGCGATCGGGCCCAACGCGATATCCAGCACTCCGTTCTTCAGCTCAAAAACGAATTTCCCAGGGCCGGCAATCAGACCGAAGTCAGCCTGCGCAAGTTCCACATACACTGCCGGATCAACTTCCAGCCGCACCGTCACGCCGTTGCCCACGGCTATGATTTCAGTGAGGGACTTCTTGAACCCAAGATCCCCCGTCAGGTGAAAGATCTCAGTGCCAGCTACCCTGACGTGTGCGTCGAAGCCTTCCACCGCCACTCCGACCGTGTTCGGCGCGATCTCATCGACAAACGTGTAGTTCACCGTGCCGACTCCTATCGTCGTGTTGGCCGACACTGTCGTGACCGGGTTCGTAAACTGGAAGAAAAGCGTGTCTGCGTCGATGTCGTCCTTGTCAATCGGCCCTAGACTGATCTCGGGATTCCCGTTCTTTAGCTCAAACGCGAATTGTCCTCCTCCGGCGATCAGACCAAAATCCGCGCTCACTAGCTCAACATAAATGTCGGGGGCCACTTCCATCCGCACGTCCATGTCGCTGCCCACTCCCACCAATTCCAAACCGGTCTTCTTTAGCGCAAAATCACCCGACAACCGAAAGATCTCGGTGCCAAGTACCCGGACATGTGCATCGAAACCCTCCACTGCCACTCCGATCGTGTTCGGCGCAATCTCATCAACAAACGTGTAATTGACCGTGCCGATTCCGATCATCGTGTTGGCCGACACCGTCGTGACCGCGTTCGTAAACTGGAACCGGACCGCATCCGCATCAATGTCGTCCTTGTCAATCGGGCCCAAACTGATTTCGGGATTCCCGTTCTTCAGTTCAAAGGCGAAGGTCCCCGCACCTGCGATCAGACCGAAATCCGCGCCCACCAACTCCACATAAATGTCGGATGCCACTTCCATCCGCACGTCCAGGTTGTTACCCACCGCCACCAACTCCAGACCGGTCTTTTTTAGCGCAAAATCACCTGACAACCGAAAGATCTCCGTGCCAAGTACCCGCACATGTGCGTCGAAGCCTTCCAGTACCACCCCGACCGTGTTCGGCGCAATCTCATTGACAAACGTGTAGCTTAACGCACCGACGCCGATCGTCGTGTTAGCTGACACCGTCGTGACCGCGTTCGTAAACTGGAACCGGACCGCATCCGCATCAATGTCGTCCTTGTCAATCGAGCCCAGACTGATTTCGGGATTCCCGTTCTTCAGCTCAAAGGCAAACGACCCGGCATCCGCGATCAGGCCGAATTCGGCTCCCGCCAACTCCGCATACACCGACGGAGAAACTTCCAACCGCACTGTCACGGCACTGCCGACGGCCAGGATGCCCGCGCCTTCCTGACGGAACCCAAAATCGCCACTCAGGCTCACGAACCCGAGAACGTCGGCTTGGAGGCCTTCCACCGTGAATGCCGCGACGTTGGCCGCGATGCCATCGACAAATGTATAGGTTAAACCGCCCGCAACGATCTCCGTGTTGGCAGCTACCGTCGTCGTCGCGTTCGTGTACTGGACTGATACCCCTGTTGACGTGACGTTGGTCAACGGGCTCAGATCGATCGTCAGCGCCCCGTTTTTCAACTCAAAAGCGAAGGTCCCGTCGTCACCCGCGATCAGGCCGAATTCGGCTCCCGCCAACTCCACGAACGAACCGCCCGCATCCATTCGCGCCGTCACGCTACTGCCGACAGCCTCAATGTCCGCGCCTACCGAACGGAACGAAACGTCACCGCTCAGGGTCAATAAGTCGGCGACAACTATGCTGCCATTGACCAGATTAAAGGTAACCTCGGGCAGGTTACCGTCGAAGACATCCGAATCGTTGATGGCTAGAGTACCCGAACCGGAAATAGAAAAAAGACCGCCGCCAAGTCCGGCTGTAATCGGAAGATTTAGGCTGACCGAACCGGAGGAAGCCACCGTTGCAAGGCTTGCAAAGTCTTCGGTCTTTAACTGCTCTAAGCTAACCTCGTTATTAGGATCATTGAGATCGACGCCAAATGTTCCGGTGATATTGCCGGACCCGTTTTCCACCGTGAGTGATCCAAATGGACCAAAACCTATGGCCAAATCGAGATCGGGGGCGGTCAGGGCGGCTTGGGCTTGAAAATTGTTAAGGGTCAGAATCACCCCATTGGCAGATGAACCCGAGGAGGCGCCGAACATCTCGGCGAAGTCGATGGTGAGATCCACATCCAAATCAAAACTAACGCCCAGAGTCATAGGAAGCGTGCCGGTTATTGGAACACCCGACGTTCCGAGATCGACGTTAATGCTTGTTGATTCGCTTAAGCCAAATGCAAACCCAAGCGTCAAAGCCGCCCCAGTCAAATCGATCTCAAATTGGGAACTGTCCGCATTCGGAGTATCCGAAATACCCATTTGATCCTCCAGAAACTCTTCCAAATTGGGCAAGCTCGTCTCGTTTGAAGCGACGTGAAGTGCGTTGGCGACACTCCCGAACACATCGAATAATGGAGTGGCCGGTTCGTCAAAAAGTTCATTGGGGCTTTTATTGATTATCGGAATTTTCTGATTCAAAAAAGTACTGACCTGGCCTTCGATATCCCCCACCAAGCCAGATAACTCAGCAAATGCCGCCGAGGCGAATTCGACCGGATCGATCAATCCCAAAGCAAGAAGGTTCAAAGCACTGTCCGCTTTGCTCAAAGCCTTGTCGGAAGACATTACCGACTCTGAATAAAGATTTCCGGTCAAGGCTTCCAGCACCTTGGTTTGGGAGTAGGGGTTCTGGACCAGCCCGACATGGCCGATCGGATCAGTGGCACCAGCATTGGCCTGAGTAATTTCCAAGAGAACGCCACTGTCAAATTCGTCGGTGGCAGAGAATGCCGAAACTGTGCTATCACCGGCATCCAATCCGGTGATGGTCGAAGTTTCATACCAAACTTCATTTTCACCCGGTAATCGTCCCAAGACATTCTCAAAAGGAAGGATCAAGTTTTTCAGACCCGCAGAGGGATCCAGTCCCGTGTGCAGACTCACCAAATCGGGTGTGGATTTCTCTTGGCTGAAGTGAATGACCGTATTGGTGACTCCGGAAACAAATGCATCGGCACCGACGGCATTCAACTCTGCAAGCAAGGCGCTCCCGCCATTTGCAGGGGTTAGAACCAGTGGATTTTCAACATTGTCTTCCGTCAAATCAAGAAAGGCAAAGGTGGCGAGAAGATCGGTCAAAGTTTCGACATACAGGCCATTGAAATCCGCCTTGTTGGCGGGAAGACCAGCCTGGAGCAAGGTGGTCCCATCCGGGTTGTTAAGTGTGCCTCCTCCATCGATCCGATCATAAGCGGCGTCAACGAACAGAGCTGCCACTCGAGTTTCAGCTTTTAGATTATAGTTGTCCTTCAATAGCCCGTAGGTGGCGCCCGTGCCCTTATTGGGCACACCCGACTGGATCAGGGTGTTGATGGTCGGAGTATCCGCGTTTGCCCCATAAGCGGCGCTCTGGATATAGGCCTTGGAAACCAATCCGCCGGTCGAATGAGTGATCATATCGACCTCACTGGGTTTCGATCCGGTGAGAATCTTCCAGGCGGATGTGGCTTGTTTCAGCCAGTATCCCAGATAATCCAGAGCGGATTCGAAAACATTACCCAAACTAACGCCGGCCGAGTCAAACGCGTCCTGGATCGAGGCTGCCGTGACATCGCTGAGAATTCCGTCTCCGTCCGTATCATTGGTGTCAGCCACGGTCACTCGCCAATCCCATAGAGCGGCAAAGGCAGTTCCCAGTACTCCCGGGGCATTCGTGCCGTTTACATATCCGATATTCTCCAAGGACTGCATGATATCGGAGTAACCATTGCTTAAGGGCTCAAGGGCCAACAAATCAGGACTGAGTCCCCGATTTAACAAGAAATTATCGAATCCCGCGGGGGTGAGGTCATCCGTTAGAGACCCGGCAAATCCGTGAATAAACAACACCGGGCGATCGATCAAGGTCTCCACACTGGTGGCTGTCACCGTGCCGCTGGTCCCGGCTTGATTCACAATCGAATCAATACCGCCACCACCATCGACGTTGAAATCGGCGCTCGCTCCATCATGGATCACCAGAGAATCATCCCCGCTGCCAGCCGTATAAGTGATGCTCCCTCCAGCCACTGGCAGCGAAAGACTCGTCGCCTCCACGATCAATTCATCGTCGCCATCTCCGGTCGTCACCGTCAAGTTCTGCAAACCTGCGGCAACCAGCCCAGCCGCCGAAATCGTAACGCTATCGTTGCGATCACTGATCGAGTCATTTGAACCAGTGTCGATAATGACATTGGCGATATTGAAAAAGGTGACACTCTCAAAGGACTCGCCTCCGCTTGTTCCGGAAATCCGGTTTTGTCCGGAAGCCGGGCTGTCTATCGTAATGAGGTCGATGCCGGGACTGGCCGGGGCTCCTCCAGGAAACGTAGCCGTACTCGTGTTGAACGTGAGAGTTCCCCCAGAAGAAATGGTGACGGGTTCCAGGCCGGTAAAGGCCAGCGCCATGGATTGGTCGCCATCTTGGAATTGGATCGCCGCGGAATCGGTTCCGATGGCAGTGTAGGAGATGGAGACCGATCCGTTGCCCTCGAAGTTCAAGATGTCAAACCCACCGGCGCCTCCGTGGTACTCAATGCCCCCTTCCAGCCAAAAAGGATTTGAAAAATCGACGCTGAAAGTATCGTCCTGATCACTGGCTCCGTTGATCTGGATCGAGCTTGTGGAGGTCAGGGGCTGCCTGGTTACTTCCGTCCCTGTGGACTTATCAATCAACAGTAGATCCTGGCCATCGAACTAGAGCACGAGGTCGCTCGGACCGGAGGCAGGTATGTCGTAAACGAATTGAGAAGGGCCGTTTTCACCCCCGTTGGAAAGCAAAAAGGAATCAGCCGCCCTGTAGGCGTCCTCATCCTGAGTTAGGTTTTCACTCGAATGGTTCACACCCTGCGGGGGAGGATTTGCGCCCAACAACGTTTCTATAAGTATTGAAGTGAAAGTAGCTTGCGAAATGTCTGCGCTAGATGAAGACTCATCCAGAGCCTCAGGAACGGGCGATTTAGATCCATTCTCAAACCCAGGGTCCGCTTGCACGGTTTCAGAGGAGGCGTCCCGGTTTGGGTGGTTTTCAGAAGCGGAGGCTTCAATCGCCTCGCCCATTGGGTCACCGCCAGCAGCCGATTCAACGCCAGCCTGAGCGTCAATATCCGGCTGAAGTTCCTCAGCGTTTTCGAACATATCCACAAAGGCGCTTTGGCTCGACGAAAGGGATGTCGAATGCTGATCGTTGATCGAATTGTCCGCAGTGTCAAAAACCTCGTCAACGGTCGTTTGCCGGTCGAACATTTCCACCCGATTACCGTCTCCAGGACCAGCGGGCGCCAATCCTGAAAAGCCGTCAGCGGACAGGAGCAGCCGGGGCTCCAACGCCTCTAGAATATAGTCGTTCTTCCCACTCATTCCAGACGCAATTAATTTGGTACCGCACTTAAGGCCATATCACACGGGAACAGTAAACTTCCGGAGCTCCGTTCGAATTGGGACCGTTTTTAGCGGCCTGACCTCCAGACGTCAATTGGAAAACAGGAAACATTTTATCGCCTTAGCGAGGAAGTAGGAATAGCCGCCGCTGACTCATTCTTTGTTCCGTCGGCAAGGGTGGTCAGGGTTTTCGGCAAGTTTGGCGAGAACATGACCAAGGTCAGCGAGCGTTCCTTGACGGTTCGAATCAGAGTTGTTCAACGTTCTCAATCATGAATCGCCCCTCCTCCATCTCAAAACCCGCTTTGATTCTCGCGGCGGCGGTTTCTCCAATCCAGCTCGGCTGCCTATGCTTTTTCCGTTCTCGGTTTTCCGGCCATCACGAGCGCCCAATCACCCAACAAAAACCTCAATCTCGCAATCATCCGAGCCGGTGGACGCGGCGCCGACAACACCGGGTCGGTGAAGTCCTAGAACATTATGGCGCTCTGCGACGTAAACGCCGACAATTTGCGCCGCGCCGCCCAACCGCTTCCGGGCGCCCGGACATATCAAGATTTCAGAAAACTTTACGAGAATATCGCAAGGGTTGGAGTCTTAGCTAATCCTCAATCCGAATTACAACCTGGCCGGCAGTCGCTGACGGGCGGATCACGGTGGATTGTCCGCTTGGCCAGCGAACCTCGACTCTCTCGATCGACGCTTCAGCTCTGTCGAAGTAAAGCACCGCCGCGGACTGCGAGAGATAGCCCCCGCCGCCGTAAATCTCCGAAGTCTGCTTTCGGCCTCCAGCCTGGAAGACCGCCACTCGCGCGCCTACTCCCGCGGGATTCCCGGCCGCTCCCTTCAATCGGACTGCCAGAGGTTTCACCCCGCGCCCGCCGCGATTCTCAAACAGAAGCAGCCGCCCATTGTTCTGTGTGACCGCCAAATCGGGCCATCCATCCCCGTTGAAATCACATACAGTTAGCCCTTTTGCGTCGCCGTCAATGACCAGGCCGGTTTCGTCGTTCCGAACCACTTGAAACAGGTCTCTCGCGTCCGTCTTCAGTGTCACACCGATTCCGCCCCGCCACAAACCGGTCTCTGGTTCCCGGCTAAACAGGTTTTCAACAACTTGAATCTCGATCATTGCGTCCCCGTCCAACTCGGTGGCAACCACGCCAAATCCCGGAGACGTCTGGGCGAATCTGGGAAACGAGCGCCAGGTGAAGCGTGCGTGACCGTCATTGATCAAAATGCCCGATTCGAAGTGGTTGGCCTCCAGCCGGATTGCGTTCTTCAAACGTTCAGTCGTGTAGATTGCCTCCAATGTCGCGACTCCATAACTGCGGTGGTTGGGAAAGCGCGCGCCTAATGGCTCCAATGCCGAGGTGCTTCGGCTCAATCCCCGAATCGGTATCAATCCGGATTCGGAATTTTCCGCTTCAATGATCAATTTCCGCCCGCTCCCATCCATATCACCGTAGAATAGGATCGCCGGATTTTCGATGGTCGGGGTTCCGTACTTCGTATTCAGACCGGCATTCATCACCACGTAGTCGATGTCGCCATCCCGATCCAAATCGACTCCATTGACCGAATTCCACCAACCGATCCGCTGTTGCAGCCCAGCGATTTCCGTCTGATCCTGAAGCCCGCCGCCGGTGTTGGCGAAGAATTTGACCGGCCCCCACTCGCACGCAACCAAAAGGTCCAACCAACCGTCGCCGTTCGCATCCGACCAGAGCGCGCCCGTTACCATTCCCGCACGCTTAAGCCCCGGAGCAAGCTCGTCCGTGATATCAGTGAAAACCCCGTTGTCATTTCGGAGTAATTGGCTATCCGGAATCTCAGGATATTTACCCGGTACGACGCGTCCTCCCACAAACAGATCCAGATCTCCGTCACGATCAAAATCACCGGCAACTGCGACTCCGCTCGAATTGCGCGCGGCTGGAAGTGTGCCGCCCGAAGCTCGGGCGAAACGGCCAGCGCCCTCATTTCGATACAAGCGATCTTCCAACAACGGTGCGCCGGGCTCACACTCCACACTTCCGCTCGTCACCAGCAAATCAAGATCCCCATCACGGTCGGCATCGATCCAAAGCGCCGCCATATCTTCAAAATCCATGTCCGCATCAAACAACGCTGCGGATTCGGCACTGACGGCGAATCTGCCATTGCCTTGGTTTAAGAAAAGGCGGCCTCCCTGCCCTGACGCTCCCGACACAAACAAATCGTCATCGCCGTCTCCATCTGCGTCTCCCCAAGCCATTCCACCGCCCAACCGCGAATGTTTGGCGGAAAGCAAAGGCTGTCGCTGGAAATCATCGTAGGGCTTCTCCCGATGTTCGAACTTCAACCCCGCTTTTAGAGCCACTTCACTGAATTGCGTTTCAGGGCGGGCCACCCTTTCCTCTCCCGATTCCACTGATTCGGACGGTTCAGTAATGGTGTATCGAAGGTCTGACGCGAGCCCCGAAAACGACTGCTCTCGCCCGCTGGGCCATGTTACCGAAAGCCTGTCGATGATCTCAGCGCCGCCCAAACCGAAATGCAACACCGGTTCGTTGCTCGATAGGAATCCAGTCACTGGATTCATTTGGCGAATCTGCTTTCCGCCCGAAGCGGTTTCCAGGCGCACAACAGCGCCCGTGCCGCTCCGGTTGCTGACCGTTCCACGCAATTGAATCATGACACGATGCCCGCGGGTTCCTCGATTACGATAGATGCTCACGGGTTCATCGAGGTTCGCAACCACAAGATCCAAATCGCCATCGCCGTCCAAATCGCCATAGGCCGCGCTGTAACTCATCCCAACGTGGTCCAAACCCCAGTTCCGGCTTGAATCCACGAAATGAAGGTCGCCCTCATTCCGAAACGCTAGGTTCTGTTCTTTCAGGAGAGGCATGTCTTTCCAAATATCCCATTCGGTACGCCCAATGAGCATGCCGGGAGGGACGGGAAAATCGGCATCCGTGTTCATCCGAGACGAGCCATTGGTGGCAAAAAGATCGACGCGGCCGTCGTTGTCGAAATCGGCCATTTTCACCGCCCAAGTCCAATCGGTTTTCGCGAGTCCCGCCATAAACGCGATCTCCATAAACCGGCCTGTTCCCGTGTTCAGGAATACGCAGTTGCGCATCGACTGCCGCGGCCACGCGTTTTCCAGAAACCATCGGCGATCACCCAAATCCCCCATGGCGATCATCGTTTTGAAGTGGGTTGTCGCAGCCATATCGGCGCTCATGAAATCGAGCAGGCCATCGTTGTTCAGGTCCGCGCAATCGGCGCCCATGGAAGACCATGTCGTAAAAGGCATCACTGCGGCGATCACGTCGGTGAATGTTCCGTTGCCATTA
This sequence comes from Verrucomicrobiota bacterium, assembly GCA_027623095.1. GTDB lineage: Bacteria > Verrucomicrobiota > Verrucomicrobiia > Limisphaerales > SIBE01 > JAIPJX01. Next base: position 18,666 of record JAQBVM010000019.1, read on the forward strand.
TTGCGGTACAGATGGTCGGGATCCGTGAAATCGTTCCCAACATACAGATCAACCCACCCGTCGTTGTCGTAATCCCACCAAGTCGCCGAATATCCATGACCGCGCTCCCGAATACCCGCTTCCCGGCTTACGTCGGAGAACGTTCCATTGCCGTTGTTTCGGAAAAGATAATCCGCCCTCCCGCACGTATCGGCAGTGTAGTTGTTTGGCCCGACCTGGCGCAAATCGTAATACTTCTCAAATTCAGGCAAAACAAACGGCTTGCCGTTCTTGAATCCCACGGGAGGCCTGTCCGGGCGCCCTTCGGGCTGATAATACCGGTGGGTTAAAACGAAAACGTCCAGATCGCCGTCGTTGTCGTAATCGGCGAAAGCGGGCATGAGACTCGCATCAACCAAGTCCAGTCCAAAACGCCGTGCGGATTCGATGAATCGTTTCCCGTTTCCCTCGTTCAGAAAAAGTTGATTGGGCGCATCGTAGTTGCACACGTAAATGTCCAGATCGCCGTCATTGTCGATATCCACCATCGCGGCCCCCGCGCCCCATGCCTCTCCACCGCTCACCTGCGCACCCTCAGTTATGTCGTTGAACTTCAAGTCCCCCGCTTGCACATAAAGACGGTTCTTCCCGGGACCGCTCACGAGAAACAGGTCCGGTCGCCCGTCCCCGCTCACGTCTCCAATACAGACGCCTCCGCAAACAAACCCGGAAAGATTTAGAAGACTCAATGGGTGGTTCGTCAGGAACGAATTGACGAAATCAACGCCTGTCCGATCGGAGGAGAGACTTTCAAATAGTGGCAGCACCGCGGTCGAATCGTCCCGCGGGGAGAGCGCTTCAGATACGATCGAACCGGGCTCCAGCGGCGCCTGTGCGGGAGCCAGACGCTCTTGAACCGGAGGAGTAGTCGATGGACGGCAACCGGCCCCCGGAACGATAAGAAAACCAATCGACGCGCCAGCCAGAATGGCGGCCAAAAACCTGCCCGGAATCCCGCCGCGCCGGTCCACGACGCAATGAGAGCAGTTTTCTTTCTCGCAAGAATTGCCCTGTGCCATTGTCATGAGCTGTCGCCAAGAATACTTTGCTCGTCGCATCGCCAAAAACCAATCGAATCGGTTGCCAGCAATTCTCATTTTGAAGTGTATGTAGTCCCGGCTTCAGCCGGCCACCGCGAAAAACCGGCTAAAGCCGGGACTACGAGCGGGGCGCGAATTGAACCTTCCGCCAAAATGAGAATTGCTGAACTGTTGCGCAAATCTAAATGGCCCGCCTTCGAGAACAAAGGTTATTCGCTCAAGCGGTTCCTGCGCGGCCTCTCGCCGACCGGTCTCCAGCAACGGAGAGACAAATCGCCGTTCGTCATTGCCTTTGGCCCGTGCCTGTGGCTGAGTTTGTCAGGGCTACGTTGCCTATTCGATTTATGTTTACCGATCGTCCACAGAATACCCATGTCCCTCGACCTCAACATACTAATTGAACGGTGGTTTGCGGTCGGCTGGCTTGTTTTCGGCCTTTCGCATCTGCTCTATCCAGCCAAATGGGCCGCTCTCTTCCTGCCATTGCGAGAGCGCGAAACGGGTGGCTTATTGCTGGGCACGTTCAACTTGCTCCTAGGCCTGTTCGTCATTTTGGGGCACAATGTTTGGACTTGGAGCATTCCGGTAATCGTTACCTTGGCCGGATGGATTATGACCCTCAAGAGCATCATATATCTTTTATTTCCACGCGCACTCGCTCGGGTGATGCCCCCTGCTGAGCGGCTGCAGATAGGATTCAGAATTGCGGGTGCGGTCGCAATTCTGTTGGGCGCTTTGTTGGCATATGATTCCTTCTGCCGAGGATAGAGAATCTTCGCGAAATCGAATGCCTCTCCAAAACCGACACATCCGACGGTAGTGAACGGACAAGGGCCGTCACGGTGGCCTCGGGATTGGGACCGGCATGCCGCAGATGAGCGGCGTCGCGGCTGCTGCATGGCAGGCGGCGCCGACGCACCTACTCTAACATGAGACGATTGCACCTTATCGAAATTGAAGACCAGGATTGGTGCCCGCACTCGATTCGGGACGCTGCCACCGATTCCCATTACGTACTGGATTGGAGTGCCGATTAAAGAAACCGCCAAACACCCGTGAACGAGTCGAATTGCGCGTTACCTACAACGCACTGGCAATGGAGAGATCTCCGATCCGCGTTCTTAGCGCTCACGATCGTTGCTTGGGTCCCGAATACTTCCGCGCAAACGCAGGCTTCCACATTCGCAGACGGCATCGAGTTCGGTCGAATTGTTGACGAACGGATCGCCGAAGCCTCGGGCATCGCTGCCAGCGGAAAAAACCCCGGAGTTCTATGGGTGCATAATGACGGATCATCCGGACGCCTATACGCAATTAGCAGCGACGGAACCCTCCTGGCGACCTACCAGTTTGAGGGAAAACCCAATGATATCGAAGACATCGCCATCGGACCGGGCCCCATTCCCGGAATTCAATACATTTACGCCGGTGATATCGGAGACAATTCTTTCAACCGCGATTCGATTCAGATCTATCGAATCCCGGAGCCCTCCATTTATCCTTATTTCACTGACGATCCCATCTCTGAGAACCTCAAAGGCGCTATCGAGATCAAACTCGAGTATCCGGACGGGAGCCACGACTCCGAGGCGTTGATGATCGATTCACAAACCGGGGATCTTTTCATTGCAACCAAGGAACTGGGTTTCTCACAAGTCTTTCGCGCCGCGCGAGCGGAACTTGAAAGCGGAGACAAATTACGGCTCACACTCGTGCAAGAAATCCCGACCGACAGAGTTTCCGCCGCCGATATTTCTCCGGACGGCGGAGAGATTCTGATTCGCAGCGAATCGATCGCCCTCCATTGGACACGAAGCGCGGGCCAAAGCATCGGTCAGGCACTGGGCGAATTTTCCACCATTGCCCCGTTGATCGGTCCACCTTCGGAACCGAACGGCGAAGGAATCGCATTTGATCCGGATGGACTGGGTTACTACACCCTGAGCGAAGGCTTGAACCAACCGCTCTATTTCTTTGAACGAATCCGTAAGAACGCTCCCGCAAATCCGGTCGTCTTAATTCGCGAAGGGGATCAATGGAACTTCTTGGACGATGGACGCAACCAAGGATTCACTTGGAAAGCGCCCGATTTCAACGACGGCTTCTGGAAGACCGGTCTGGGCCAATTCGGATACGGGGAACACGACGAGAGAACCAAACTTCTGTATGGAAACGATCCTGACCAAAAAAACGTCACCACGTATTTTAGAAAATTCTTCGAGGTAGAGGACACGGCACAAATTACAGCGTTGAATCTCGATATTCTTTACGACGATGGAATCGCTGTATATCTCAACGGAACCGAAGTCTTGCGCTCCAACCTCGCTCCGGGCGCCCCGTTCTCCGAACCGGCGACCACATCAAACTCGGATCTCGAGAATATCTGGATAACATACGGAATCCCTATGGAATCGCTCCGCACCGGACAGAACTTGATCGCCATCGAAGTTCACCGGCGATCCAGAAGCGAGGGCGATTTGAGTTTTGACGCGCGTCTTCTCGCCGATCTTAAGCCTCGCCCACTTCGGTTTAGCACGCACCCGGCGCTTGTCGCAACTCACTGGCAGTTTTCGGTCGAAGGTCCGGCCGGCCTGAATGTGACGATTCAAGGCTCTTCCGACTTGGTCAACTGGATAGCTGTCGGCACTCTGGCGCTCGATTCGGGAACAGGGACATTCGTCGATCCCCGTAATGCAAAGGGCGGACACCAATTCTTTCGTTTGCGCAGATGAATCTCGGATTGGTCGGTCCGCGACGACGGTTTTATCTCGCTAATTGCGACGGCCGTACAGACGAGCCGCCGATTATGGCGGCTGGACATGGAAATCAAACACGGCGAGATCAAGAATGCGCACGAAACGTCAAAGGGCTGATTCTGGCAAAGGCAATGCCCGCAATCTTTGATGAAAACGGCCTAAAGACTTTGAGGCCCGCCGATCCAGCGGCGACAGGGCGAAAGTGGTTGCCGGATTCAAGAACGGAGATGTAAACGTGACACTTCTGCAAACACAAAGCGGAGCCACCGCGACACCCAACTCCCGCGTCCCTACGACTTGGGACTTCGAATCCAAGGCACACGTGGGATTTCAATGGTCTCGGACGACAAAGTCTTCATCGAAGGCCGATCCAAAACTTCCGACCAATGGGAAAGCCTCGAAATCTACCGGTCCGTGTATGAACATCCCGTCTGGAGACGCGCCGACGAACGGGCAAGGAATTCCGGGCACGGCGGCTCCGATTATCTAACTTTGGAAGCCTTTGTCGAATCCGTCCGCAATCGCAACGAACCGCCCATCGATGTCTATGAAACCGTTACGTGGGGAGTGATCAGTGCGCTCTCGGAGAAATCGGTGAGTCAGCGAAGCCAGTCCGTTGATGTTCCGGATTTCACAAAGGGAAAATGGCGAATTCGGGAGCCAGCGCTAATGAACCCGCGTGGATAGCGAACTCCTTCAACGTGGGGCGCGAATCGGGACCATAGACCACCGATTGAGAGTTTTGAAACCGTAAGTTGTGCGAAAAGGCACGTGTCATTCGCTCAAGGTTCCCGAAGACATTCAGGCTTGCACCCAACCTCTTGATGGGTGGGGCGATACTCTGTAGAGCCCTGTTGTTTCCTTGTCGGATGATCCCCGGTGAATACGGGCTGTGAAAACGCGAGGGAATTGAAAGTTATCGTGTTTCCATTTCTCTTTTGCGTTGTGTACTTCCACCTCAAGGTTGATTAGGGCTCTACGGAGTATCGCCCCACCAGCCTTGTCGGCGACGGCGCGCGACAGCGCGAGTCGAAAGATGGGGCAACTGACTGGTGGTGGGCTTGGGAAGCCAAATCGCCGAGGACCGACCGCGTCTTCGCATCGGCCCTTCCTTCCTGCCTCAGACTGTGCGTGGTGCCTGGCGAGATACTCGTGAACCGCGGGTCAGAATCCTATTGTTTCCGAAAAAGAAGAATGTCCTCGTCGCGCATCGTGTTTGCCAATCCTACGATTCTGCGTTCAAAACGCCGCACGAAGTTCATACCTACCACCTCGGCGAGACGGATCATCACTTTGTCGAGACCATCCACTTGATCCGGGTCTTTGCCGAACAGCTTACCAAGTTGATTGCTATTTGTTCCAATTACGATTGCACAGCAGCGCTGAGATCGAAGCACGCGAGCACATTCCTTCAAGACGAGTTCCATATCCTCAACGTAGGTATCGAACTTCTGGCGCAAGGTACGCCCACGCAACCCGACGATGCTTTCGCGGAGGTCACCCAGATTGGCTCCCAGAACGCGAAGATGCGGTGCGTCGTTCTCCACGTAGTCCACCGCAAAACTGTAGGGCGGAGAGAAGAGGACACCGTCGATCGACGAACTCGGCAGCGGCAGCGAGCGAGCGTCGCATTGCTCTGCCTTAGCGTGCCCAACTGGCAATTCTAACGCTGCTCGTCCTTGCTGGAGTTTTCGCGTTACAGCTGCGTAGCGTTCGAGGATACCGCGAAACTGAATGTTTGGGGCCTGTCGTGAACTGCGCTCCGCGAAACCGACACTGTCCAAAAATGCGAGAAGCAGGAGGCTCCAAACCTTCGGCTCAAACCACTCCGCGGAAAAAGCCGAGGGCTGCTGAACCGGACAATAGCGTTCCGCCGCGCCACTGAGGGGAACTTTGCCCGTCTCAATACCACCGAAGAACCGAAACAGCGATTCGCTCTCACGAACGGCTTTGTCCAACGGGTCTAATGACACCTCGAAACCGTCCAGCTTTGCGGCAGCCATGAATTGACAGAACGGGCTGACGTCAAATCCGACGGAATCAATTCCCATGAGTGCGGCCTCGACGAGTGTCGTGCCCGAACCCATCATTGGGTCGAGCACCGTGTCTCCGGGGCGAAGCCCCATCACGTTGAGAATGCCTTTTACCATCTGAGGATGAAACTTTCCGCGATAAGGGAAAAGCCCGTGGGTCGCGTATCCGGTGCGAAACTGGTTTCGCACGAAAAATTGACGCCGCTTGCGCGCCGTCCCGTCGGGCAGATGGAGACCTCCGCCAGCACAAAGCCGGAAATGATTCGTGGGCACATCGCTCACCGCCGCGAAGTATGCTCCACGATCGACGAGCTCCTGATTGTCAAGCAACTGCGACTCCACGAACGCGAGTTCGAGTTCGTAAATCTCATTCATTTGCGGGAGCAGCTCCAGATGGCCGTGGAAAAGTCGTTGCCGGATGTCGTTTTCAATCATCGTTGCAAACAGGAATATCGTTTGCAGTGCGCGATGGAAAGCTTAGAATGGCGACTATGTTACCCATTCCGGTGTTCCAGACAACGCACGGCAGGCTCTACAAAGGCGACTGCCTGCAACTCATCAAGGCGCTTCCTGGCGAATCGGTGGACTTGGTTTTTGCGGACCCTCCGTTCAATCTTAGCAAGTCCTACTCCTCGAAGATGGACGACAATATCCCCCATCTCGAGTATCTCGACTGGTGCCGGGCTTGGGCCATCGAACTTGTCCGCGTTCTCAAACCCGGCGGAAGCTTGTTCCTCTATAACCTTCCGAAATGGAATCTACCCCTCGGCGCGTTCCTCATGGACTACGTGACGTTTCGCCACTGGATCACGGTGGACATGAAGTATTCCCTGCCAATTCCGAAGCGGCTCTATCCATCAAATTACTCCTTGCTCTATTTCATCAAGGGAACCGCGCCCGCGATTTTTCATCCCGACCGACTTCCCATAGAATGCTGCCGCCATTGCGGCGGGGAGCAGCGCGACTACGGTGGTTACAAGGACAAGATGAATCCCAAAGGTGTAAATTTGACTGATGTGTGGACGGACATCCCGCCGGTTCGTCACCATAAATACAAGCGCCGGGCCGCCAACGAACTCGCATTGAAACTGATGGATCGCATCGTGTCGCTCGCCTCTGATCCCGGATCGGTGGTGCTCGATCCATTCGGAGGTTCAGGCACGACCTACGCTGCGGCAGAACTGTTGGGGCGGCAATGGATCGGAATGGAACTGGATTGCGATCCGATCATTTCACGGTTTGAGAACTTGGAACTGGATCGCGAGCATTTGAACAAAATCCATCAAGGCAAGAACCGCCTCTTCACGAAACCATCGCTCAAACTGAGAGCGCAGAACGGCTTCGGGACGGGAAAGTACCGCATGGAATCGAGCCCCACCTCCGAGGAGCAAGAATTCTTGGCGCTAAAATAGTTTGGCGGCGCCTTCTGCGCTGCGTCCGTCGCTGCCCTGCTTGATAAACGGAATAGCGGGGTCGTCCGTCAGTTCATCATGCTCAACCACGGTCACGGCCAGCAGTCCCCGCTCCATGCTCTGGCCGATCCGGTGCCACAGCGGCAGATACGGTGACAGTTCCATCCAGTTGCCGATCCGATCTGTGAGGTGGGAGTAAAGAAGTCGGCTGGGCAGGATGACGACGCCGATATCAACCAATCCCGCCAGCATCACGAGGCAGAGCTTGTTCATCGAGCGGTGACTTGATGAGATGTTTCCCGTCTCCCACTCGATCACGCAGCGCACACCGCCGGCAAGCTCCGTGAAAAAATCGAAGTCGCCGACCTTGTCGTGGAAGACCTGACTCCACTCCGCATCATCCAGACGAACATCACGCTTCCCCGGATACTCCTTGAGCAGCACTTCGGCCTTCTTCTTCGCCTTCTCCAAAGCTTTCGTCTCCCGAGCCAATCCCGTCGGTCGCTCGGCGCTCCAGCCGTCCCGTTTCAGGTTCCGTAGAAATTGTTTTTGTATTGGGCCCACGCCATTTCTGCGCCATTGGAATTTCGGCTTTCCAGTAGCCGTTCGTTTGTTGGTTTTGACTTTGATCTTGTTGCGAATGATAAACTTATCGTTGCCCGTCGGATGGACGATCCCTAGTAGGGCCTTGACGTAGCTCTCGTGCATTTCTGCCCATTGTGCACTATCAAGAAGACCGCCTCGGTCAAAAACCACCACTGTGCGAACAAACTTCATGGCTTGGGCGGCAGTCCCTTCGTCAGTGAAGCGATGTCGCAGCGTAAAGCTCGCGCAATTTTGGAAAGAATGGTGAACGTGAGGTTTCGTTCCCCACGTTCGACACCCCCGATGTAACTCCGGTCGATCTCGCTCTCGTGGGCGAGTCCCTCTTGGGTCATGCCAGCATCCTTGCGAGCCGCGCGAATGCGGCTGCCAAGTTCTCTGAGCTCGGAAGATGATTTTTCCACGAACACAGAATGGGTGAATGACGATTATCAGTCCACGGACTAAGATCCTCATTTCAAGCCTCCAACGAGCGCGGGATTCTGCAGCGCAGGCGGCGTGAGGTTTTGGCCACCACGCAACCGTGTTGCGCTATACCGCGTCAGACAGTCGACATTACGGTCTTGGAACGTTCCGCATTAACCTCTTCTAGGAGTGATTGAAGCTCCTTTTCAAGGTAGCTGTAGTCTGGGCCGTACGAGAGAACCGAAATGTTGCACGTGTTCCGCAAGTCGTTCACTACAACCGGAATTTTTGCCGCCGCCAAAACGACTGCGTAGTGAGGCTTTGTCGCTGCGGAATCGATCTTGACCTCCTCAAGCAAGAGAGCGACGTCTGGATCAGGCATGCTGCATAAACGGGGTGCCCATTTAGCAAATTCACAACCGGTCGGCGGCAGGAAGAAAGGAGTGACCAAGGAGAAGTTGAAAATCGCCGCCTTCGTAAGTTGTTCATATTTAGCGTTCCAATTTTGGATCACATGGAAGAAGGCGGTCTTTCGCGTGCCCTCATTCAGACGTTGCGTCCGCAGCGCTAAAACAGCCAAACATTGCTTTGCCTCTCGCGCTCTTCGGCTGTATTCTCCGACTGCTAACCACTGAATCGAATCACACGCATGCCAAGTCTATTTCACACCCCCATCGATCGCCGTTCATTTCTGCGAATCACATCCCTCGGCGCGGCCACTATCGCCACCTTGACTCCGGGCTCCCTATCCGGCGCGGCGGCGAGCGGCGAAGAGTTCCATCTGGCATTGCTTTCGGATACCCATCTTCCCGGTGATCGCAAGAATGGCTATCGTGGCTTCAACCCGTGGGAGAACCTCAAGCGGATCGTGCCCGATGTGGTTGCCTCCAAGCCAGAGGGAATGCTCCTGTGCGGCGACGCCGCGCGGCTCTCCGGATTGCCCCAGGATTACATCGAATTAAAGTCCGTGCTGGAACCGATCTCCGCCGTGGCCCCGGCCTACATCGGCCTCGGCAACCACGACAATCGAGCGGAGTTTCTAAAGGTTTTTTCACCGGTTCCCGACCAGCGAGAAACGGTGAAGAACAAACACATCATGGTGATCGAACACCCGGTGCTCCGGATCGTCCTGCTCGATTCGCTGCTCTACGTGAACGAAGTCGCGGGCCTCCTCGGCAAGGAACAGCGGCAGTGGCTAACCGATTACCTTCCGGATCATGCGGATCGCCCTGTGGTGCTCTTCGTACACCATACCCTCGGCGACGGCGACGGTGATTTGCTGGATGCGGAACGGATGTTCGACATCCTGTTGCCGAACCGGCATGTGAAAGCCATCTTCTACGGACACTCGCATGTCTGGGAGCAGACTGAGCGCCAGGGCATTCAGTTGATCAACCTTCCCGCAGTCGGTTACAATTTCCGCGACGCGGATCCGGTGGGCTGGGTGCAGGCGCGATTCCAGAGTAACGGAGTGGACCTCACCTTGCGAGCCATCGGCGGCAACACCGCGGGCGACGGAGAGAAGATCCGTGTGCAATGGTCGTGAGACGATGACGCGGAGGATCGGCGTTCGGCGGTGAGTCACACTGGAACTCCGAAAAGCTTGCCGACCGCTGCGGTCAAGGCCATCGCCAGCATTCCCCAGAAACAGACACGCACTGCTCCCCGAACCGGAGGGGCGCCTCCTGTGACGGCGGCAATCGCTCCCAGCGCTCCCAACATTCCAATCGCCAGAATAGGGACAAGCCACAGTAACGAAGAAGCCGGAGCCACTGAGGAGCTAACGACGGGAACCGCTGCACCGAAGGAAAATGCACCGGCAGACCAGAAAGCCGCCTGCAATGGGCGAGCGCTCAGCTCGGTGGTGATTCCAATTTCATCTCGAGCGTGTGCCTCGAGCGCGTTATGTCTCATCAATTGGCGCGCCACCTCTTCAGCAAGGCTCTCATCCAAACCGCGATTCCGATAAATGTCGGCCAACTCTTTCACTTCCTCCTCTCGGTTATTCTCAAGGGCATCTGCCTCCATGCTTAAATCAGCGCGTTCAATATCCTCTTGGGATTTCACGGACACGTACTCTCCAGCGGCCATCGACATTGCCCCGGCCACCAAACCGGCGGTGCCAGCCAGAATAATACTCCCCTTGCCCGCTCCTGCCGCGGCAACTCCAACAATCAGGCTGGCTGTGGATACGATTCCGTCGTTGGCGCCCAATACAGCTGCTCGCAGCCAGCCGCTGCGGTGAATTCGATGGTGTTCAGAGCGGTGTTTTTTCACATCAAAGCGTTGGGTATTTAAGCCGGTCAAGTGGTCGATGCTGACAACCCTGGATCGTCAGACCCAATAAAACAAGACACAGTTGACGATAAATCCGTTTATTCATCTTAGACTACCGCTAAGCTGGCCGATGACAAGGAGAGCGCCAAGGGCATCCGACTTCGGAAGTTTCATCTTTCCACACGAATCACACGCCGCATGCGCTTGATAAATCCGAAAACTGGAATATCTCATATGCATGCGGACAGAACGATTGACGATTAAGGCGCAAGGCGCAATTCAAGCGGCGCACGCGGCCGCCCGGGAATATTCGCACCAGGAGCTTGATGGAGAGCATTTGCTCCTTGCTCTGGTGCGGCAGGAAGACAGTTTGATTCCAGCGCTGCTGCGAAAGCTGGGCCTCCCAATCTCCAAACTTTCCTCCGACATTGAACAGGAACTTTCGCGCAGAGCAACCGTTCAGGGTTCGAGCCCGACCGAGTTATTCGCGAGCTCCGACTTGCGGAAAGCGTTTGATGCCGCCGAGGCGGAAGCCCGAAAACTCAAGGACGACTACGTCAGTACTGAGCACCTCCTTCTGGGATTGCTGGACGAGGGAGGCACAACGCTCAAGAAACTTTTCGATTCACACCGGCTCAAGCGGGATACCGTGCTGAAGGCATTGGCCGATCTCCGAGGAAACCAGCGAGTGACCGATCCGAATCCGGAAGACAAATTTCAGACTCTGGAGAAATATGGCCGCGATCTTACCGCCGCGGCGCGTGCGGGCAAAATCGACCCCGTCATCGGCCGGGACGACGAGATTCGACGCGTCATGCAGGTGTTAACGCGCCGAACGAAAAACAACCCAGTGTTGATTGGCGAACCCGGTGTCGGAAAAACCGCTATTGCCGAGGGACTGGCGCGGCGAATCGTGAGCGGCGACATCCCGGAATCTTTGAAGAACAAGCGTCTTATTTCCATGGACCTTGGAGCCATGATCGCCGGCGCAAAATACCGGGGCGAATTTGAAGACCGGTTGAAAGCGTTTCTCAAGGAGATCACTTCCAGCGAAGGCAGCATCATTCTTTTCATCGACGAATTGCACACCCTGGTCGGCGCGGGCGCGGCGGAAGGTTCCGCGGATGCGTCAAACATGCTTAAGCCGCAATTGGCTCGCGGGGAACTTCGTTGCATCGGAGCGACAACACTCAACGAATACCGCAAACATATCGAGAAAGACGCCGCACTTGAGCGGCGATTCCAGCCGGTGATGGTCCACCAGCCCTCGGTCGAAGCCACAATCGCCATCTTGCGCGGGCTAAAGGAACGGTACGAGGTTCACCATGGAATTCACATTCAAGACGCGGCGCTGGTGGCGGCCGCAAAGCTCTCGAACAGGTACATCACCGACCGGTTTCTTCCCGACAAAGCGGTGGATCTAATGGACGAAGCGGCATCACGGCTTCGAATGGAACTCGATTCGTTGCCGGTTGAAATCGACCAACTAGACCGGCAGATCATGCAATTGGAGATTGAGCAGACGGCTCTGAAAAAGGAGAAGGATGAAGCTTCGAGAGAGCGGCTGAGAAAACTGGAGAAAGACCTGGCAAATCTCAAGGAACAGTCCGCTCACCTGAAAGCGCAGTGGCAGAATGAAAAGACGTCCATCAACGCGGTGAGCGCCCTAAACAGCCAAATCGAAGAGTTGAAACTTGAACAGGAACAAGCCCAGCGCAACGGCGATCTCAACACGGCGGCGCAGATTCAATACGGGCATATTCCGGAATTGCAGAAGAATCTTGCGGCCGCGCAGCAATCGCTCCACGAGCGTCCCGCCGGTCAGCGGTTGCTCAATGAGGAAGTGACCGAGGACGACATTGCGAAGGTTGTGTCGATGTGGAGCGGCGTTCCGGTGAGCCGCATGCTGGAGGGCGAACGGCAGAAACTTGTCAAAATGGAGGACCGGCTTCAACAGCGCGTGATTGGACAGGCCGAGGCCGTGAAGGCTGTTTCGAACGCTGTGCGCCGCGCCCGAAGCGGGTTGCAAGATCCGGACCGTCCGATCGGATCGTTCATTTTTCTCGGACCCACCGGAGTCGGGAAAACGGAATTAGCGCGCGCGCTCGCGGAATTCCTGTTCGACGACGAACATTCCATGGTTCGCATCGATATGAGCGAGTACATGGAAAAACACACTGTTTCCCGATTGATCGGCGCGCCGCCCGGATACGTCGGCTATGAAGAGGGCGGCCAATTGAGCGAAGCGGTCAGACGGCACCCTTACTGTGTCGTATTGTTCGACGAGATTGAAAAAGCGCACCACGATATCTTCAATGTCTTGTTGCAGGTCCTTGATGACGGACGGCTCACGGACGGGCAGGGACGAACGGTCGATTTCAAGAACACGATCGCGGTCATGACGAGCAACATCGGATCCACGATCATTCAAGAATACGCGGACCGTGGGGCAATTTCCGCGAGTGACACGATCGAAATGGAAGATCGAATTCGATTGGAAATGCGCAGCCGGTTCCGTCCGGAATTTCTGAACCGGATCGACGATACGATCATTTTTCACAGCCTGACCGAGAAAGAGCTGGCAACGATCGTGGATATTCAACTGCGCCGCCTAGAGAAGCGCCTTGCCGAGCGCGATCTCCGAATCGAGCTTGATGTGTCCGCCCGCGGATTGCTGGCGAAAGAAGGATACGACCCTCAGTTTGGAGCGCGTCCGTTGAAACGAGCAATACAAGAACATCTATTGGACCCTCTGGCGCTGCGGCTCTTGGATGGCGAGTTCGCGCCCGGCGAGGGAATCGGCGTATCCGCCAGCGGTGGCGAGTTACGATTCACGAAGATTTAATTTTCAGGCCTTACTGAAATAATCAAACGTCAGGTGGCAGCTCCGCGACGCGCAAAGACCGATTGCGTTTGGTTGGAGCGATGGTTTAATGGGCCGCATGCGATTCTGTGTGGAACATATCGGGCTGGCGGCACGCGACCCGATCGCCCTGAAAGATTGGTACGTTCGCGCACTTGACGCGACGGTTGCATTTGAAACGGACCCGTCTCCCCCAGCGTTCTTCATCAAACTTCCGGGAGGTCTGATGATCGAGATTTATCCGGGCGATTCCTCCAACACGATCACGGAGAATAACAAACTTTCCGGATGGCGGCACCTGGCGCTTCAGGTGGAGTCGCTTGAATCTGCGAGGCAAGAGCTTGCCGCCAAAGGAATACGGTTTGAGGATGATATCAAACCCGCCGGTGGCGGTGGACGAGTTCAGTTCTTCAAAGATTTTGAAGGGAATCTGCTTCATCTAACTGAACGACCACAGAACTCGATTTTTCGGAAGTAGTCAGATTGGAACACCGATCGCCCAAATTGGTCAAAAGCGAGACTTTTGAACCTGCGTTCAGGATGAGCACACGCAAAGCAAAACCATACATCACTCCTCCGCTAACGTTATTGTGAACAGTTTCACGGCAATTATTTTCGACATGGACGGTGTAATCGTCGATAGCGAACCGAGACACGAACAAGCATTCCTGGAAGTGTTCCGGGAACTCGGTTTCACGGAAAACCACGGAATCGACTTTCCAGCCTACTACGGAAAATCGGATCAGGCTGTTTGGATTGATTTTATCGAAAAACATCGCCCACCCTATTCGCTTGCCGAGCTTACAGATCGAAAGCAGACCCGGTTCCTAGAAATGATCCACCTTGAGAAACCGATCTTCCAAGGTTTGCCTGGGTTAGTCGAGAAACTGGCTCAACGGTTTAAACTCGCGGTCGCCTCTGGCTCGTCGCACCCGGTGATTGATGGTGTCATGGCGATCAACAACCTCCGCCGCTTCTTTCCGATCGTGGTCAGCGCGCAGGACGTCGCCCGCGGCAAACCGGCGCCGGACATATTCCTGCGAACCGCTGAGCTGCTCGAAGTCGAACCCGCCGGTTGTTGTGTGATTGAAGATTCTGCGGCGGGGGTTGACGGCGCCTTGACCGCAGGGATGAAGGTGATTGCTATTACAAACAGCTTGCCGAAGGAAAAACTGACACGCGCCACACATACCGTTCGCACCTACGAAGAGATTAAGAGACTGCTTCTCTGAAGAGTTTCAAGGCGGGATGCCGGCGTATTCGTATGGAACTTCAATTCTTGCGCATCGACAAATGGTTGTGGGCCGTCCGCCTCCACAAGACTCGATCGCTCGCCATAGACGCGTGCAAAGCGGGCCATGTTCAGGTAGATGGACACAAGGTCAAGCCCGCTCGAAACGTTAAATTGAACGAAGTCATTTCCGTAAGAATGGGCCTCATCACAAAAACGGTTCGTGTCACCGGCCTTATCGAACGAAGAATCGGCGCGAATCTGGTAAGTCAATATTACGAGGACATTACTCCAACCGAAGAATACGAGAAGCTTAAGGACGAGAAACGCCAGCCATTCTTTGCCAATCCCAAAGGCTTCGGACGACCGACCAAGAAAGACCGTCGAGCGATGGGAAAACTTTTGGGACGTCCTGAGGACATGCTCTGAGCTGTCCAGGAACTAACGTGGGGCGACACTCCGTTGAGTCCTGACTTCTTTCTCAAGCGCCAGAGTATAACAGGCTCCACAGAGTGTCGCCCCACCGGGAAGAGGATCCATGATCCCGATTCGCGTCTTACGTAATTTCGCTCTCTCCCAAAGGGTTCCATTCCGCCAAACCTCAATCTGCCGATTCCCCGAGCTTACACCTTCAAACTCTCGCCAGGTCCCGGCTGGAATACCTTGATCTTCGGAAATCGCGCGCGGATCTGCTCCTCAACCCATTGGCGGGAATCATCGTCGCCGTGGCCAAGCAGCACGGTCCGCGGAGAAACCCGTCCCACGAAATCGACAAGTTCATCACGATTGGCATGTGCGGTGAGATCGAAATCTTCAATCCGGCATCGCCGCGTCAAATCTCCAGCGCTGTCGCTGAAATGAAATGTCTCCCCATGGTTAGCGGCTTTTAATCGTCCGCCGGGCGTCTCGGGATCTGCGTATCCGACAAAGAAGATCGCCTGCTTTTCATCTCCAATCATTCGCACCGCCAGGTCGTGAGCCGCGGTCTTCTCGCTCATCATTCCGGCGGTGAGCACAAACAGACGGCCGCCGGAGAGCTTGATTTTTTCGAGTTTTTTTCGATCGAGCACGATCAGATTCAGAGCCTCGGTCAGCATTAGATTCGTATGCTGACGATGAGCCCGGTGCGCCTCCAAATCGTATATCTCCGTAAATACGCGACCCAAGCCCCCTATATAAACAGGTTGCTTCCGGAGCTTTTCCGAGTGCATTAACAATGCAAGTTGCGCCAGAATCTCCTGAGTTCTCCCTAGCGCAAAAACAGGAATCAAAATCGCGCCTTTCTGATCAGTCACAGTGTGAATTGCTTCCACAAGACGTTCGACCTCCGATTCGCGCGTCAAATCCTGCGGGACGTCGCGGTTGCCTCGAGTCGTTTCAAGCAACAACACATCGGCGGCGATGTCTTCAAAACGGGCGCCCTTGAGAATGGTCTGGTCCTGGAAACAGACGTCGCCCGTGTAGAAGAAGGTTTGTTTGCTGCCGCGGACCATAATTCCAGCGGAGCCAAGCGCGTGCCCTGCGTCGTAAAATTCCAGAGTCGGCGGAGGAAATCCAGCGTGCGGTTTATGCTGCGTGGCCCAGGGTATTTCGCGGTTGTATTTGCACCCTTGGAACAGGTGCGCCAAGTCATCCACTTCGCGATGCGTGTAGAGAGGATACTCGGAGATTCCCAACTCCTCCCGTTGGCGCATCATCACGTTCACCGAATTGTGAAGAACACGTTCGACCAGGAAATAGCTCAATTCGCTCATGAAAACACGCGCCTCAGGAAAATGGCGCAATGCCATCGGGAGAGACCCCACATGATCGTGGTGGCAATGGGAAATGGCGATCGCGTCCAGCGACTCGTCCTTGACCAAACCGTATTGAGGAAGGCTTCTGAGACCCCCACGTTTCGGATGGGTGCCGGCATCCAGCAGAATGCGATGGCCATCAATTTCTACAAACCAGGCACTGGCTCCTATATCACTGGACGGGTTAAGATTTACAATCCGCATGGAGAACCTTAACCGAGAAATGATTCATTCAAAATCCAAAATTCCCTTTTTCCACTCCAACTGACAGCCGCAACTGATCCAAGGATTGCATTTGGATTCGGTCTGGAATAGAACCTCGGCTATGTCGTTTCACTGGTTTCAAGTCTCGATCTGCGCCGGTTTATTCTTTCACTCCTCGGCGAACGGCGGCGATTGGCCGGAGTTCCGAGGACCCACCGCCCAGGGGCATTCTATGGAAAGGAACCTTCCCATCGAATGGAGCGCGACTCGAAATGTGGCGTGGAAACAAGCCATCGCGGGAAAAGGCTGGTCCTCTCCGGTGATTGCAAACGGCAAAATATTCCTCACGTCGGCAATACCATCCACGGACGGCGCAAGCCTATCGCTTCGAGCGCTTTGCTTGGATCAGACAGATGGACACATTCTCTGGAACACCGAAATTTTCGTCGAAGAAAAAGCGAATTCGCCGTCGATTCACAACAAGAACAGCCACGCAAGTCCGACACCAATCGTCCAAGGAAATCAGGTTTTCTTTCATTTTGGTCACATGGGAACCGCTTGCTTGAGTTCGGAAGGGGCAATCATCTGGCGGAATTCGAGTTTGAAATACGAACCCGTCCACGGCGCTGGCGGCTCACCGCTCCTGGTGGATGACATGCTGGTCTTTAGTTGCGACGGTGGTAGCGATCCGTTCCTTGCGGCTCTGGACACGCGGGACGGAAGCGTTCGCTGGAAAGTCCGGCGCGATACGGACGCTGCCAAGACTTTTTCATTTTCTACTCCGCTCCTAATTGACGTGGAGGGTCGCCAACAGGTGATTAGCCCCGGAAGCAATGTTCTCGCCGCGTACGAACCGGAGAATGGACAAGAAATCTGGAGAGTTCGATTTGAGGGATACTCCGTTATTCCACGCCCGGTTTACGGGCACGGACTTCTCTTCATCGGAACTGGATACGATCGGCCCTCCGTCATGGCCGTGCGTCCAGACGGCAAGGGAGATGCAACCTCATCACACGTAGAATGGACTGTCCCCCGCGGCGCTCCACACACACCATCGCTTCTTCTTGTCGGAGACGAACTCTATATGCTATCGGACTCGGGCGTCGCAAGCTGTTTAGACGCGCGAACAGGGCGGCTCAATTGGCAGGAGAGAATCGGCGGCAATTGTTCGGCTTCACCAATCTTCGCTGACAACAAGATCTACTTTCAGAACGAGGCGGGCCTCGGCGTGGTCATCAAACCGGGAAAAGAATTTCGAAAGCTAGCCAGCAACGAGTTAAACGAACGGACCCTTGCATCCTATGCAGTAAGCGACGGCGCACTGTTCATTCGAAGCGAAAACCATGTGTTTCGAATTCAGGCCGATGCGACGCCGTAGCCGCCCGCTCTGGCAGGAGTTCACACGAACGAACTCCTGGAGCGTTTGTTAGCCCTTCATTCTGAAACGAAGACCTTCTTCGTTAATGGCGGTCCTTACCGCAGAAGCTGTTTGGCTCGGCGCACCCAGACCCGATCCCTTTTCCTCTGAAACGCCGGCGCACTTAAATCGTCATTCAATACTTCCCTTAGTTCCGGCAGGGCCAAATCCTTTTGCTGTTTCGCAAGGTAGATCTCGGCCAATTGAACACGCGCTCGCGCGTAAGTGTAGTCTTGAAGCACGCGCCGCAGCGTCGCTACCGCAGCATCGTAATCGCCCGAAGCGGCGTAGGCTTCGGCAAGGCCCATCAGCGAATGCCCATAGTCGTGTTTCGGATTCTCCCGGCACGCGGTCTCAAGAAGCGCTCTCGCCTCACCCGGCCTTTTCAATCGGAGAAGGCATTGCCCTAGATGCCCGCGAACATCGAGATCGTCAGGATCACGTTCCAAAGCGCTCTGATACGAACTATGTGCTTTCTCCAAATTCCCCTGCCCGTAGTAGATATCTCCCAGTTCCAAGTAGTGATGAGCCTTGTCCAACAGCCGAATTTGAGTTTCCAGCTCCCTGATCCGCTTCCTTTTGTGCGTGCCCGGCAATTCGAAACCGCCTGACATTCCGGAACTCGCGTTCCGATAAACCAGAAAAAAATACAGGGGCGCGTTGATTGGATGAAAAAGGATAATGAAAACCACCCAAAGCCATTCGCCACGCCTTACGGCATCAACCAGCATCCAAATGACGAAAGCCGCGTAAATCAAAAGCAGCGGGTTTCGAATTAACGACTCAAGCATGGCAACGGCCATATATCCTATATCCGCGAATCTCTCCGGTAAAGAATCCAAACGAGTTTCTCGATCACCAAATCACGATTGTCATCGTTTGATGTTTGAGTCCAAGTGAGGGGGAGTGGGAACTCACCGCATAGGAGAATGCGCGGAATTCTTTGATTTTAAGAAAACTGGATAATTCTAAAACTTACTCTTGACTAAATCGCTTTGTTTAGGCACAAACACCGACCCAATTTGGTTGGCTGACTTGGGACCAAGAAGGTAAATCGACCTGGAAACCTTAATTAGGGCCGATGTAATCACCGTTCAAAATTGGAACCTATTTTGCTAAAAGCTGAATTGGTGCGAATTGAGATACCGTACTGTAATTCGGTGTCGTACTGGTGTCTTGATTTGCGCAACTTGCTAAAAAACTGAAAACTGAAATCTGAAATTGGAACAAAATGAAACCGTCGAAACAAACAACAAACAAAGTTGCAAAGAAAACGCCTGTGGCCAAGACAGCTCCAGCCGCTTCCAAAGCAACTCCAGAGCGGAACGAAAAAGTAGAAACCAAAACCGCACTAGTCGAGAATTCAAATGGCAAACAAGCCGAAAAGGCAAAAGTGTCAAATGGCGTAAACGTGGATGCACCTCAGAAAAAGACTTCTAAGCAGCCCGTCACAATGGTTGCTGTGAAAGCCGATGTCGGATTTGGCAATGCGCTCTTTATTCGCGGCCAAGGTCTTGGATTGACATGGGATCGGGGATTACCTCTCAATTGCGTCGATTCATCGACCTGGATTTGGTCGGCGCAAAACGTAAACGGCAAAGCGGAATTCAAGCTTTTGATCAACGATCAGATATGGTCCAAAGGTGAAAATCTCCGCGTCACTCCTGGCGAAAAAATCGAAATCGCCCCCGCATTCTAACTTCACTTCCCAGGCGATACGCTTTATCGCTGAGATTCCTATTGACACCCGGTGCTCCCCTCCGCGCGGAGGGGAGACACAGAACCGGAAATCCAATTACTAGACAAAAGAATCGCTATATCAGTGCTTCTTCTTTACAGGTCTTGAAGGTAGAAACCGAGACGTCGCTACGCAGCAGCGTGCGCTGCAAAATGATCGAGAGCCAGACGGTAGGATTCCCGCCAATCGTGAATTGCGATTCGGAACCGATCCCGCGAATTCCGCAATTCCTGCCGTAACTCGATTAACTTCTCCCTGGATGCCTCAATCTTCCTTTCCAAGACTCGGCAATACTCTGCCTCCCGGAGTTCCCACTGCCCGAACGCCTCGTGAATTCTGAGTTGAGCGGCATGTAGTCGCGATCGAATTGGTTCCGATAGCCTGTTTGGGTACGTCTGAAGTTCCTTGGCGAGGCAGCGTTGCTGTTCCTTGATCTCAGCGAGTAAAACACGTTCCTGAGGGACGCGACGCAGCGAACATGCCAATCCCAACTTATGCAAAATCCAGATGGTCCATTTGGTGGGATCGAATTGCCAGGGTTTTAGTCCGTTTCGATAGTCGTGCTGAAAGGTGTGGTGAAAATTGTGATACCCCTCGCCAAAGGTGACAAAAGCCATAATGGCACTATCGCGGGCGGTGCAAGCACTGGAGTAAGGTTGCCGTCCAATTGAATGGCAAAGAGAATTGATGCAAAACGTAAAATGCTGCACCAACACCAAGCGCGCCACACCTGGAATCAGGAAACCTCCCAGCGCACCCGACCAACCACCCCAGATGCCGCCAATGATAGCCGGAAGGGCAAATCCTACAGTGATCGAAATCGGCAGGTAGTAATCGTTTTGCCACGCTACGAGGCGATCCTTCTGAAGATCCCTTACTAGATCCAGAGATGAATCCTCCTGCGACTTGAACAAAATCCAGCCAATATGCGAGTGAAACAAACCTTTCGTCGCGTCGTACGGATCTTCCTCATTATCCACAAACTTGTGATGCCGCCGATGGTCAGCCGCCCAAGCGAGCGCTGAGTTTTCGAACGCGGCTGCTCCAAATACTAAAGTTAAAAAACGGACTGGCCAGCTCGCCTGAAATGCGCGGTGCGAAAACAAGCGGTGATAACCCAGGGTGATGCTCATTCCCGTCGCAATGAATAAGACAAAGAACATTATGATCTGAATCCGCGGCAGACCCTCGTGCCATAGGTAGGCAGGGACTGCGGTCAGAGCAACAATAAGCGTGCTGAGTAAGAAGATTGTGTTTGACCAGCGTATCGATTTCCAGGGAATGCGCAATTTTGGCATATCTATCTTTTAGCGTGTTAGATGGATCGGAAACATCCCAGCAAGAGGATTCCCAGCCGCATCAAAGTCCTAAATACGAAAGCATTAAGTAATAATCACCGAAGGCCGCCCCTTCATTTTCCAACGCGCAGCCCGTCACAACACCGCAGGAAGATGACGTGAATATCCAAAAATGCAACCATTATTTCCTTAAGTGTCGGCGAGTGTTCAAAAGTGAATTTCTCGTCGGTTCAAAAGTGAACAAAAAATCAAAGTGAGAAAG
>JAQBVM010000339.1 GCA_027623095.1 Verrucomicrobiota bacterium
AACCGGAAACGTCAATGAAATCAGGCCTATCAGTGAATTCTTCCCTCATTTCCTTGTGGAAGATCCGTTGAGCAAACGCGAATTTCCGGGGAGGTTCCATGGCACCACCGCAGATTCGCGGTCACCGGCGCGGGAGCTCACGTCCTTAAATGGACCTACAGCAAGGGTTACTACGATTCCAGCGGCAGCGATCGCGGCTGGCTCGATTTTGTCGAGTTCTATCCGCCGGGGTCCGGAGGCGCAACTCTGGCCGATGCGCTTGATACGCCAGGGCTGACTTGGAGCACGAGCGGAAGCCCGGTCTGGGTGCCGCAATCGGGGGTCTATGGTCCCTTTGGAAATGGAAATTCCGCGGAAGCCAGCCCTGGCTCCAGTCAGCAAAGTATTCTTACCACGACCGCTTACGCCACGGGCTCGATTTCGTTCGATTTCAAGATGCGGAGTGAGTCGAGCAATCCCATGATTTCACTTTATTTGGGAGGCTCCTGGTTTAAGAACATATTTCCCTACCTCCCCAACTGGAATTCAGAGCATATCAAGCTGCCCTCAGGTGGCAATCAAACCATTGAGCTTCGCGTGAACGGACCCGCGGGCTATGCCGCCGGGGAAAACTTTGTGTGGATCGACAACTTCCAGATTCACTTCGACAATGACGACGACGGACTTGGGGACGCCTGGGAGACCTATAACTTCGGAAATTTGAGCCGAACAGGAACAGGAGATCCCGACGCGGATGGCCTGGATAATCTCCAGGAGTTTCTCAATGGCACCAACCCGACTTTGGCCGAACTGAGGGTGAGGATCTCGACGCCCCGCCAATTCTCACTCCTCCCGTGACCCATTCGAACTTTTAGAAAGTTTCACGCCATGAAATCCGCCTCCCATTCCACACGTATCGAATCCGCAAACCCACGCAGGACCTCGATCCTTCAAAACGGTATCCTATTCGGATTCGACCGCCTCAGCCTTTGCACTCGCAAAGATTGGAGGGGTCAAACGAGTCTTGCGCGGAACACAACATTCCCTCTCCCTGGGGAGAGGTTTCTCCGAAGTCTTTCGCGCTTTGAACCCCTGAACTGCTGCGCCTCACAGAGGCGCGCTCCGGAGCGCGGGTCTGTGACCCGCAGCAATATCAAGTTCATGGAGAGGGCAAGGGTGAGGGGAAAGGTGGCACGAATCAATCCTACGCTCCCAAAAGTAGCCCAAAGCGGATCAGGATCTCGAAGCCTGACTGGACCCAGCGATTCAGCAGCCAGTCTTCTGACGAGGGCGTGGATCGCTCTGATCCTCAGCCTGACTCTTCTGCTCTGTCCCAAGTCGTTCGCCAATCAGCCCAACAGGATCAGAGATGCCGAGGACGGGGCGTACTCCCAATCCTCGCCGCTTCTTTCAACCGGCGTGGCAATTTGGCACGTGTCCGAGCCGTATATCAACCTTTGGATTCACGACCAGCCTTTGACGTACACCGGCTCCTCGGGCCAGTCCATCGGCTTTCAAGTCGCCTACAAACAGCGGAACACTCGTTCGACTGCGAATATCTTCGGCTTGGGACCTTTATGGGAGTGCTCCTGGCTGAGTTACGTGGAGTACTCGGGAACCGGCGAGTCCGTAACCGCCGGAACTCATTACCTTGCACTCGGCGGCACACGCGATTACGTCGCCGATGGTGTGACACACGACTTCAAGACCGCCTCCGTCATGAGCAAGATCTTGGACAGCGGCACATTCCTAGGATTCGAAATTACCTATCCTACTGGAGCCACTGAGACCTACGGCTACCTTTCAAGCAACCTGGCATTTCTAAGCAAAATCACAGATCCAGTCGGGCGCGCCAGCACGCTTTCGTACTCGATCGTCAATGGTTCGGTTCACTTGACGTCGTTTACCGATCCGGACGGCAAAACTACCAGCTTCACCTACGACACCACGTTTCCGGATCAGATTCGTCAGGCAACCGTCGTCCCCTACGATTTGACTGCCACGTTCAGTTATGACGGCAACGGCAAGCTCTTAAACATAGTGAACACGGGGGTTCTGACAAACACCTTTGCCTATGACGTCCAGGGGCTGATTACGAACCTGACCACCGTCTATGGCACGACTTCCTTTGGGGCGACCACCAACCAAACGGGCGAATACCTGGGTGGCGAAAACGTCGTCAATCGTTCGCTCTTGATCACCGAGCCCGATGGAAACAAGCAGCTCTTTATGTATCGTGATCTTTCCTCGAAGATCTCGGGAACCGGCGATGATCTGTTACCTCTCTCCTACACAGGATCCGAACTCCCGATCACTAGTTCCCCCAACCCTCCGGGGCTTGGGAATTCATTCGATACGGGTTCCCGGCAGACTCGAAACTCCTTCCACTGGAACGCGAAGCAGTTCGACGGACTGGGCGCCGTGTTTAAATCCTCTCTCGCGTTCTGGCAGATGACCCTCGCGGATTACAAGATCGCCCGCCGCCGCCAATGGTTGAGAGGCTTCAACAACGACGATGTGGTCACCGACACGCTCTCGATGGAGCAAGGCTCCAGTCCCGACGGAACAGACTGGGGGCCACTGCTTTGGCACGATTACGCCGGCAAAATCAGCAACTTCTATGGGACCCGCGGTGCCAGCGCCTTTCCCCGCTTCTTTGCTTACCGTTATCCAAACGCGCAAACACGTTACGTCTATACCGAGCGCAACCAGTGGCAGAACCCAACCCGAATTATTGACACTTACACCAGCGGTTCTTCGGTGGCAGCTCGCACCAACACTTTCAATTATGCCGCCAACGGAATCGACCTGATCGAATGGCGCGGCCCGAGCAATGAATTGGTTTCGAGCTACGCCTACAACAGCTCTCATCAGATCGTCACCCACTTCAACGTCGTCAATGATCGGACTGACTACACCTACGACTCAGGACATCGCCTCACCGGAATCAAATGGCCAACCGGCCTTGTGACGACAAACCTTTTTCTCGCGTCCGGAACAAACACCGGCTGGCTGGAGAAGACCATCGACTACGATTTCGCTACGGGCCAGCCTTTCCGAACGAATCAGTTCACCGCTTACGCCAAGGGTTTGCCCACGGCAACCATCGACGCCCGCAGTTTGACCGTCACATCCGCTTGGGATGACCTCCAGCGGCTCACCGCCGTCACGGTTCCCGCCGGAACGTACACGTACGAATACGACAAACTGGATCTCAAGCGGATCGTTGATCCCCTGCAGAGCACCAATCGCTTCGATTACGATCCAACCAGGCACATGAAGGCGGTCACCGACGCCGCCAGCACCAACTCGTTCAATTACATCTGCGGACTCCTCTGCCACGTCACCAACGCCCTCCAAAAAGTCGTGAAATACGACTACGATAACAACGCCAATTTCATCAGGATTACCTACCCGGATTGGAGCACAGTAAACCAAAAGTTCGACATTTTTGGCCGATTGACCAATCGCATCGACGCCCAGAACAATATCTCGAAGTTCTTCTACAACCACCAAGGCCTTCCCTCTGCGGCAAGCAATGCCGTCGGCCAGGTTTTCCTCCGCAAATACGATATTCACAACCGCCTCACCAACGAGGTCGATGCCAACGGTGTCTCGGTCAACATGACCTATGACACCCTGGGCCGCCTCCTGACCCGCGGTTATCCGGACGGCGGCGTCGAGAAATTCCAATACTCAGCCCAAGGCCTGATCGCCTACACCAATCAGCTCGATCACGGGACGCGCTTCGGCTATGACGCAATAGGTCGGCGAATCGCCGTCACCAACGCCAATCTGGAAGTTCTCCAATACACCTACAGTCCGGGCGGCGAGGTCCGCACATTCACCGACGGCAAAAACCAGACGGTTTCCTTCGGCTACGACGCCTATGGCCGCTTGACCAGCAAGACTAATGCTGTTGGGGATGAAATTCTCCGTTTCCAATACGATGCCGCCGGACGGCTCGCGAGCCGATGGACTCCCGCAAAACTAACCACGACCTACGCCTACGACAACGTCGGGAACTTGTCCAAGATCACTTACACGTCCAGCCCGGGGATCACCAACTATTACGACGCCACCAAGCGCCTGACAAACATGCAGGATGGCTTCAGCTTCTCGGTCGGATCCAGCGTTGGAACGGGATGGACCTACACAAGTTCCGGCGAACTCAAGACCGAGGACGGTCCGTTGCCGAACGACACGATCACATACGACTTTTACTTCAACCACATTCGCAGCGCTCTCAAGGTGCAGCAGGAAAGCGGGACCAATTGGGTTCAGCAATACGGCTACGACGGCGGATTGCGGATGAACGTGATCCAGTCGCCAGCCGGTTGGTTCACGAACTTTTTCTCGCCCGGAGTCCTTTCCGGGACCACCGCCGCGTCGTCTCTGATCCAAAAGCGGACGCTGGCCAATGGCGCGTATGTGACAAACGCCTACGACAACGTAGCCCGGCTTGCGTTCACCAAGCTCATGAACGGCACGAATAGTCTGATCAACAGCCACGCCTACACGTACAACGCGGGCAATCAACGAACTCGCCACACCCGAACAGAGGGCAGTTATGTTGATTTCACCTATGAAAATCTCGGGCAACTGCAAAGCGCCATCGGCAAAGAGTCCGGGGGCGCGAGCCGGTTAAACGAACAGTTTGGATATGGGTACGACACCGCCTGGAACCTGAGTTCCCGGACCAACAACGCCCTGGTTCAAAGCCTGAGCTCGGACAACCGCAATCACCTGAACTCGATCGGACGTTCAGGAACGCTGACCGTGGCCGGGAACACCTCGTCCGCGGTGACCAACGTGACTGTCAACGGCACGGCGGCGGCCCGCTACGCGGACAACACTTACGCCAAGGACGGTTTCAGCGTCACCAACGGAGTGAACAGCTACACCGTCATCGCCCAGGATAGCACAGGGCGCGCGGACACCAACGCGCTCGTCGCAAACCTTCCTGCGACGGTGAATTTCGCCTACGACCAAAACGGAAACCTCACCAGCGACGGATTGCGGGGATTTGATTACGACGATGAAAACCAGCTCGTCCGAGTCACCGTCACAAACGCATGGAAAACGGAGTTCGTCTATGACGGCCTGAGACGCCGCCGTTCACGGCTGGAATCCACCTGGTTAAACGGCGCGTGGGCGCTAAGCACCGTGGTGGATTACATCTACGACGGCAATGTGGTCGTGAGCGAACGCTGGGGAGGCGACGAACCGGCGGTCAATTACACTCGCGGCCTGGACGCCAGCGGAAGCATGCAGGGCGCCGGGGGCATCGGCGGACTGCTGGCCCGCAGCCAGGATGTCAGCATCGTACCCAAACACAATTATTACCACGCCGACGGCAATGGGAACATCACGGCGATGCTCAACGCCAGCCAGCAGATCGTTGCCCAATACCTGTACGACCCGTTTGGCAAGACACTCGCCACCAGCGGATGGATGGCCGATGCCAATGTCTATCGCTTCTCCAGCCAGGAATTTCATGAGAACTCCGGCCTTTACGCCTACGCCCTCCGCTTTTACGAGCCGCGCCTGGGCCGCTGGCTAAATGGTGATCCCCTCAGGGAAGGGGGTGGAATTAATCTTTACACAGCTTTCGGCGGCGACCCCGTGAACAAGATCGATCCCCATGGTACGTTCGCGTTGGTAGCTATCCCTCTTTTGGTCGCCGGTGCGAAAGCGGTTGCAACTTGGGAAGGGATCGGACTGGGTCTGGGGGCTACAGCCTTGCTAGCTCAGACACTTTTGGATCATGGTGAACTTATCAACCCGAACTCGCCGAAACTCGTCCAATTTCAGCCTGGTCAATTGAGCATTTCACTTCCAAAGCCTGCGCCGACTCGTTCATCAATAGAGCTTCCTAGAGGGGTGATCCTAGACGAAGGCCAATACGTCGGTCCAGACGGGAAAATTTGGGACAGAAGGGGGCCAATTCGCGATCAGTTGAATCCGCTCAATCCGCTAAACTTGCTCTCCTCAGCGGAACACGCGACCCTCGATCGGCTCAAAAAGCTCGGCTATAATTTGATAGTAAACCCAACTAAGGGCCAGGCGGACTTTATTGATCCAGACACACGCAAAACTTATGATGCAGTGGGGGGGGATCCGAATTTGATTCCGTTTTGGGATGTTCAGCGTCTGCAATTTCTGACGCAAATCGACTTGCATGTGTCTAAATACGACTTTACAGCAGTTGATTTGACTGGCTTTCCAGAACATATACGCGAAGTAGTCATAGACTACATCTTGAACTTGCCACAGTCGGATTTCGATAAGATTATACCCATAGGCTTTTGATTGTGTCATTTAGCATTAGTACATCAAGACTGGCGGATTCCACTTGGTTTGTCCAAAACTGGATGTTCAGGTGGTTCATTAATTGCGTTTCAGAGCGGTTCTCTTCGGATAAAGAGCTAACGTTTCACCTTCGACTGGCAACGTATACCAACGGCGTTGCACTTGATTTGGTTCACGAGAAAGACCCCAAATTAGCCATTAGGATGCTCGACGCATTAAGCGTAGTTGCCAGGGGAATTGCAGCCGGAGATTGCAAGCTTCCGGAAGGAGGTCAATTCGGAACTGAGACGCAAGAGGATTGTAAGCGGATCTTTGCGGATCTCGCAGACCTGCTCGACCGATGTGAGTTTAACGCGCAACGGCACAAATAATCGTCACCGGGTCGCTTCCTAACGTGGACAACAATGCACTATCACTTCATTGACCTGCGCGCTTGCTGGATCAGTTTGGAAAAGGGACGGTCTAAGAAAGGGAAGGGGTCGGTCCAATAATTGAAGAATGGACGGCCGCTAAGCCGTCTTAGGGTCGCATTTGAATTTTTAACATTTGATTCGGGTGGCTGGGCGTTTCTTCAACGCTATGCGAGTGTCAGTCCTTACTATTGACACATTTCTGCGTGCCACGCGAGAAGGGGGCATCCATTAGGGCTCGACCACATTCGGAGTTGCGCTCGATTCGCGCCGCCATTCGGAATGATGCTTGCGGCGTTGTCGAAGAAGCGATTAGTTTTGAATTATGGCTCTTCGTGTACTCGAGTGGGTGAATTCCAGCAGAAAAGCGGCTTTGAGCCAATGTAAATGGGCCTGGGA
>JAQBVM010000020.1 GCA_027623095.1 Verrucomicrobiota bacterium
GGAAAGAAAAGGCCCAACCCGTGGGGGCTTTACGATATGTACGGAAATGTCTGCGAATGGACACTCGACCAATACGATCCGGATTTTTATGCGATTTCCACAAAATCCTGTCTCGAAGTTCCTTGGAAACGGGCCACTCAACCTTACCCACATTCCGTCCGCGGCGGTTCTTGGGACGATGATGATCCGAAGATTTTCAGAAGCGCCGCCCGCCGATTCTCTGAACGCGCTTGGAAGATGCAAGACCCCCAGCTTCCAAAGAGCGTCTGGTATCACTCAGACGCGCAGTTTGTGGGGTTCCGAATCATTCGGCCGCTGAAGACTCCCACTCCCGAAGAGATGGCCAGATACTGGATCAGCGGTGTCGAGAAGGAGTGACGAATTCTGATTTCTATTGGTCGATGGCAGGTTATTGAATCACAAGCTCAGTGATAACAACCTTTTTAATCCTCTCAGGATAGAGCAGCCCTGTCTTCCCTTCGTTCGCCTTGATTGGATTTTGACATTTTGAACGACCGGCATTACAACGCCTCCAATGCAGGCTGCGGCCACTCCAAGCGCGGCGGCGATCTCGCTAAACAATAGCGCCAGCACTTTCTCGGCAATTGGAATCTTCGGATTCTCCGCGCATTGACTCGTAATTTCGCATCTGAGTTCAAAACCGCCATATGGTTAACGTGCGAGTTCAGGGTTCCTTAGTAGTTTTTTTCAGATGCGCCCTAAAAACCCAGAGAACTAGGCTGACGTTTGAGAGTTTCCGCGATGTTGTCTCGAGTGACAATCAGGGGATCGCCGGACTGAAAATCCTCCACCACGGCTACCAAGAGCTTTTCCCGTTGAAACGCTTCCACGACTTTTGCGGGCGGACCCAGCAGGCGCAAATCGGGCAGGAGAAGCGCAAAACACCTTGGGTCCTTCTCGTTCCAAATCTTTAGCCGATCCACTCCAACCGGCAGTCCGATCAAACTCACGATGACGCTGCATTCGGGATGCGCGCCGGCCAATTCGTCCACGGAGGCGGGCCGCACCACGAAGCTCAGGGGTGTCCGGGAATTGGACGGGATGATGACGGATTCGGGATTGGCTAAAAACTCCGGACGAATCTCCGGAAACACGACCTCCACAGTTGACTGTCCACCCAACCCCTTGCCCAGGCCACGAAGGCCGGCTCGCTCGTATCGGCTCTTTTCATCGAGATACCCTGATTCCTTGGTGAACGGATTTGACAGCACGAGGACTTTGCATTCCGGACGCAGCTTGGCAATACGCGCTCCCAGCATCTCCATTGCATGCTGCCTTTTGGCCAAAGCGGCGCTCTTAGGGCCTGAGGGACGAACTTGAAAAACGAACGCCGCTACGACTACAGCCACCAATCCGAAGGTTGCGACGATGTTCCTCTTCGCGCTCACTGGAAGTAACTGGGAATCTTGTCCGGGCCGAATAGTGCAGAAATGCCAGACTCTCCCGCCGTCATCGATTCAAGCGGATCAGCCCAAACACCGAACGTGCTTATTGACTTTTTCAAGTGTTTGATAACGCCTCCACTTCAACTTCAAAGCGTTGAGTGTTTAGAGTGGTGTGAACCTAAGTCGGCCCAGGATTCA
The DNA here is from genome assembly GCA_027623095.1 of Verrucomicrobiota bacterium. Taxonomy (GTDB): domain Bacteria; phylum Verrucomicrobiota; class Verrucomicrobiia; order Limisphaerales; family SIBE01; genus JAIPJX01. The sequence continues at coordinate 1,605 of JAQBVM010000020.1, forward strand.
TGTCAAGTTCAGTGCCTTTTTGCATCGATTTCTGAGGGCCTTGCGGATTTTCGCTAACGCAGGGATGTGACTCTTTTGCCGGGCGACCATCCTTCGTTTTAACCAATCGGTCTCCGGTACCTTCTGAAAAAAGCGTTCCCTTCAGCCCCACTTTGGGCGAGCCTTGCGGTGCCTGTGCTACTGATTCAAACTGAAACTTAGATCATGGTATTTACGACTCAGATATTCGTCTTTTATTTTCTGCCGCTGTTTCTGCTGGTCTATTACAGCCTTCCTTTTCACCGGCGCAATGTCTGGATCACGCTGGGCAGTTATATCTTTTACGGTTGGTGGGAGCCGTGGTTCGCGTGCCTCATGCTTTTCACGACCGTTTTGGACTTCGTTTGGGGCAAAGTCATCACTCGACCCGGCGCGACACGGGTTCAACGAAAATTCGCGGTTCTGGCCTGTGTGGTTACGAATCTGAGCTTCCTTGGATTCTTTAAATACTACATGTTCGCCGCCGAGACGCTAAACGAAATGCTCGCGGTAGTCGGCGCCCACCAATTCCGCGTGCTGCAAGTGGTTTTGCCCATTGGTATTTCTTTTTACACGTTTCATTCCCTGACTTACATCATCGATTTGTATCGCGGCCACGCCACACCGGCGAAGTCATTCTCGATGTTCTCTGCATTTGTGGCGTTGTTTCCGGACCTGGTGGCGGGGCCGATTATCCGCTACAAAACGCTGGCTGCACAGTTGCACGAGCGCGAACACACGGTGTCGCGGTTTGCTTCCGGCGTGGCAATTTTCATCGTTGGGTTTGCAAAGAAGATTCTGCTCGCCAATCCGTGCGGGTTGGTAGCGGACGCGGTGTTCAACGCTGCCAATCCGTGCGCGCTGGACGCCTGGGTCGGAGCTCTGGCTTACGCGTTCCAAATCTACTTCGACTTCTGCGGTTACTCGGACATGGCGGTGGGGCTGGGGCGGATGCTGGGATTCGAGTTTCTGAAGAACTTTGACGCGCCGTACCGCTCGGAAAGCATCACGGACCTTTGGCGGCGCTGGCATATCTCGTTGTCCAGCGTGTTGCGGGACTATTTGTATATTGCGCTGGGTGGCAACCGGAAGGGAGAAGGGCGCACCTACTTCAATCTCATCGTGGTGATGCTTCTTGGAGGCTTGTGGCATGGAGCGAAGTGGAATTTTGTGTTGTGGGGTGCCTTCCACGGGTTGCTCTTGGCCGCCGAGAGATGGCGGGGCAAACGGAGTTTTTATGATGCGCTGCCGCGGCCGGGGCGAATCGCTCTTACTTTTCTCCTCATGCTGTTCTCCTGGGTTTTGTTCCGGGCCGACAATCTGACGGCGGCGACCGAGTATTTCCGGGCAATGCTCGGCCTCGATGCGGTCGGGAGCGTCGCACCGTTGCTTGGCGCGATGATTTACACACCGTACCATCTGCTCATTCTTGCTCTGTGCGCCGTGCTTCTATTCCAGCCGCTGCAAGCCCATGACTGGGCGCAGTCGGGAGTGACGTGGGTGCGGACCGCTTTGGTGGTGCCGCTGTTCGTCCTATCGCTCACTGCAATGTTCTCGCAAGCCTTCAACCCATTCCTCTATTTTCAGTTCTGAGTTGCCATGCACCGCCTCCGCAATCCTCAATGGATCTTGATCCTGATATTTCTTGGGATCATCGCCAGCGTGCCGTTAATCCAAATCGTGATCGAATCCCGCCAGGACGACGGAGTGCGGGTGTTCGAAGTGTTCAGTCAAGCGCCCACCGCCGCCAACTTGCGCGCCTACGAGCGAGGCCTGGAAACAGCCAATTGGGCAGCAGGATTGAGCCGGCCTTGGATTCACTTCGCCCAGTTCGAGTGGCTCGAGGACGGCGGAGAAAAGGCAATGTTTGGACAGGCAGGATGGTATTTCTACAAACCCGGGCTGAATTATATGCTGGCTCGGCATCAGAGTGCGAAGGCGCCCGGCGACACGAATGATCCGATTGCGGCCATTGTGGATTTTCGCGATCAACTCGCGGCGCGCGGCATCCACCTTCTGGTCATGCCCGTGCCGAACAAGGAAAGCATTTATCCGGACCGGTTGACCTTGCGGGCAACGCCCCTGAGCGGTGTGATGGCGCCACGTACGCGAGAGGTGCTAGATATGCTTCGTGCCGCCAATGTCGAAGTCATCGACTTGTTCAACGAGTATGGCGAGGCGAGGCGGCAAACCCGTTCAACTCCCGAAGATTCCCTGTATCTGGCGCAAGACACGCATTGGTCGCCGGCCGGCGTCGATCTAGCGGCCAAGGCTGTGGCGCGTCGACTCGAGGAATTGGGTTGGGCGCAGCCCGGCCAAGTTGATTACAGCGGACGCTCCGCGCACGTGCAGCGGCTGGGTGACATATTGCGCATGATGCAGGTGCCGATGATCGAGCGACGAATGGATCCCGAAACCGTGCCGTGTGTTCAGATGGTTCGAAGCGACAACGGCGAGCTCTACAAGGATGCCCCGACCGCAGAGATTCTCGTGCTTGGAGACAGCTTCATGCGGATTTATCAGCAGGACGAACCGACGGCTGCGGGTTTTATCGCGCACCTGGCCAAAGAGCTCAAACAACCGTTGATCTCGTTGGTCAACGATGGGGGAGGATCCACGCTCGTGCGACAGGAGCTTCGCGCGCGTCCCGCGTTCCTCAAGAACAGGAAGGTGGTTCTCTGGGAATTTGTGGAAAGAGACATCGGACTCGGCCTCGAAGGCTGGAGGCTCGTGCCGCTGCCTCAAGGTTTCGGTGGCTGATTTAGATTCCCCGGCGCGTAGAGTCCAAGGGTGTCCGGGAGAGCGTTCGCAATTCCTCTGCCAGGATCGCCTCGGCTTTCTCGTCCTCGATCTCCCGTCGTTCCTCGCCGTAATGGTTGGCACCCATTTGTTCCGACAACTGTCCCAGCAACTCCTTCCGGAACTTCTTGTCGCCCCAGCACCACCCACGCCAAATTGATCGGTAAATCTTCTCTTTGGCGCTATGCCTCCTTTGCTCCATCAACCCTTCGAAATACTCCCTGCCCGCCTTCGTATCTCGGCCAATGCCGCTCTCCCCCAATACGCGATCCACTCGCAGCCACACCGCCCGCTTCCGCGCCGGCTGCAAATACGCCGCAAAACTGCTCGAGCGATAACTCTTGAGCCCTTGATCCGCTCCGATCAACCTCGCCCGCACCGGGTTCAAATGGACGTACTGGCAAGCCGTTCTCAAATACCCTCGCCGTTCCCATCGACCACCAGCGATTTGTAGTGCCGGAAAGTAGTTGCAAAACTAATCCTGTTCGCTATTCATTGCGACTGTCGATCTTTTGGAGGCGCTGGGGGGTGCCTCTTAACGGAGACGACTGGTTCAAAGGGCAGTCCTCGGACAATCCTGAGATGCCGTCTTGGTCAGTCCGGAGGTTTTTATGGCACGGGCCTTGGAGCAAATTTCTGGCATGGCAGGCGTGAAGGGGGTCAACCCATAGCAAGGTTCGTTTTTCATCATTTAAAAGTTTGCCTTTTGGTGAATCGGATCGCTCTGTCTTCCCCATCGAGGGGCGCAAGCGAGTGGCGATCCCTTTGATCGACAGCGCCAGGATATTCAACCCGCAACTTCCATGGGATGGGGCGATTTGCACTACCTTCCTGATGTTGTCGTCAACCCCAATAATGAACCATGCTATGGGTTGCCCTTTTCCTTGGGTTGCCCTTTTCCTGACGACAATTCGAACGTCTTTTCCTGCCCTCCGCTCCTCGTTCCCTGGCGCAGGTTGGTTTGTCGATGATGAGGTCAAGATTCGAATCAACATGTTCGCAGAGCGGCCCGGTCGTGCGACCGTTTGCGAATCGCAGTGTTGAAGGTAGTGTTCCTCATGATCTTGATCCGTTTTCCAAACGAAGAGGCCAAGGACCGCGCCTTGGAATTGCTCTTGGGCGACCACCCGCTGAAGTCGTGGCAGAGCGGCGAATTGCTGGTGCCGGAGGAAGCGCTGCTGCTTTTGGCGCGGGAGAATGTGCCGTTCGTGTTCGAAGGGGTGGAGGCGTATGAGAGAGTATTAGCGGTTCGAGATCCTTCTCCCGCGACGGTTTAACGACGGTCGCCGGGTTCCGCCGGAACGGCTAAGACAGACCCTCCGAGAACTTGAGGCTCGTTTCGGGGCGGTTTCCGCAGAACGTCAAACCATCGTTGGCCTGAGCACCCCTCGCGACGATGCCGCCCTGGAACATCTTTGTGCCGAACTGACCGAGACCGAAACAAAATATCCGGGAACCGAACTGCGCCTCATCTACCGAAAAGTGTCCCTTTGATTTCCGCCGAAGTCTGGTGCTCTGAAAGTAGTTGCAAAACTAATCCTGTTCGCTATTCATTGCGACTGTCGATCTTTTGGAGGCGCTGGAGGGTGCCTCTTAACGGAGACGACTGGTTCAAAGGGCAGTCCTCGGACAATCCTGAGATGCCGTCTTGGTCAGTCCGGAGGTTTTTATGGCACGGGCCTTGGAGCAAATTTCTGGCATGGCAGGCGAGGACGCCTGGATCGCAAGGGCGCAATCTTCCACATATCGGTCGCAGACTCTCGCGCAGATTTGCCAGATTTCAACGCGTCATCTCCGTCGCTGCTTTCAACAGCGCTTCGGACGCAGCCCGCAGGATTGGCTGGACGAGAAGCGGATGCTGGCGGCGGGTCCGCTGCTGAGGAAGGTGCGTTGCGTGAAGCTAGCGGCCTACGAACTCGGCTTCAAGCAAGTCTCACATTTCAGCCGAGTGTTCAAGGAGTTCTACGGCATCAATCCCACCGCGTTTCTAATGCTGCCCTTGAAAGTAATTTCCATGTCGGAATGTCCGCCAGAGATAACGAATGTCCGCGCCAGATAACACTTCACAATTGAGGGAGAACCACGGAGCGCTACTCTGGGTCAGCAAGGTTCAAGGAATTTCAATCGACTGAGCTCAATGGTTGAGAGTTTTGGCATATTTGTTGTCTGCGGCATGCGGTGCGGATTTTCTGAGTCCACCGATGTTCAGTTCGGTCTCCCCTGGAATGAGAAGAGTGGGCGAAAAAAGCGTTTATTGTCACGGTTCGGGACGACAGCGCGCGACGTTTTCTTTTGGAGAAACCTCGTCTTGATCATCTCAGCCTGCCTTCTCTCCGGCTGTACCTGGCGAACCCGTCAGGCAGACTACCTTCTCGGCCCGGTTCGGTATCGCTTTTCCGAACCTTCCACCGAAAAGGCGGCTGTATTTCAATCGGTACATTTCCCCGTGCTCATTGAGGGAGGGAGCCAGTGGGGTGTCAGCATTGGCGGTATTCAGAGGCTGGCCTTGTCTTCCGCCCGTTTCGATTCTGTCGATCCGGCGGCCGATGTGCATGCAACACCGCGCGGCTGGTTAATTCATCCGCAACCTCGCCGCTGGCAATGGTCGTGGATCTATTTGCGCGCCCCGTTGCGCGGGCGGCCGGAATTCATCCGCCGCAGCATGGTGGGAGTGCAGGGAGGCGCAGGCGGTGAGGAGCGGGCGATTTCGCTAGGATATTCGAGCGTCACCATGATGAGGCCGCGACTAGAGGCGCTCTACCATTTTGATTTCGACAGCCGCCGACCATTGGATGCCGTGCTCGTTGCGAATCCAGTGGAAAGGACCGAAGAAACCCAGGAGCAACCATTCACCAAGAGAAAAATACCATGACGAAGAAAGTCAGACCCAGGCGCCTCAGCGCCATCAATCTAGTCGTCGGATTCTCGCTGCTCGCGATCAGCAGCGGGTGCAAAAACCACCTGGCTTTTGGCACCGCCACCAAGTTTGGTTTGGACATAAGCCAAAAGGCCGATCAGACAATCGACGTGACCATGGGCTACCGCCGCGCGGAAATGGCGAGCATTCCTGTGCCCGGCGATGCAGATGCGGATGGCACCCAGGACGTTTATTCAGTGCTGGGCCGTTTCACCGTTAGCTATGGCGATCCTTTCAAGCAGGGGACGAACGATGGTCTGCATCTCAGACAATTCTTCGCCACGGGCATGGCGGCGCGGATCGCAGCAACAAATTCTGATATGCGACACGCTTTCGGCGAAGCCGCCAGCAAAGTGAAGGCGAAGGAAGAAGGAGGAAAATGATGAAAATGTTCACCTCCGCTCTCTTTCTTGCCTTGTTGATCGGAATCGTCGGCGGTTCGGGTTCCGGGTGTGCCCGTCGCATGACCGTGGCGACAGGAACTATAATCGGACTGCATGCAACGCCGGGCGATGGCCAGAGCCAACTCCCGCAGGTCACTTTCGCTTACAAGCGGGCGGAACTCGCACTGGTCCCCACGGCCGGGAAGTCCGCATCGAGTAATCCGAACTCGGATGCCTTTTCCGCGCTGGCCATCATTGATTTCCGCACAAAATGGTTCCGTGGCACATCAATTGACCAGTTCATCGCCACTGGTCACGCGTCACGAGACATTCAAGAACCAGGTTCGGAGTTCACCAGAGCGCTCGCGAAGGAAGGAGGCCGCGACTTCGTGGTCGCCACCCATATTTATACGGCCTTAGTTGGTAAAGCGGCGGCCGGTGACGCCGTCGCCGCAGCGCGAGTGCGCGACTTGGACGCGCTTAGTGAACTCGTGCCCGGCGGATACATTTGGCTGGAACCCATCGCTGTTCCGCCACCTCCGGCATTCGCACATTACCAGCGCAGATCTGGACCCACAAATCCAGTTCAGGGCTATAACTTGTTCACCACATACCGCCAGGACGTGATCGGATCGATCAGTGGACTCAAGAGGGGGCCAACCCTGACCGTGACAGAACTGGACAACACCACCGTTACGACGCTTACAGGCGCCGCCCTACAGCGCGAACTCGGCGGACAGGAAAGCGCTTTTGAAATCCTAAGGCAACGCGCTGCGGAAACGGCTGCGACATCCCGGGCGCTTAGTTATTACATAGACACTCTAAAGCAGTAACAAACTCAAAGGAACCCACGTTAACAGAAAGTTAGATTATGGCTGACGATTCCAAACACGATCTTACCACCATTGGAAAGATTGCGGAAACTTCACAGGATCGGCGCGATGCGATGAACATTTGCCTGACGCAGTACTGGTTGAAAGAAGACATTCAGAAACTAGAACGCCGCGACCAGCCGGCTTGGAATGGATGGGACATGTGGCGAAGAAATTGACGGACGCTGTAGTCCCATCGCCCAGAGATGCGGTCGGCGTCGCGCCGGCATCGGGGTCTGCGTCGGAGAGAGTTCGAGAATCCTTCGGCGAGTGTCCGACCGACATCTCTCCTTCTGCCGCATGAGGACGGAGTTTCAAATGCGTATCTCATACAACTTTTCGGTGATCAGTGCCGCCTTTTTGATGGGGCTGACCCTGGTCAAGGCTGCCGAAACGCCACCTAGATTCGAGACTGCTCGGATTGCCCCTGGCGTGATTATGCCGGAGAAGCTTGGGAAAAAGTATTTCTCATATTTCTCAAGACATTCAGTCATCGCCGACGAACTGGAGAGACTGATTCCCACAAAGTTTTCCCTGATTCTGAATGGAATCGAATTGGCCCGAACCGAGGTCCAGTTCACCCAAGATGATCCTCCAACTCCCGAGCGTGACCAACTCGGACAAGTGTTTGTCAGGCACGAAGGAAAATGGGTCGTAATGTGGCTGCCAGTGGATGGGTATCATGGGCGCGTCGAGGTGCAACTGCGACTGGACGACCGGCTGTCCAGACCCTACGAAATCGTCGTTTCTCAGGTTACTCGTTGGGCCATCGCTGGGATCACCCTGGCGGTCACGGCCGTCATTTTCGGAATCCCTCTTTGGATGATCGGCCGAATCAAAAGCGCTCATACGATCGGCAGCAGTTCCTGTTCATTGTGGACCGTTTTGCTTCTCGACCAGGAGACGGACACCTACAGCTTGTCCAAATTCCAGTTTCTCGTTTGGACCTTGGTATCGCTTTTCGGTTATACCTTTCTGACCCTTTCCCGAAGTCTGGTGCACGGCACTTTTGAAATGGCGAACCTTCCAGAGAATCTGGCGGGGCTTCTCGCAATTAGCGCCGGCACCGGCATTGTTGCGCCCGCGATTTCCGCGGTGAATGGATCCAAAGGTGCGGGACAAATCAATCCCAGTTTTGCCGATCTAGTGACCACCGGCGGGGTAGTGGTGGCGGAACGCTTTCAGTTTGCTGTTTGGACCCTCATGGGCAGTGCAACTTTTCTCTTCTTGGTCGTGGGTATCGACCCCCGATCGCTGAAGGATTTGCCGTCCATCCCAACGGGCTTTATGCAATTGATGGGGATTAGTTCCCTGGGATATCTCGGAGGAAAGCTCGCCCGAAAGCCCGGCCCAATCATTGATCAAATTGCTCCGGTTGCGCCGATTGGGCCCAAGCTCACGTTGACTATCACGGGGCGAAAACTTTCAAAGACCGCTGGGTTCAAGATCGATGGCGCGGAAGTTCAGGCAGCCGTGCATAGTCATGCGGTCACGGGCACAGCTATACCGGACGAACAATCCGTGCCGCCGGATTTGTTCAAAAGCCTGACACTCGACGTCCTTCAACCCACTGCGGACTGGCTTAAATCAGGAGATCACACGCTCACGATCATCAATGCAGACGGACAAAGCGCTGAGTGGATGTTCAAGATATGAGGTGCGGAGGCGGCGTCTCGCCCCGTTTTCCATTGCCCGCTTTGATTGTTGAGAAGAGATGATTACGCTGCTTCTGGGTGACTCCATTTACGTTCCAAATGAGCTGCAGGAGGCGCTTTCCGAAACCTACCCGTGGATGCCGAATCCATCCCGGTATTTCTTGCGAATGAGCGTCTCGGCTTCTGGGGCGTTCGGAGCGCGGAGGTTGGCGGAATCCCATTCAACGCGCTTCTGCAGCCGCACCGCGAGATTGCCCACCAAAAGGGCCTCGGTGAAAGGGCCCGAGTAGGCGAAGCCCGCTTTTGCATCCTCCGGCCGGTTGTCCTTGCATGCCTGGATCCACTCGGCGCGATGGCCAATGGAACGTGCAATGGTTTTTGGGGGAAGTTGGAATTCCTTGCGGCGGCTGGCCGGAAAGAGCTTGGGCGCGCCGGACCATCCGCCGCATAGCATTGTTCCTTTGTCGCCGATAAACAAAATGCCGTTATCAGACAGATCGATTTCGTCGGCGAGATCGGCGGGCTGTTTTGGCAGCTTGCCGCCATCGTACCAGAACATCTTCAACGCCGGATGCGGGCTTGGACGCACAAATTCGAACGTGATAATCTGCCAGGCAGGATACGATTCCGCACCGAGCCCCACGCATTGCGCCTCGGCTGCAACCGGTGCGTCAAGATCCAGTGCGTAGAAGGCGGGATCGAGATTATGCACAGCCATGTCACCCAGCGCGCCCGTTCCGAAATCAAACCACGCGCGCCAGTCGTGCGGGTGATAGGCCCTGTGATACGGACGTCGCGGCGCGCCTCCAAGCCAGAGATCCCAATTCAAATCCGCAGGGATTGGCATCGGATTAGCGGGCCGCTCCACAGGTTGCGGCCACCATTTGCCGGGACGATCACTCCAGCCGTGGACCTCGCGCACCCCGCCGATCGCGCCCGCTTGAATCCACTCGCGCGTCTGGCGCAACCCTTCGCCCGCGTGCCCGTTGTTCCCCATTTGCGTGACAAGGCCGGTTTCTTTGGCAACCTTCGCCATCACGCGTGCTTCCTCGATGCTGTGGGCCATTGGTTTCTCCACATAGACATGCTTGCCCGCGCGCAACGCCGCCAGCGTGACGGGCGCGTGCATGTGATCGGGTGTGGCCACCATGACCGCCTCGATGTCTTTCCGCTTCTCCAGCATCACGCGATAGTCCTTGAACCGTTCCGCTTTCGGGAAGGCCTTGAAAGTGTGCGCCGCCTTCGTCCAGTCCACGTCGCAGAGCACGGCGATGTTCTCGCTCTTCATCTCGTTCAGGTCGCCGCCTCCTTGGCCGCCAATACCAACTCCGGCAATATTCAACTTCTCGCTCGGCGGCGTCTGGCCTTGGCCCAGGACATGGCGCGGCACAATTTGAATTCCAACCGCCACAGTAGCGGCGGTCCGGAGGAAAGTTCTTCGTCTCATCATAGTCGGATCGCGGTTGATTATGAGCTCCACTCTATCGGTTCGCCCGGGATTTGGCTCGAACTAAAATCTGCTTTTTTCGCTCTCTAACGTATAAGGCTTTTGGTATCGGCATCGACGAAGCCCCCCGTTTCGGGGTCGCCTCCATGACCTCCGCGACCTCCAGCCCTGCCGAACTCATCGCTGCCGCCAATGCCGCCGTGTATCACTCCAAGGTGCAAGGCCGGAATCGCCTGACTCACGCCAGCACTCTGGAAGTGACCGGCAAACACTGAAATCCGCGAGAGCGCGCTCGATCAGTTCAATCTTGCCAAAGATCGGGGACGCTACTATGCTCCTTCCCGATTCAAAAGCAGCGGAATCCTTTCAATTTGGATAAGGGCTCATTGCATGCCTGGGTGTCAATAGCCAGGCAAGTGGGCGTGAATAAACCTTGGGTGATCAAAACAACATCGAGACACGATTCCCGTTTTCCCGAACAACGGAGTCGCCGTCTCAATCCACAGGCGTGCTTCATATGGCTATTCGTAATTCGCCACCGGCCGGAATTACATTCCTGCTGATTCTTATCAGCCTTCAGTTCCACACCGCATCCTCACAGGCGGATGACCTCGTCCCAAGGCAGCCAGAAACCTCCCGACTCGCGGATCTAAGCCTTTCCGACCTGCTTCAGTTAACCATCACCTCTGTCTCTAAAAAGGAGGAAAACGCTTCGGAAGCGCCGGCCTCGGTTTACGTGTTGACGCAGGAGGACATTCATCGCGGTGGGCTATTAAGCGTTCCCGAGGCTTTGCGAATGGTCCCCGGGATGGATGTCGCGCGGATCAACGCAAATCAATGGGCCATCAGCGCCCGTGGATTCAACAGTCGTTACGCGAACAAGCTGCTGGTCCTGATGGACGGTCGAAGCGTTTATACGCCCCTTTTTGGCGGCGTTCGATGGGATATTCAAGATCCCTTGCTGGAAGATCTCGACCGGATTGAAATCATTCGCGGGCCTGGCGCAACGCTATGGGGCGCCGACGCGGTCAACGGAGTGATAAATATCATAAGCAAAAACGCGAGTGACACCCAGGGCGCCTTGATCAGCGGCGGCGGCGGTTCGGAGGACCGGGGATTCGGGGCCGTCCGCTATGGAGGCAAGATCAATGACCAAACTTACTACCGGGTCTATGGCAAGTATTTCGACACGGACGATACAGTCGATGCCGCCGGGCAGGACTCATACGATGCATGGAATCTTTTTCGCACCGGCTTCCGACTGGATTGGAAACCGTCATCGGAAAACAGCGTCACCTTGCTTGGCGACTATTATTCAGGCACCACCCACGAATCGACGCCGACAAATTTCGTCGCTCTTTCGATGCTGCCGTTTTTTCAGAACGATCTGACTGGCGGGAATATTCTGGGACGTTGGAAACACAGCTTTTCGGACGCATCCGAACTCACGTACCAGATGTATTACGACCACGCCGAGCGGCGGAGTTCAGCTTTTTCGGAAACTATCGATACGTTTGACATTGACGCCCATCATCAATTCGAACTTGGCGAACGCAACGAGGTAACGTGGGGCTTGGGATATCGCTTGATCCACGATGACCTAATGGCCGGCTCCTTTTCCACGTATGATCCGGACAGCGCGGATCGGACCGTCTTCAGCGCCTTCGCCCAGGATGAGATCAGTATCGTGCCGGATCGACTGCGGCTGAGCCTTGGTTCGAAGTTCGAGCACAACCAATACAGCGGTCTCGAAATCCAACCGGCGGCGCGGATCGCGTTCACGCCGCGGCCAAAGCACACTTTTTGGTCCGCGATCTCCCGTGCCGTAAGAACGCCGTCCAGGTTCGAGAACGACGCGCGACAGACCATCCTCTTTTTTCCCGGCGCCGATGTCTCCACGCGGTTGGATTTGGTTTACAATCGGGAATTGCGGCCCGAGGAGTTGCTCGCCTACGAAGTCGGATATCGAGTGATGCCGCGGCCTGATGTGTCGCTGGACCTTGCCCTGTTTTACAATGTTTACAACAATCTGGGCACCTTCGAACCGCTTCCCGCTTCGTCACTCTCGGGATCGCGACCGCCCGTGTTGATCATTCCACTTCAGTTTGACAATGGGATGAATGGCGAAACCTTCGGAGCCGAGGTGTCGGCAAAATGGCAAATCACCGATCATTGGAGAACCAGCGCTGGCTACACGTGGCTGAAGATGCAGTTGCACCTCGATCCATCGAGCCTCGACACCACTTCGGAACTGGCCGAGGGCGATTCTCCTCAACATCAATTCCAGGTTCGGTCGCTGCTCGATCTTCCGTGGAATCTGCAGTTTGACACGGCGGTTTACTACGTCGATCGGCTGGCGCGACAGGGGGTCGCCGGATACACCCGTCTCGACGCGCGAGTCGGATGGCGCCCTGTCAAGAATCTGGATGTGAGCGTCGGAATGCAGAATTTGCTCGACGACCGCCATTCGGAATTCGGCCAACTTCAAGGTGTGGCTTCGACAGAAATCCAACGCAGTTTTTATGGAAAGGTGACCTGGCGCTATTAGGGTCAGAGCCGCGCTAGAATCATTGCCGCCGAATCAAGACATGAAAGGCCGGAAACCCATGGAAACCGTTTGGAGCGTTTTTTATTGCGTTTGCCTGTTTTTTTCATGTGCCACGACGCAGGGTGCCGAACGGATCTCCGCGACCGAGTATCAAGCAAAAGCCGCCTTTCTGTATCAATTGGCGAAGTTCGTCGAGTGGCCAGTGGCGACTTTCTTGGACGCGGACTCGCCAATCACGATTGGCATTTTCGGAACGGATCCGTTCGGATCCGATTTGGAGACCGTGATTGGGGAGCGGACCGCCAAACGTCGGCGGTTTCGGATTAAGCGGTTCTCCGAACCGCGGGAGGCGAAAGGCTGCCAGATTCTCTTTATTCCAGCCGGGGAAGAACGCCGCTGGAACGAAGTTCTCCAGGAAATCGCGGCGCTCAGCGTATTGACGGTCGGGGAAACCTCCCGCTTTGTCAGCGCCGGCGGGATCATTGGCCTGATTCCCGCGAAGAACCGCCTTAGCATTACGGTGAATCTCCAATCCGCCGAACGCGCTCATCTGATTCTGAGTTCCCAACTGTTGGGCGTTTCCAAGGTTCGCGAAACCCGGCAAGCCGGGGAGAAAAACTGAAATGCAATTGGGCCGCGCCATTCCGCTCGATCGAAAGTTGATGTTGGTCATCATGGCGACCACCGGCGCGGCTCTTCTGCTCGCCTGCGCTGGCTTTGTCGGTTACGAGATTCTTGATGCGCGGCGCACATTTCCCTCGAGGTTGACCGCTTTGGCGGAGATGATTGGAACCAACTCAAAGGGCGCCATCTCTTTCAATGATCGCGCCCAGGCGGAGGAGACGCTGGCAACGCTGCGGGCACAGGCGCAAATTGTCGCGGCGTGCGTCTATTTGCCAACCGGCGAGGTATTCGCAAAGTATCCCAATGCCGGGCTTGCCTCGGAGTTTTCGCCTCCGAAAATGGAAGCGGACGGCTATCATTTTCAGGACCATCGATTGGCACTGTTTCATCAAATTCTTTTTGACGGGGAATGGATCGCCACGGTTTATATCGAGTCAGATTTGGCGTTGATGTATGAGCGCATGCGGCGTTATGGGGCGATCGCATCGATCGTATTGCTGACTTCCCTGCTCTTCGCGCTCATTCTTTCCATCCGGCTTCGCCGCATTATCTCCGAGCCCATCCTCCGGCTGGCGCTGACCGCTCAAAGCGTTGCCACCGACAAAGACTATTCCGTTCGTGCTACCGGGGAGAATGAGGATGAACTCGGCAGGCTGATCAAAGGTTTCAACGAAATGCTGCTTCAAATCCAGGTGCGGGACGACGCCCTTCGACAAGCCCATGACGACTTGGAAAAGCGCGTCAATGAACGGACAACCGCCCTTTCCCAGGCGAACAAACAACTGGAGAGGGAAGTCGAAGAGCGAAAAATCGCCCAGGAAAAACACCGTCTTCTTGAGGACCAACTGCGCCAATCTCAAAAAATGGAGGCCGTTGGAACATTGGCGGCGGGGGTGGCGCACGATTTCAACAATCTCTTGACCATCATTCTAGGATTCAACGATCTGGCCCTCAGGGACAATCGGCTTCATCCGGAAATTGGGAAAGCCCTGAACAAAATATCCGCAGCCGCCGAGCGCGCCACCACATTGACGCGGCAACTCCTGACCTTCGGACGCAAGCAAGTCATGCAGTTGAAATTTCTCAATCTGAACGACGTCGTTACCCAGGTCATGCGAATGCTTGTGAGAATGATCGAGGAGAACATCTCTGTGGAGTACAACCACGCACTCCGGCTTCCCAGGATCCGGGCGGACGCCGGAATGATGGATCAGTTGATCGCAAATCTTGTGGTGAATGCCCGGGACGCCATGCCTGGTGGCGGGCGTTTGACCATTAGTACGCAATCTATCGAGATTTCCCAGGATTACGCGGATACAAACCCGGAGGCCGTCACCGGGAATTTCGTCCGCCTGTCCGTTTCCGATACCGGCTGCGGAATGGAACCTCAAACAATCGAGAGAATCTTCGAACCGTTTTTCACAACCAAGGAAGTTGGAAAGGGTACCGGCTTGGGCCTGGCGACCGTGTATGGCATTGTCAAGCAACACCATGGCTGGATTGAGGTGTCCAGCCAACCCGAACTTGGATCGACATTTCAGATTTACTTTCCCGCGCTTGCGGAAACTTTGAGCGACGTGCCCGACGTCAGCGTCATTGATCCGGAGATTTCTGGCGGAACAGAAACTATTCTGATTGTCGAAGACGAAACCGCCCTTCGGCAACTCGCTCGGACCATTCTTGAAAACTACGGCTATACGGTCTTGGAGGCGGAAAACGCGGCCGACGCATTGGCGCTTTGGCGGAAACACCGGCAGAACGTGCACTTGGTTCTCACGGATATCATTATGCCTGGGACAATGAACGGACTCGAATTGGCGTCCCAATTGCGTGAGGAAAAGGACTCTCTTCACGTAATCTGCACCAGCGGTTACGGTCTGGAAGTCGTGGGTCCCGACATCGGAAGCGTTGACGGTTTGAACTTCCTGTCCAAACCCTACACTCCAGCGACATTGGCACGTGCCGTCCGTTGTTCGTTGGATGGGGAGCCATTTGAAATCCTAACTCAAATCTCGAAATCGTGACATCACCGATTACAGCCAGTTTTGGTGTCGCCCAGCCGCATCCGCTATCTCCACATCGCCTTGCAGACGGCCCGAATTGTCGCGAGTCGCTTTCAGTTGGATCCAACTGGATTCTCCGTTTTCGTAATCCCAGGTTCCTCCATCACCATCGTAAAGAGAAAATGCGCCTTCGGGATGACCGGAATGGCGGATTTCCAACAGCAGTATTTCATCCGGCTTCGGTGTTTGGCGCCGTGCCGGCATTGATGGATTGAGGGAAACATTAGTTGGACCTCTCGAATCTCCATAATCGAATCATTTTGCCTAAATGGTTTTGCTACAGATCTCAAGCGGTCGGCGCGCGACTGAGCAAAGCTTCTGCGTGATTGAGCGCTTCCTGGGAGACGCCGCCCAGCATTCGGGCGAGTTCGGCAATGCGATCGGCTCCCTCCAGCAATCGTATATCCGCTACATCCTTCGACGGTGCGAGCCCTTCAACGCTATCAGCGTATTCGGCGCTCGCATTATCCCATGGCCACCCATTTCTTTGTCGGACCTTTCGGAAGGCCCCTTGAGGCCGCGACCGCTGGATTGACGTTTCGGCGCTTGGTGCGAGGGCTTCCAAGCAATGGCGCGGGTCGGATCGGGCGTGCTTTCGACGTTGCGGTGTTAATTTGGACGTTTACAGTGCGTGCCAGAGCGCTCAGTCGGCGGTGGTCGCTCACCCGAAGCGTTCTGCCAGAGGAATGAAAGATGACAGTCGGACGAAATGATCCGTGCCCGTGCGGCAGCGGAAAGAAATTCAAAAAGTGTTGTGCCGCCAAAGGGGAAACGGCGACGACCGGCCTCACGGCGGCCATCCGGATGAAAGGCGGAGTCTCCTTTGATCCCGCCGCCAACGCGTACCGTGCCATCGTTCATTCCTGGGACAATGCCGAATGCATCGGGGAACCACAGGAATGGCAGTCGGCCGAGACGTTCGCGTCTGAAGACGCTGCCATGACTTTTTACAAGGCCAGCATCCGACCAGGGCTTGAACGCCTCATGTCGGAGGCGTCTCGCAAGGTGAAAGACGGCACCTTCATGCACCGGCGATTGGAATGAGGTCGGAAAAGGCAATCAGAGGCATTGCGTCAGGTTGCTGGATATCGTTGCCCATTGCCCCGCGCCGAATCCACAGCCTGATCATTCTGCGAGCGTGTATGTTCTGCCATATGCCGCTAGCCACACATGCGATGATGCCAATATCCTCGAACAGTAACGGATAGTTTGAAACTTTCGGATTACGGTTCGTAAGTCCTTGCGTATGAAAATGGCGGAGAGAGAGGGATTCGAACCCTCGGTACTTTTTACATACGCACGCTTTCCAGGCGTGTGCCTTAAACCACTCAGCCATCTCTCCAACAGTTGGAAATCAGATGCTTACGCTAACAACGTCGGTTTGGACTTTACAATCTGATACTGACTGCGTGAAGGACCACTTGTCAGCGTCAGAAAAGCTCTGGCTGAAGACACCAGTTCCAAACTTGGTTCGCTACGGAACATCCGGGACCTATTTCGCACGGGTTCGCGTCAGGGGCAAGCTCATTCGGCGATCCCTCAAGACCCGTTCCATCACGACCGCCAAGCTCCGGCTGATTGATTTGGAAAAGGCGGAACGCCAAACCGCCGAGAATGCTATGGACCGCGCCAATGGAAAGATGACTGTTGGGGATGCCCTCGCAATTGTTCGACAGCGATTCCACGGCGACGCGTCTCTGAAGCCACGCACCAAAGCCCATCGCGAAGAGAGAATTGAGAATGGTCTCGCAATTTGATGGCACGTTTTCCAAGGTATCTGTGGGAATTAGCTGTCTCTTTTTGCATGACCCGTGCCGTGCATTTTTTGAGTAGAAAGGCGCTCTGCTACCGAGCTGGTCAATCCCCTCAAAAAGCTCTTGAGCAACCAACGTCACGGAATTCGAGAGAATGCTGAGGTGCCATCCATTAACGTTAAAATTCGGACCAAGCAACTTAAGACTCAGTCAGCGTGCAAAAACCGAGGATTTCCCGTTTCCGTTTCCCTGAGGGTCTAGAGACGGGAAATGGGAAACGATGCGGGCCGGACACTTCAACTGTTGAGCGCTGAGAAATCTGAGGACAGTTCCCAGGCCCTGGGCGCGCCTGTTCGCGTGGGCGGAGCGAGTCCGTTACGCGTGGCGACCGGCGGCAACGCGAACTGGAGTTCGGAAGACCGTCGCCGCCGCTCGCCCGCCCACGCGAATCGACGGCGCGACGTGAACCGTTCTTCCCAATGAACACACCTATTGATCGAGTTTTTCGAGGGTGAAAACCTGTTTCCATCAAATAGCGCGAAAGGAACTGCCCTTTTTTCCCTCGATCTCCGTGTCCAGGCTCATACCTTTCCTCGACCAATGCTTAGAGATCTGAGTGCGCGGGTGGAGCGAATTATCGCGGGGGAATTAGGTCGTCTGGGGTGGACCAAGAGCGATTTCGCAAGCCGACGCAAAAGCGATCCTGGGAAGCAGGCGATCGAAGCACGGCTGCGCAAGGAGACGACGCTCTCGATCAAAATGATCGCCGCACGCCTGCAGTTAGGAACCTCCAAAAGTGCAAACGCCCGGCTGCACCAGTGGATGGGGAAGACGGACAGATCGCAATCGCCAAAGGGTCAATTCTAAAACGACCCAAAACGAACCATGCTATGGGTTGACCCTTTTCCTTTGGAAATTGCGCTTGGGCCCGGCCAGCAAATCCTCGCTGGACGCCTCCGGAAAGCGTCCAAGGCGATTGTTTGCGGTCTTGTAAAGCACCTTGCCCTCCGCCGTCACCTCGATCATCCGCGCCTGGCTGAACGGACAGCGCAGGAAATACTCGATGAGTTTTCGAAGGCCGTCGGTATCTCCGGTTTCGATCCGCACGCTCTGATCCACGCTGAAGCCCGAGTGCCGCCAACCGCGGATGCTGGCCACGATCTCCTCGGTGATGTTGCCTTCGCCCAGGAGCAGATCGAACACCGCCTGTTCCCACAGTTTCAGAAACGGTTCGGCGGCCAGCTTCGGCAGCGGAACCAAGGTCCCATCGGGCAGAAAAACTCCTTCGGTGACCAGCGCTCGAAGCGAGAATAGATGCGCAGATATGGCCGAGCTTTTTGCAGATTGAAAATTGCACACATCATCCGCTTTTCGATTTCCTGGAACGATTTCAATCGCGACGCCGAAAATGAACCAAGTTTTCGTTCACCGTCCCTTGCAAGTGAAGAAACAGAGCAGATTGACGGAAAGTCGGAACATCTGCCATACTGTTAACATGTCAGAAACAATCACAGTTGGGCGTCGCGGTTCCATCACCATCCCGGCAAAGCTTCGCCGAGCCTTTGGAATGGAGGAAAACGACCACTTGATCGCGGAGCAAACTCCGGAAGGTATTCTCCTGCGCCCATCGGTAAGCGTGCCGATTGAGATATATTCGGAGAAGAGAATCGCGGAATTTGCTTCAGCAGAAAATGGACTGCGACGCAAACTGAGGAAATTCAAATCTTGAGACGAGTTTTTCTCGATGCCAACGTTCTTTTTTCGGGAAGCAATCCTGAAAGCGCCTTCCTTGACCTCGTTCACCTGATCTTCGAGAAGTCGCATCCAGTCACGAGTGACTTCGCAGTTGAGGAGGCTCGACGAAACATCATGACGAAACGACCGCAATGGAAGAGCACTTTTGATACACTCATCGCCGCCCATCAGCGACAATTTCGCTTCCCGCTTTGCCTGGAAGCGGCTTTCGCCCCCAAATATCGTCGAGCTTCTCGAACGTCCCCGACCAATCGGCGTCTTCAGGCGTTGCCGGCAGAAGCCGGGCCAAAGTTTTCCGCTTTTCGGTGATCTGAATTTCCTCGCCGTCTGCCACCTGTCGAAGAACTGAATCGAGGCTCGTTCTAAGTTTGCTCAATGTGACCGTCTTCATAACGAGCTGAGGTTAGAGCATATCATTCAAAAACAATCAATCGTTCCTCAATTCTCGTTCGTGGGGAGAAAATAAAAGCCGATTCCTGTCCACTTGTTCCGTAGTGAAAGCGTTTTCTGTCTTCCCGCCGTGAGAAAGACCTTGAACCCGATGCCGGGTCTCGACAAGCTTTCCTCATGGACAGGGATCAATGTCTCTGGCGATTCCAAACGAGAGCCGTGAAAGCGAAAACCGATCCTCACATCACGCAGCACCGAAACAATCTCTCCGGAATTGCAGTCGTGACGGGCACGCGCACGTCAGTTCGCGCCATCGCCGGTTTTATCAGATGGGCATGAATGTTGACGAGATTCTGCAAAGTCTTCCGCATCTGACCCCAGCCGAGGTACACGCGGCGCTGACTTACTATTTTGACCACCCGAAGCAGATCAACCGTGAGATAGCTCGCAGCAACGACATAACTTTTTGGAAAAGGCAGGCGGAGAAGTTGGCCAAACAACCCGCCTGATGCCAGCAGATATCAAGCTGCTGATCGACGAGGACACTCACTTGGCGCTGGGACGAAGCGCTCAGACGTCCTGGTTACGACGCGATTCACGTGCGGGAACTGGAGCGCGTTGGAGTCGATGATCTATCGCAGTTGGAATTTGCAGCTCACGATGGCCGCTGTTTTCTGACCTGCAACGTCGGCGAATTTGTCGTGTTGCACGGCTCCTTTGTTAATCAAGGACGGGAACATTTCGGCATCGTCGTTTCCGCTCAGAAGCCAGTGAGACGGATGTTGCGCGAGATGTTGACTTTCTTGCAGAGTCACACGGCGAACGAGATTCAATCCCAAGTGTTCTTTCTCTAATTCAATCGCCTAAATTTGATACTGCATTTGATACAGCAATCTGATACTGTTGGCCGAAAATTGAGACTTCGAGCGACCATAAGAGTCCACGACGGGATCGACTTAACATAATGATTTGGAACGAGATGTCGCTCCAGGCCAGTTTAGTCCAAATCGGGGAAAAGCCACATTTCCGCTTTCCAGGCGTGTGCCTTAAACCACTCAGCCATCTCTCAGCTCGGCAGTTCGGGTTAAAGTGGGGTAGTTGATTTCATGCCTATCCGGTTGACACACTAAACCACCACCGGATGTGACTTGGCTGGCCCATCGAGCACCGCCGGTGGCGGTCGCGACTGGACTTGGTGTGTGAACCGGATATGCATGGTTGATTTGAGTACGCAACATTTTTCCCATTGTCGAATCGAGCTTTGTGGATTGCCCTAGGAGATCTGATGTCAATGAGTTAGAGTGCCCATGGAAACGAATTAATGGCGAAGCAGGATTATTCAAACGGGAGTGATGGCTGGGTCAATCTGGCGTGATCTGATTTATTTTCACGTCTGCAAATTTTGTTCTGCAGTACGATTAGGTGTTGCCTTAAACAAATCAAACCGATGAAAAAAACTACTCTCCGATGCGCACTGTTCACCGCAGTACTGGTGCCTGTCTTTTTGTTCTCGGGATGTGCGACGAGATCGAAGCGAACTAGCTCCGTTCCTCGCGTCGTCGCTCCCACACCCGCTCCGATCGCCGTAGTGGAGGAGGCTTCCGTTCAAGCGGCGGATGTCGCAACGAATTTATTTCCGTCCGTTCCGGAGCCCGAGCGTGTCGTGCTTTCTGTTGGGACGGCGGAAATAGTCAAACTCGCCCAGGCGGGAATGAACGAAAAGGTCATGATGGCGTTTGTCGAAAACTACGACGGTTCCTTCGAGGTGACGGCGCCGTCGATTGTTTATATGGGCGACCTGGGGATTCCGGAGGCAGTCATTGCCGCGATGATTCGGCATCACAGCGCGGGCGAGCCTTCCGTGCAGAATGATCATGATAAAGCCGGAGCGTCTGAAATCGGGAACAGCAGCGTCGAGGTGGCGGCAGTTCCAGAAGCGGGGACTGAACAACCAGCGAATGCGAATCGAGAAATGGAGCTGGTTCCTGCTGGTGAGGCCCCTTCGGTTTCTGTTACCGCCACTCCTGAGTTTGAAGCGGGTGTCGCCCCGCTACCACAAGTGGAGCTGGATTCCCCGACGCCGGTTCAAAGCAACTACTTCTATTCCACTCTGGAGCCGTATGGGAGGTGGGTGGACGTTCCGGGATATGGAGTTTGCTGGCAGCCTACCGCGGCGGCGGTGAATACTAGTTGGCAGCCCTATTTGGACAACGGACGCTGGGTGTCTTCAAGCGCTGGCTGGTATTGGCATTCGAACTATTCCTGGGGATGGGCTCCCTTTCACTATGGGCGCTGGCATCGACATTCCGTTCGCGGATGGGTGTGGATTCCGGGATCCGTTTGGGGGCCGGCTTGGGTAACGTGGAGGTATTCGGATTCGTATGTGGGTTGGGCGCCGCTTCCGCCAGGGGCTCGCTATTACGACGGATTCGGTCTGGGGTTCCGAGCGGGGAGTGTGGGCATTGGATTCGATTTCGGATTATCATACGCCGACTATGGCTTTGTTCCGTTCAATTATTTCTATGGACCGGCGCCTTGGCGCCATCGGTTGCCTCATGCCCGTGGCAGGGATATTTATCATCGAACAACGATCATCAATAATTACACGCAGGCACCGGATCATTCGATTGTTCATCACGGGCCATCCCGGACGCCGGGGTCCACGTTCCGGCAATCCGGAATTCGAACTGTGACTCTTCAGGATCTCCCATTGAATCACCCGAGCGATGCGCGACCCGGACAGATGAGCCGGCACGGTTCAGAGGTTGTCGTATATCGACCAGAAGCTTCGGCTTGGCGCGCTGGGAGTTCGGTCGTGGGCAGACGCGAATCGTTGCGCGTTTCGTCGCCGGCAGAGACTGTAACGCAGACAAGTGATTCCGCCCCTGTTGCCCGTCGAATGGTTGGTCCCCGCGGAGCGTCGGCGTCTAGGAGCCAAGAAGTGACGCCAAGATTGCCTGCTGCGGGTTCTACTGCGAGTTATCCAATACGCCGAAGGGAGTCTGCCCGTCCCGAATCAATACCGTCGGCAATCGACGGTGGCGCTTCGGTTGCGCCTCTTCAACGCAGGGAACGTTTCGGATTGGGTTCGGAGAGTTTAAATCAGGGAGCGTCCGCGAGAACAGCTCCGAATGGGTTCGCTCCCGCATCGGAGACGGCAGAGTCGATTCGATTAAGGCGGATTCAGTTGCAGTCTCTCGAAGCAAACCGGGCATCAGAGTTGTCGGGCTTCAATTCGCGTATAGGAGGGCGTGAGCAGATCCAGACCCGGGGTACGGGTCGAGAATTGACGCAACCGCAGGTGTCCGGGTTCCAAGCGAATCCTGCGGTCTCAGAGGGTGTGCCAACACGGATTTACAGTCCTCCTTCAAGATTTGATGCGCCGAGGACGCAACCGAATTTCGGTGCGCCAAACATAAACCGAGGTTTTCCCGGTGGGGGCACGATTCAAACTCCTCCCGCAGGAGGACTGCCGGCTCCCAATATCCGTACGACGCCGATGCCGGAGAGGCCCCCTCCGATTCAGATACAGCCTTCGCAGTTAACTCCTTCGACGCGCCCTCCCGGCGGCTCTCCTCCAAGCCGGTCCGGCGGATCGTCCCGTGGGCGGCGGAGTGAATGAGTTCATCCTGTTGAGATCCAATCGCCGGGATCTACATCGTGGCGTTGCCTCAAACGATTTTCTATCGAATTCCGCCCGCGGATGAATTCTGTGTGGGTCTGAACGGGATGCCGGTCTGGTTTCACCGCAGCCGCAATGGCAGCCCTATGCTTTGCTCTTTTCCCTGGCTTTTTCTTTCTTTTCTTCCAGCTCTGCCTTGAGCGATTTTCGATCGCTGATCAACTGCCGGTTGAGCTGTTCGACGGCTTCAAGGTCTCCTTTGGCGATCGATGCCGCGATTTCGCCCTTTAGGAAGATCTCCCTTTCAGCAACCTTGGCCGCATACTTGGAGTCGAGCTCCGCGAGTTCGTTCTTTTGAGATTCTGTCAATTTGATTTGCGGAGCGGATTTGCTTAATCGCTCCATCGCGAGTTCGTAGGCAGATTTCATGATTCGTCCGAGCTTGTGGGTTCATTAGGTCGATTGACGGGAGAATCTTTACTCCTCGGACGGAGGGCGGTTTACCGGCAAGTTCTTTTTCCACGGCATATCGGGAAATTTCGCTGGCGGTTTTGGGGCGGCGGCGGGCGGTTTTGCCATATCGAGTTCCGACGCAGTTCCGTCCGCGGGATTGGGAGAATCAGAACTTCTCCATGAGGCGATGCGCGCCTGTAATCCGTGATGTTCCGCAGTCGTTTTGTCGCCGCTTTTCATATAGAAGAGCGACAAGTTTGTGTGGACAAGCGGCTCTTTCGGGCGCATTCCCTCGGCTTTGTGTCCCTCCGCAATCGCCAAGGCAAAGTTACCCATCCGGTAATGGACCATTCCGAGCGATAGCTGCGCATCGAAGTAAGAGGGGTCTTCCTTTAGCACAGATTGCAGGCAAGAGATTGCAGCGGAGTAGTTCCCCGTGCTGAATTCATACATCGCGTCATCGTATTGATCCTGGAGCGTCGGCATAATGCTTTTGACAAAACACGATATCGCACCAATCTAAAAACCGCGCAAGGTTTGACTTCGAATTGCAGGGAAAGCGCGCGGCGAACTCGGTAAAAAATATTAAATGCTATTGTGGTCATGGGCGCTGAATGAATCTGAGAATACGTGTATTATCAACAGACTTCGACGGAACGCTTCATTCCGATTTCGAGGATCCTCCTGTTCCTTGCGCGCTCCAGAAACTCATCGGCGCGTTGCAGAACGCGGGCGCTGTATGGGTGATCAATACCGGACGGGAGTTCCAAAGTTTGATGGAAACGTTGAAAACGTGCGAATTATCCGTTTCCCCCGACTATTTGGTAACTGTGGAGCGTGAAATACATGTTCGGAACGGTTCGGGATACGTGGGGCTCACATCGTGGAATCGCACATGCCAGGATGCGCATGAGGCGTTATTCGACCGCGTCCGGCATGCGCTTCCAGGACTTTTTAGAACTCTGACGAGACGGTTTCCCGTGCGCCTTTACGAGGATGCGTTTTCGCCTCTGTGCCTCATCGCCAACAGCAATGCGGACTCGGATGCGATCTGCTCGTATTTGGCCGAGTTCTGGCGCCACGAACCCGAGTTAACCGTAGTGCGAAACGATGTTTACGGTCGCCTAAGCCATGCGGATTTTAATAAAGGTTCGGCACTTGCGGAAATTGGACGAATTGTTGGAGTCGGTGCGGAGGAAACGGTTGCCGCCGGAGATCATATGAATGACTTGCCGATGTTGAACCGTTCCTTTGCGCGGTGGCTTATTGCGCCGGATAATGCGGTCGAGCCGATCAAGGAGCTTGTGCGGCGGCAGGACGGCTACGTTAGCACGGAAAGGTACGGGAATGGCGTCGCATCGGGATTGCTGCATTGGATGGCGCATCTAGTGTAGTGTCTTTCAAATAACTATACATACGCCGAGGCACAATGTGGCCTAAAAAGGCCGAAAAGCGAAGATTTCGAATGTATAGACATTTCGGAGACACTACACTAGGGAATGGATAGTTCGGGCCGAATGTTAACGACATGAAGCGCCTTTGGGTTTTGCTACCTTAGTCACTCTCCTATAGCAACTTGCGAGATATCGAACTAAGGCAATTTAAAGAATCGGTTTCGAACGAGTCAAACCTGGAAGATATTTTAATTATCATAAACATATCTACATCAACGAGATATAGGTTGTTTTATCGTTTGACACGGGAATTCGGGGTGATAGTGTGAATTCACAATACGTGATACGCGTCGTACATTGCAGCAGAATGGCTTCTTGAAATCCGAATCTTTTTAACTCACTGCGTGTCGGGACTGACGGGCAAAAATCTCATTAAATGAACGAAGTAGCTGAAGCCGTTCCGACCACGGAGGGCGGTAAGAAAATCTCCAAGTTATCAGAGGCGGTAATCCGGATAGCGGGCAATTCCCAGGATGGGATTCAGGCCATCGGCGGCTTCCTTGCTAGGCTGGCCGGGCGGAGTGAGCAGGACGTCATGACTTTCATGACGATTCCTTCGACGATTTCGGGAGGGCCGTCCATCTTCCAAGTTCGGATTGGTTCAGGCGAGGTGTTAAGCTCGGGCGACGAAGCAGACGTGCTTCTTGCGTTCTACCAGCATTCGTATGAAAACCATATCGCGTCTTTGAAGCCTGGGGGTATTGTTTTGTTCGACAGCGATCACGTCGATCCGAAACCGGAATGGGAAAAGCAATACCGCCACGTGGCGGTGCCTATTTCTAGCTTAACGGTGGAGGCGATTGGCGGGACGGCCAGAGACAAGGGAAAGAACATTTTTACGCTCGGTTTGGTAGCTAAGACGTTCGACTTGGATATTCCCAAGTTGACCAAACTGATCACCGAGCGTTTCCACGGCAAAGATGAGAGTGTTTTGAACAACGCGCTCACCGCGTTTCATGCCGGGTATGGTTACTCGCTTGGCGACCTGCTGGAGACCTTCCAGTTTGCGGAGAGCAGGAAGCGAGATCGCAGCCAAGTGGTGATGAACGGCAACGAGGCGCTGTCTTTGGGATTAATTGCCGCTGGAGTTCGTTTTGGCGCCGGGTATCCGATTACTCCTTGGTCTGATATCATGGAGATCTTGCGCCGTGAGTTGCCGAAATACGGAGGGTCGTTCATTCAGTGCGAAGATGAAATCGCCTCCGTTTCAATGGCGTTGGGCGCAAGTTACGCGGGACGCGTGGCAGTGACGGGGTCCAGCGGACCAGGCATCTCGCTGAAAACCGAGGCGATTGGATGGGCTGTAATGGCCGAAATTCCACTGATCGTGTGTGATATTCAGCGCGGCGGTCCTTCAACGGGCCTTCCCACAAATGTGGAGCAGTCGGACCTCAACATTGCCGTATTTGGCGGGCACGGCGATTCTCCCAGGGTTGTTCTTGCTCCGACAGACGTCGAGGACTGTTTTTATACGGCGATCGAAGCGGTCAATATCGCACGTCAATACAACGTCCCCGTTTTTATCCTCAGTGATCAGGCGATCGCCACACGGATTGAGGCGTTTCCGGAGCCCAATCTCGAGAAGCTGGTTCAAGACATTTCGCCGAATTTATCACAGGTGGCTGAGCATAAACCATACGACCTTTCGGTTGCGGATGGCGTTACTCGCCACGTCGTTCCAGGAACGCGCATTGGAAGTGGGAAGTACCCGGTTGTAACCGGCCTGGAACATGATGAAATGGGCCATCCCACGGGATCACCGAAACTTCATGTTCAGATGGTTGCCAAGCGTAGAAAGAAGCTTCAGACCTTGGGTGCCAGACTACCGGTCCCGACGGTCTATGGGACGCCCGAAGGAAACGTGCTGCTTATCGGTTGGGGATCAACCCAGGGGCCTATTCGCGAGGCGGTGGACCAGGCCAGAGCCAGAGGCGACAGTGTGTCATCTTTTCACATTCGTCATATCAACCCGCTTCCGAACGGTTTGGAAAAGATTTTCAGTGGCTTTAACCACGTTCTCGTTGTCGAGATGAACGACGAAGGACTCTATGGTTCCGGGCAGTTGGCAAATTTGATCCGCGCTCGGTATTGTGACCCGAAAATTCGCAGCATCACCAAGACTGACGGATTGACCTTCAAGATAAAAGAGATCCTTGAGCGGGCGAAACCGTTCATCGACTCCGGCAGCAGTAAACCATAATTTTTGCAGCACTTTCGTTACTCGTTCGCTCTATTATTTTATGAGTGCCTCCTCAATCGAAGCTCCGCGTCAGAAGGTTCCCAAGGTTGAAGCGCCCGGACCGTTATCGGATCGAAAACCTTTGACCAAAAAAGATCTTGTTGCGGACCATCCGACCTGGTGTCCAGGATGCGGGGATTTTTCAGTCTTAGCTCTATACTTTAAACTGATTGAAAAGCGGCAGCTCGTGCACGAGCGTATCACGACGGTTGCCGGCATCGGATGTTCAAGCCGATTTCCATATTTTGTTCAAGGGCATGGCGCCCATTACATCCACGGCCGAGCCCTGCCGTTTGCCAGCGGCATCTCCCTGTCCCGTCCTGATCTCCACGTTTTCGTCTTTGGCGGTGATGGTGATGCTTTTTCCATCGGTGGGAACCATTTTAATCATACGGCCCGGAAAAACGTGAAGATGACCTACGTGGTCATGGACAATTGGGTGTACGGATTGACTAAGAAACAGACATCTCCGACGTCGCCGCTAGGATTCAAGAGCAAGACAGATATGTGGGGAGCGGTTGACCGTCCGATTAACCCGATGAAACAGGCGATATCCGCCGGCGCGACGTTTGTGGCCCGAACGACGCACACGAATCCCAATCATGTCCTTCAGATGATGGAAGCGGCGATGGACCACGACGGGTTTGGTTTTATTGAGTGCCTGAGCGAATGTGTGGAGTTTTACGAGGGAGCCTTTGATGCTTCGAATCCGAGGAAAGGCGGGGCTTTTAATCTTGTTCCCAGCGATCATGATGTAACCGATGAAATGGCGGCCTATACTCTTGCCGACGCCGGGTTTCCCGGGTTGTTCGGTATTTTCCGTAAAGTGAATCAGCCGACCAAGAACGCGAATGAGGCCAAGATCGTCGCCAAGAGGAGAGAGAATTTTACCGAATTGAAAGACTGGCAAATCCTTCAAAAAAACTTCGATGCATTGAGATAGTTTCGATATGCCGATCTACGAATTTTCATGCCCAAAGTGCCGCGTCATTTTTAGCTTTCTCTCGAAACGAATACAGACAGATCGGTTGCCGACCTGTCCGAAATGCGGCAGCAAGAAGATGACAAAGCTGATGAGTCAGTTCGCGGCGCTGAGCGGATCCGGCACGGCGGAACCTTCTGGAGATACGGACATGGGAGACAAGGGGCCGATGCCCGATTTTGATGACGCTCGCGTGATGCGCGCCATGGGCGAGATGGAACGGGACATGGCCCACCTGGACGAAAACAACCCGAAGCACATGGCGCACATGATGCGCAAAATGAAGGAAATCCTTCCTTCCGGAGTTATGCCGAAGGGGCTTGATGTCGCCATCAAGCGATTAGAAGCGGGAGAAGATCCGGAAAAGATTGAGGAGGATATGGGCGATGTACTGGGCGATTTCATGGGAGACGCGGAAGGAGAAGGTGGATGCGGTGGTGGTGGTGGTTACTCGCGTGACTCAGGTCTGTACGATTATTGAACCTGAATTCCACACGAGGCGGTCACCATCCAGACGGAGCTCACGAAGTGACCGTCAGCGGTCCGTCGAATATCGTTAAGCTGACCACTTCGGTTTTCGCCACGTGCGGTCCATGACGCTCATTGCGCGGCGCGAAAAAGAAAGTTCCTTCCCTATAAACGACGCCCTCTTCTTCCCATTCGCCTGATAGAATATAGACCGACTCGTTTGCCTCTGGATGGATATGCGCGGGAACGGTGGTTCCCGCTTTAAAACGCCGCAACACAGTTACTCCGCCGGTGGTTTGGTTCTTATGAAGCACCATCAGATCCACGCCCGGATAGGGTCCCAGTTGCCACGATTTTTCCTTTGCCAACGCCAAGTATTGAAACATAACCTGATCAAATCCCAAGTCGCGCGGATTGCAAGTCTGGCCGTTCCCGTTGAGTTTTCAACTAGTCGAATCCGGAGGCGCGACTAAGAGTCGAGCATGCTTCTCTTTCGTGAAAAGATTCCCCCGGACTGGCTGCCCAAAGTGCTGGCAAACCTGCCCTCCGTACTAGTGGATCACGCGCATTTGGAACGAAAAGCCGCCACTACGGCGCTGAGTCTCGAGAGATACAAGGAGCTTTATTCCCGTGTTGAAGAATTGAATGCCATCGCGATTGAGGAACTTCAGCATTTCCAAATAGTGTTGAACCTGCTGAAAGAGCGAGGCATTCCGTTCTCACAACCGCAACCGAGCGCTTGGATCTCAGGTTTGATGCGATCAATGCGTAACGGAAGCCGGCATCAGGTCGTCGATCACCTTATCTGCTGTTCGTTTATCGAAGGACGAAGTTGCGAAAAATTCCAGATTCTCTCCAAAGAACTAATGGCGATTGACGCTCCATTGGCCTTGTTCTACGGCAGTCTGGTGGAATCGGAAGGGAACCACTACGCCGCCTACATCTTAATGGCTCGCGCGATTGACGACGCCGAGACGGACCGCCGCCTCGACTATTACCTCGAACTGGATGCCACGCTGATGCGTCAACCAAATACGTTACCGATTCTCCATTGACGCGCTAGATTAGTTTATTTCGACGCGTTCTGTATCCGCAAATGGAGGATTGAGTCTCCGTTCACCCACATCTGCGAGGAGCGTTGCTTCAAGGTTAGCTCAGTTTGCCTGCGATCAGTTTCTCGAGTTTGACCGTGTCAGCAGCAAAAAGGCGGATACCGTCGGATAGTTTTTCGGTCGCCATTTGGTCTTCGTTGTGCAGCCATCGGAATGCGCTTTCGTTTAGGGAGATTTTGGTTTCGGCGGACTTGGCGGCGGATTCCGGTGTGAGTTTTCTGGGCACTGATCCGGAAGTTTTCTGAAGTTCATCGAGAAGCACCGGACTGATGGTCAAGAGATCGCTGCCCGCTAACTCGAGGATTTCGCCCACGTTCCGGAAACTTGCCCCCATCACTTCCGTCTTGTAACCGTGATTCTTGTAGTAGTTGTAGATCCGGGTGACTGAAACGACACCGGGATCTTCCGCCGCCGAATAATCTGAGCGTCCGGTCGATTTCTTGTGCCAATCGAGAATCCGTCCCACGAACGGGGAGATCAGTTGAACGCCGGCCTCGGCGCACGCG
The DNA here is from genome assembly GCA_027623095.1 of Verrucomicrobiota bacterium. Classification (GTDB taxonomy): domain Bacteria; phylum Verrucomicrobiota; class Verrucomicrobiia; order Limisphaerales; family SIBE01; genus JAIPJX01. Next base: position 31,666 of record JAQBVM010000020.1, read on the forward strand.
ACTGCCTGCGCGAATGAGAACAGCAGAGTCAGATTGCAGTGGATTCCCTCTTTTGTAAGTTGTTTTGCGGCGCAGATTCCCTCCCATGTGGACGCGACCTTGATTAGTATCCGTTCCCGTGAAATCCCCGCCTTTTCGTAGTATCCAATGAGCGTCTTTGCTTTGGCGATGGATCCTTCCAAATTGAAACTCAGCCGGGCATCGACCTCGGTTGATACGCGATGGGAAACGATCTTTAGGATCTCGAGTCCAAAGGCGACCGAGAGTTTGTCGAGCGCCAGTTCCAGAGACTCGCTGGCTTTTGACGCTTCTTTTTTCGTGTCGCTCAAGACACGGTTAACAAGATCCTGGTACTCCGGCATTTCTGCGGCTTTGAACAGGAGACTCGGGTTGGTCGTCGCGTCCCGCGGTTGGAACTTCTGAATGCTGTCAAAGTCGCCGGTATCCGCCACGATGATGCTGTGTTTTTTAAGCTGGCTGAGTAGGTTTTGCATAAGAAATGATCTCTGAACGTTGTTGGAGTTTGGTATGAGTTTGTGAAATCGTTGTTGTCGGTGTGCTCGCTGTGTCGCACTGAACCGCCCATGCGACTTAATTGTATAAGCGTTTTCTGCGGTTTGCACAAGAACTCAAATTCTGGAACGAGTCAGGCCGCGTTTAACGCGCAGCTCTCAATGAAGCGGAGGGCCGAGCATTGTTCGGGATTTGCCGAGCAATGCTCGGCCCTCCAAGACCGCAGATTCGATGTCTCTATTCGCGTTTAGTCTTTGGTGGCAATCACTCTTTAAACCTTCGGTTCCGCTCGATGCGATTGACTTGGAGAAGGGATGCGGGTTGTTAGCAATCCGAGTCGGTCACTGCCCCCAAATGCGCCGAGTTAACGAGTTTCGCATATTTCGCCAACACGCCTTTGGAGTATCGCGGTTTGGGAGCGCGCCACTTGGAAAGTCTCTGACGGATCTCCTGAGGCTTAAGATCGAGAGTTAGCAGCCGTTTTTCTCCGTCGATTGTGACGGGATCCCCGTTCTTCACGATTGACAGCAGACCGCCGATATACGCTTCCGGTGTAATATGGCCGACCACGAAACCGTGGCTTCCGCCGGAGAATCGTCCGTCTGTGATGAGCGCCACGTCTTTTCCAAGACCTTTTCCCATAATTGCCGATGTGGGTGAAAGCATCTCCCGCATGCCGGGTCCTCCCTTCGGCCCTTCATATCGAATCACCACGACATGCCCTTTTTTAACGCGTCCGTCGAGAATAGCGGCCATCGCCTTTTCTTCGGATTCGAATACGATTGCCCGGCCAGTGAAGCGCAGACCCTCTTTTCCGCTAATTTTCGCGACCGCTCCGCTGGACGCCAGGTTTCCGTAAAGCACGACGAGGTGACTGTCTTTCTTGATCGGGTTGTCGAACGAACGCACCACGTCCTGGCCGGCAGGGTAGGGTGCCGCGCTCCGAAGATTCTCAGCGATGGTCTTTCCAGTAACCGTCACACAATCCCCGTGCAGAAGTCCTTCGTCCAAAAGCATTTTCATCAGCGGAATTAATCCGCCAATTTTCACCAGCTCGGCCATCACATATTTGCCGCTCGGTTTGAGATCGGCCAGCACTGGAACGTGGCGTCCGATTCGTGTGAAATCGTCAATGCTCAGTTTGACTTCCGCCGAATGCGCCATGGCCAGCAGATGAAGTACCGCGTTTGTCGAGCCTCCCAAAGCTATGACGACAGTGATGGCGTTTTCGAACGCCTTTTTTGTCATGATATCCCGAGGGCGAATGCCTTGTTTCAAAAGATTCATCACCGCGGCTCCAGCCCGAATGCAGTCTTCCTTTTTCTCGTTTGATACAGCGGCTTGCGCCGAGCTGTTGGGCAAGCTCATCCCAATTGCTTCAATCGCCGAAGCCATCGTGTTCGCGGTGTACATCCCACCACACGAACCGGCGCCGGGAATTGCGCAGGCTTCCAATTTCGAAAGGGCGCCGCGTGTCATTCGTCCGTTCGCGTAAGCTCCAACCGCTTCAAATACGGAAACCACATCCACATCCTTTTTCTGAAAACACCCCGGCAGAATGGTGCCGCCATAGACGAACACCGAAGGGCGGTTGAGGCGTGCCAGGGCCATTAGGCATCCGGGCATGTTTTTGTCGCATCCGCCGATGGCAACAAGTCCGTCCATGCCTTCGCAGCCAGCGACCGTCTCAATGGAATCGGCGATGACCTCACGCGAGACGAGCGAATATTTCATTCCTTCCGTCCCCATCGAGATTCCGTCTGAAATTGTAATGGTGTTGAAAACAATGGCTTTCCCTTGAGCCTGATTGACGCCGTCCGCGACGTGATTCGCGAGTTGATCGATGTGCATATTGCACGGCGTGACCATGCTCCACGTCGAAGCAACGCCGATCTGGGATTTCCGGAAATCCGATGACGAAAAACCGACCGCGTGAAGCATCGCTCTGCTGGCGGCGCGCTCGACGCCGTCCACCACAAGTGCGGAATGGGCTCGTGCGAGAGATTTGCCGGAGGCTGTCGATGTTTTAGGGCGTTTTGTTGCAACGGTTTTCATTGGTTCGAAATTCTCACCGAAATTGGATTTCATGGCAAGCGGCAAGGAGCGAGGTAGATTCAGTCGCTTGCGTATGTTGCGCCTATGAAAGGGCAAAAGGGATCGCCATCAGTTCTTCGCAGGTCGAGAGATCGCTGTTCTCATACAGAGACGCTCGGATTTAAAAGTGTACATGAAGTACTATTTCATTGCGCCATTTTGCGCTTTGCTTAGAATCGGAGTGATGCGTTTGAGCAGTTACTCCGACTACTCTCTTCGAGTATTGATGTTCACAGCTTTGGCTTCTCCGGAAAGAGTCACTATTGACTCCGTTGCAAAGGCCTTTCAAGTGTCGCGCAATCATCTCGTGAAGGTTGTCCAGAACCTGGCAAAGCTCGGATACCTCGCGACGCGACGCGGAGCGGGAGGAGGTTTTTCTCTCGCGTTCGAGCCGGGCGAAATTCAGATTGGCTCTCTTCTGCGGAAGACGGAGTTGTGTCTGGATGTCGTGGAATGTTTTGACGCCACAACCAACCGATGCCGTTTGACACCCGTTTGTGAGTTGAAACGCGCGCTGAAGACGGCGCAAAAGGCGTTCTTTGATGTGCTGGATGAATATACGCTCGCCGATTTAGTCGAGAAAAGAACAGCGATGAGACAGGTGCTCGAGTTATGAACGAATTCTGCGTCAATCGAAGTTTCGCGCCATCCCGCCGTGGTTGGGTTCCCTTAGGCGGGATGTTGCTTGGAATCGTGTTTCAAGCGGAGCAAACTACAGGGCAGACACTGCCGGAGTACGAGTATCCGCCGATCGAATACAGCTCCAGCGCGACTTCGAATCGAGTCGATTTCATCCAGGAGGAGTTGAACTCGGAGCGTTTGTCGCTGCCAAGGGGAAGCAATAAAACGTTTCTCGAAGCGCTTCTGAAATGCATGAGTGTGCCGTTGGATTCACAGGTCTTGGTGTTTTCCAGAACGAGCCTGCAACGAGACTTGATTCGTCCGGACCATCCGCGAGCAATGTATTTCTCTGAAGATTGTTACATCGGATGGGTTCCCGGGGGGCTTGCGGAAGTGGCTGTCAGTGATCCCAATTTAGGAATTGTTTTTTATCATCTGGACTTCCGTGAAACCGTGGGTGAGTTGACTTTCAAGCGGGACAGGAACTGTTTGTCGTGTCATGGCGGATCGATGACGCGTGATTGGCCGGGATTGATAGTTCGGTCGATTTATCCGGATTCGAGCGGCAATCCCATCACATCGGCGGGTGGTTTCGTGACTGGGCACGAAAGCCGTCTCGAGGATCGCTGGGGAGGTTGGTACGTGACGGGAAAGCACGGAACAGCGCGGCATATGGGAAACCAGATTGCGAGCGGGCAGGGGAACGACGTGAGAATAGATCGCGATGCGGGCGCCAATATTCGAGAACTTCGATCTTTCTTCGCCACAGAAGACTATCTTCGGCCGGAAAGTGATATTGTCGCCCTGATGGTTTTGGAACATCAGGTTGGAATTCACAACCGCCTTTCGACGGCTTCATTGCGAGTTCGCAAATGGACGCATTATCAACGTCAATTGCAGAAGGAACTTGGTGAGCCGGTTATCAGTGAGCCGACGGGAAGCGCCCTCCGCGTGATTCAGAGCGAAGCGCAACGGATTCTCGAGTATCTGTTCTTCAGCGAAGAAATCCCGCTTCCTTCCGGAGGAATTCAAGGGAACGAATCCTTTCAGACGGCTTTTCGAAGCAACAGACATGAAGACTCGCAAGGACGCAGTCTGAAGGATTTGGACTTGAGCGCCCGGTTGTTCAGCTACCGTTGCAGTTATATGGTTTATTCAAAGGCTTTTTGTTCCATGCCGAAGGAGCTTAAGACCGAGCTCTACCGAAGGATCTGGGAGGTCCTGGATTCGGAGAATCCTCCCGCCGAGTTTTCTCATTTGCGCGATGAGGAACGCGCGTCCATTCGCGAGATCCTTCTGGCAACGCACTCTGAGCTTGCCGCCGCTTCAGGTAGGCTCGCGAGTGCATTGAATGCCGAGTCGAGCTCCGAGTAACTTTGATCCGTTCTCAATCAAATGTTTTCGGGGGCCCGGAAGTTACGCTTGTGCCGCTTCGGAGGTTTCCTACTCTGGCTCATGTTTGAAATCGGAGCTGAGAGATGACAATTCGGCCCAATACTCTGGAAGAGATTCGCGAAGCATTGTCCGCCGCAAACAGTCGAGGGGAGAAAATCGAGCGTGTGGAACTTGGCGCCTTGAACCGGATTCTTGAATATTCTCCCGAAGACATGACCGTTTCCGTCGAGGCCGGAATCATCCTGTCGGAACTGCAACGGCACCTCGCGTTTCGGGGGCAGTGGCTCCCAATCGACCCGCCGCGACGCGAGCACTTGACCGTGGACGCCCTTCTTTCCGGAAACCTGAGCGGACCTCGGCGATTTGGATGCGGAACGATCCGTGATTACCTTATCGGACTGAAGATTGTCCTGTCCGACGGACGGCTAATTAAAACTGGCGGCAAAGTCGTAAAGAATGTCGCCGGATACGATTTGGGTAAACTGTTCGTGGGCAGCCGGGGCACTCTTGGCGTAATGGTCGAAGCTACTTTCAAGTTGAAGCCGATTCCCGAGGTCGAGACGTTCGTCGAGGCTTCCTTTGATTCGATCGAGATGGCGGACGATTTTTTGATCAAGGTATTGGATTCAGAGTTAACTCCGGTCGTTCTTGATCTGCACAATTTGGGGAACAGCCGTTCCAACCCGCTCAAAAAGCACACGGTTGTCCTTGGATTTGCAGGCATGCGCGAAGACGTCGCTTACCAAGTTGAGCTGGCAAAGGAGATCGGGGCGGGTGACGAATCGAGTTTGGATCACGAATCCAGGTTCTGGGATTTCTCGCCTGGAAAACTGCCGGCCCGAGTTTCCGTGCTGCCGTCCCGGTTGGCGCAGGCTGTCGGCGATCTTGGCGAGAGGGAGTATGTGGCTCGCGCCGGTAACGGACTTGTTTGGCATTGGGGAAAACCTGCCGCGGAACGGGCGGATCTTCCATTTGAACTTTTCGAGCGTGTCAAACTGGCGTTTGATCCGAATCGCATTTTTCCGGAGATTTTTTTGTGAACGCCGCCGCTCCCGCAAAGACCGGATTTCTGGATGAAACAAAAGCGCTCGCGTGCGTTCACTGCGGGCTCTGCCTCGGATCATGTCCGACTTATCTCGAAACGGGTAACGAGAACGAATCTCCGCGCGGGCGCATCTATATTATGCGCGCGCTCCAAGATGGCCGTTTGTCGATGACGGATTCTACCGTTCGCCATATCGACCTTTGTCTTGGTTGCCGCGCGTGCGAGACGGCGTGTCCGAGTGGGGTTCAGTATGGGGCGCTGCTCGAATCCACGCGGGAATACATTGAGAAACGGCATGAAAGATCTCTCTTTCAGAGGTTGCTTCGCCGGTTTGCGATCGAGCAGATTATTCCGTTCCCAGCGCGCATGCGATGGGCGCTCGGGCCGGCAAGGCTCGTGAGGAAGCTGGGGCTTCACCAATTCCTGCCCAAGTTCGCGCGAGATGCCGTTGGGTTGCTACCCGAATCGGCCAGTTCGGTTCGGGTACCTGAGTTCTCGCCTGCTGCGGGTGAGGAACGCCGCGGGCGCGTCGGGTTTGTGAGCGGTTGCGTGATGTCGATCCTGTTTGGAGATACCAACGTGGCCACAGTTCGGCTTTTGAACAAACTAGGTTTTGACGTTGTGAATCCGCCGAAGCAAATCTGCTGCGGTGCTTTGGACGCGCACAGTGGGAACCTGAATCGGGCTCGCGAATTCGCGAAGCGGAACATCGCTGTTTTTGAAGAGTTGAACATCGATGCGATCATCATTAACGCGGCCGGCTGTGGATCGACTTTGAAAGAATACGGACACTTGCTTCACGATGATCCGGAATGGGCCGGCCGCGCCCGGTCGTTTAGTGACAAGGTTATGGACTTGACCGAGTGGATTGCCCCATTGATCCAGAAGTCCAAGCCAAATGGCGAAGGAGATTCAGATTCGATCACTTATCACGATGCCTGTCATTTGGCGCATCCGCAGCGAATTACGGTTCAGCCGCGTGATTTGATTAGAGCGGTCTGCGGAGACCGGTTGCACGAATTGCCCGAGTCGGATGTGTGCTGTGGCAGCGCCGGAAGTTACAACCTGACGGAGCCCGAAATGGCGGAACGCCTCCAGCGTCGAAAGGTCGAGAACATCCTCAAAACGGGCGCCAAGACCGTCGTAACGACGAATCCCGGATGCATTCTCCAGATTCGCGCGGGCTTAAGAAAAGTCGGCGCTCTCGATGTTCGTGTGCTCCACATTGCGGATTTTCTTCAAGAATCGGCGGCCCGCGTGAATGCCAAGGAATCCTGAAGCTGGAATTCCGCGTTTGCGCGGCAGAGCCTCGGACTGCCGTCACGAGCGGAGCAATTCACCGCTTTGGCACGGGTATCCAGAAGACGTATTCCTACTGCTGTCGCAATCGATAGAACTTGCTGCTTTTCAAAATCGGCAACTTGAGGAAGTTGTCGTCCCCTTCGGCAAGCGGGGTCATGATGACCGAAGTCCATATCCGAAAATCGTCCGATTCTTCGATTACGATCCCTGGAATCGTTTTGGGCCACGCCAAAACGAGATTCAATCCGGAAGTCGCAACCTGAACAGGTATCTTTGGCACTTCATGTGGTTTTGACAGGTCGGTAATAGTCAGAACCACATCTCCGGATGTTCCAAAGCGTCCGTCAACAGCCATTTGATACGCGACACCGGCAATTGCGTCAAACGTGACGCGACTCGTCAATCCCGGGGCGTCGGGGTCACCATCATTCGACGCTATAGTTGTCAAACTTTCGAGAGACAGCCCTTCGTATACGGCTAGGAGTGTATCGAAGCTGCTTCCCGCCGTACTCATCGTGACGTTGCCCGAGGAGGAGGCTGTCCAAGACCACCATACGGATTTGGACGATGCCTTATTCGCATGATTGGGTTCACCGGGTTCTGTCGTGGCATTCACATTGGAACCGCTCACTGAAATCTGAGGGCTGCTAATCAAAAGTCTGTTGGCAAAATCATCATTCGAAGGACGCACATCCGAATCCTCGACGGTCAGGGTCGCCACCTTGCTCAAATCGGAACCGGCGCTATTGCTAACCACGACCGAATAGCTTCCGGAATCGGCAACCGAAACGGAATTAATCTCCAGCACGCGGTTTGTTTGGTTGCGAATATCGGTTCCGTTGAATTTCCACTGAATCTGAATCGGTTCGGTGCCCGAAACAGCGATGACAAAAGCGACCGTCGAACCAATTGGGGCGCATCTCCGAATCAGGACACACCTGAACCGCTCCTTCTTCTTCGGATTGAGGAGAGGAACGCGG
>JAQBVM010000340.1 GCA_027623095.1 Verrucomicrobiota bacterium
GACCAGCCGCAGCAACCCACAAAACCTCGAGCGTTTGGAATCTCTTCATGTGCTGCGGCTGGTCTTCGACACAGCCGCGCTCCATTTTCAAAACAGGCTCTAACAAGCTTTTGAACTAATGTTCGCGCAGTCATGCTTACGGTCGAGCCAGTTCGATCAATGCTAACGCCGCCCAGCCACTTGTGGAAAGGCGTTGCGCGTAGCTCTCACCGCCCGATGGGCGTGTTGTTTCCGGCCAGCCCCCATCGGCTTCTTGTCTGCTGATCAAATATTGTCTGGCTCGTGCCAGGCGACCATGCATTTCGGCAGAATTCGCAAAAGGTTTGAGCGCGAGTATGACCAGAGCGGTATCAAATACTTCTGGAGGCGCGGTAACGTAAGGGCCCCAGCCCCCGTTCTCGGATTGGCCTGCCTGAATGAGAGCCAGCGCTTTCGAGTGCTGCCTTTGGGAGTCGCTGTCTTGTCCGGGATCAAGGGCCATCAGGATCGCGGCGGAATCCAGAATTGTCAGAATCGGCCTCTTTTTCAGCCAATCTTCCGCTCGGCGAATTCGCGCCGAAAGACTCGCTGGATCAATGTCTATTCCATTTTTTGAACCAGAGAGCTTCTCGACCGCAGCGATCGAGAGAGCTTCCCTAAGTGTCCTGAGCGCCATGTGCGTAAGCAGCAGGTTGCCATAGGTAACGGGGGATCCGATCGATTCGCTTCCGATCACCCTCCAAGCGCCGTCCGCAGCCTGACATTCCGCCACCAGTGCGGACGCTTCGAAAACGAATCGTTTATCAGCCAGGACGCCCGACTTTATGGCGCTTAACGCAGCGGCGGCGAATTGAACCCGGGCAAGGCATTTGTCAGAAAATCCCGGATCCCCTTTATTCTTGTCCCAGCGTTCCGGGTGAACCAGCCAGTCCGTCGTGCTTTCGAGCGTGGATTTGGAAACGTGAAAACCGGATTGTTCGGCGAGGTAAAGTGCTCTGGCGGCGTCTCCGTTATTATGGCACGAGAAACAGCCGTTCTCTTTGGGCCATCTCGCGACTTCACCAGCAAGGAATGCGACAGCGCGACCCTCGGGAGTGTCCTCTGTCAGATCCCGCTCGCGACTCTGAGTTCGGTTCGTGAAGCAGGCTGTTTGAAAGAGAACGACCAATATCGGCAAGACGAAAAGGAGTCTTGTTGTTGTGGCGATGGACGAAGTCTTCCAACTGGGGTCGCCGGAGAGCAACGAATGCTTCATCGTCGAAAAATAAACTCTTTGGAATTCAGCAATCCCCAAAGGAGATCTTCCAGTTCCGTTCGTTGATTATCGGATTCATCAATGTATTCGAGGATCGGCGCGATCCCTTCCGCGTCGGGTGGCGACGAGAGCACGGCCCAATAGAGTTCCTCGACAATTTCTCGGTTGTTTTTGCCCGATTCCAAAAGATGTTTCAGGCAATTATTCTTCTCCCTGACGAGTTCGTTTACGGTGGGGCCGCTAATCATTTGGAATGCTTGTCCCATATTGCAGTCGCACGACCGCTCGGCTTCGGTTGTCATCAGCCGCGGTGGTTTGCCGAAGATCTCCAAGAATTGATCGACCTCGCTCTTGTGTCGTTCTCGTTTTCCCTCGGGGCGCACACCCGGAAGTTGAGCGGCGCGCATCCCTTCTGGAAATCCGTCAAACTTGAGAGGCACGCCGGTAATCTGGCTTTGGCTGTCCAGCAATTGTTCCGCCGAAATTCGGCGCACAACGACGTGCGAATAGTTGGAAAGATCCGATTCATTGGTTTCATTTGGCTCCGAGGACAATTGGTAGATCCGCGAATCCATGATCAGCCGAATGAGATGGCGCAGATCAAACTTGTGCTCAACAAAATCATCGGCGAGCAAATTCAGCAGTTCCGGGTGTGTAGCAGGATTCGTGGCTCGAAAATCATCAATGGGATCGACGAGTCCGCGGCCCATGAGATGGTACCAGACGCGATTGGCCTGCGCGCTCGAGAACATTCGGTTTTCGGGGGAGGTCAACCAGGTTGCGAGCTGGTCTAGGAGCGATTCGCCAGGATTGATCTCCATGTTTCCGGAGGCCAGGAAACGCGCTTTCGCATTTGTCCCGGTCCTCGGGTTCAGAACCGATCCTTTGCGGTTGTAATAAACGATTTGTTCGCCTTTCCATTCGTGTTTGTCGCTTCCGATATCGCGCTTGTTTTCGAGGACCTTGTAATCGACCCGCGCAAACACATCGGCCCAGTCGTAGTAGTCATCCTGTGTCCATCGATCGAACGGGTGATTGTGGCATTCGGCGCATTGCAGCCGGACGCCCAAAAACACCTGCGCGGCGGCTTTTGCCCGAGTGGCCGGATCGCGATTCGGGCGATAGTAATTCGCGGCGGGGTTCTTGTAAGTGCTTCCACGTCCAGTGACGAGCGCGCGCGCGAATTGATCCAAAGGAGTGTTTTCGGCGATGTTTTGGCGAACCCAGTGATGGAAGTTTTGAACACCCTTTTGGTCCAGAGAGTGTGCTTCATTGCGAAGCAGATCGCACCATTTCAATGCCCAAAAATCGGCAAACTCAGGGCGCTCCAACAATCCATCGACTAACTCCGACCGTTTGTCCGGACGATTGTCCCGGGCGAACCGACGGGCTTCTTCCGCGGAGGGAAGGAAGCCGAGCAGGTCAAGGAACGCCCGTCTCAGAAACACGGTATCCGAGCAAAGAACGGACGGATTGATCCGCAGCGTGCGGAGCTTTGAGAATACCTGTGAATCGATATAATTCCGGTTCGGCGGATTGTTCCAGGCAAAATCGGGCCGCTCCGGAACGAACGTGAGTCGCACCGGCGCCTGATGCTGCAGATAGCGAACCAAGATCGTGGTTTCTCCAAAACCCGCTCGTCGAACCACTCCAACCTCCTCGACAGTTGCAAGACCATTGCTTGCCTCGAAGACGGAGAGCGAAGTGACATCACGCCGGGTTCCATCCGCAAACCGGGCAGTCACCGTAATCGGGATTGTCTTTGACGGATCGATAAGGATCGCTTGACTCGGCTCGACGTCGATTCCCAGCACCGCAGGAGCCGAACCAAGATCGTTTTGAAATCCACTCGCGATCCAATCGAATAAGATTCCGTATTCCTGAGATTCTTTGTTGAAACGCAGCCCGCCTTCGTGCGCGATCTCGACGGTTGGTTTGGCGAGAATCATACTTCGCTCCGGTTTGATCGGGTTGATCCGCCTGCCAAGCAAACCATGTGTGAGCGTCCAAAAGTCTGTGTCCGGCTCTTGTCCGCGCAGCGAAAGCTTGAAACCGCCTTTTCCATTCTTATTTCCGTGACAAGTTCCCGCGTTGCATCCGGCTTTCGACAGCACAGCCATGACATCATTTTGGAATGAAACCGCTGGCGTTGAACTACCGCCAGCGACGAAGAGTGAAAGGACGCAAAGGGAGCAAAAACTTACGGAGTAATTCTTCGAGGGAGTCAAACGGCTTGTTTTACAAGCTTTCGCGCTCATTCCGACTCCTGCGATGTTCATACGTGGTAAAAGGCTTCAGACAAAATGCGATCGGTTTTGTCCAAGACTCTGTTTCCGATAAATCCAAATAAGCAAGGCCTAAGCCTTGAGCCCGTGAGGCCGGTGACGTTAAGGGCGATCAATAATCAAAACCTTGGTGCAGATACTGACAAACCCGGATTTAAGGACGCAGGTAGGAAACGATGGTCCGCCATTTTGTCGGATTGTCGCCGGGAGTCTCAGCGGAAGGATTGCCGCCAGTCCCTCCCCATAACTTTGGATCGAAAGCGGCCTTTGTTGTGCTGAATTTCACGTGCCCGTCTCCCCAAAGCGTGTTCAGCCCCGCCGGATTCTTGCTGGTCGTATGGGCCAAGGTGCCCCACGTGTAAATCAGATCGGTTACCAACGACCGATGCGCGCTTAATTCCGTCTGTTTTCTAGCCACTCGCGCCCAGCCGAGCTTGGCTTCATTTTCCTTGCTGGAAAGAATGTCCGTCTGCGGGAAGTACATGTAGGTCATGTTCACCTGCCCATCGACGGCGTACATGGGCCAGGGCACGGTGGAGCTTTCGAAATACTTCTTTTCGAAATCAACCCTCAATCCTTGTGCGTGCCGGAGGCTCGGACAGTAGAAGATATCTGGCGCCGTCAGATAATTGCCGGCGTAAAGCAGGCCTAAATTCACAGCGAGCTCCGGCTTTGCCGGCTTCCCAACCTGTCCTCCCCAACCAAAAAGAAGATAGCTATTGTAAGGTCCAATGCCCGGAAAACGGTCTGGATCGAATAGGGGCGGCGGAAGCTGGTCATCGTAGTCGTCCGCGTATATGAACGTCGCGATGCCCATCTGCCGAAGATTGTTCAAGCAGGCCGCCTGCTTGGACTTTTCTTTTGCGCTCGACAAAGCGGGAAGGAGCATCCCGGCCAAAATGGCGATAATAGCGATCACGACCAATAGTTCGATGAGTGTAAATCCTCCGGGGATGCGGTTGCGACAATTTCTGCGGTGTTTGAAAAGAAGCGATTTCATAGAACATTCTCTCTCTTTGAAATTCTAGAAATCATTCCTAAACTCGAGAAAAGCCAAAGGCATTGCTGCCACGGTAACCCACGACTCACTCCGCGCAAGCGAATACCGAAGCCGGATTAATCGTACAGCTTGAATAACGCTTGGGTTCCGAAATTCTCACCACCTTGAGCGGCGAGTTTTTCGTAAAGTTTCTTTGCCTGCGCAAGTCCCGGAAGCTCCAGTTTCATCCGTTCCGCCGATTCAAGCGCGATGCGCATGTCTTTGATAAAATGTTTTACAAAAAAACCCGGATCAAAATTGCCTTTCAAAAAGCGAGGCGCCAAATTGGTCAGTGACCAGCTCCCGGCCGCCCCGCTTTCAATGCTCTTCAAAACCGTCACCGGGTCCAATCCGGACCGTTTTGCATAGGCCATTGCTTCGCAGATGGCGACCATTCCCGAGGCAATCGCGATTTGATTGCACATTTTCGTGTGCTGACCGGAACCTGCCCTGCCCTGCAGAACGATATTCTTTCCCATTTTTTCGAATGCAGGTTTCGCGCGCTCGAACGCTTCTGCGTCACCGCCAACCATTATCGAGAGCCTAGCTTCACGCGCGCCAATGTCTCCCCCAGAAACGGGCGCATCCAGAGATTGCGATCCCTTCTTCCTGGCTTCGTCGTAAATGCGCACTGCCAGATCCGGGCTGGATGTCGTCATGTCAATTAGCAACGAGCCAGCTTTCGCATTGGCCACGATTCCACCGTCTCCGAGATAGACCGATTCAACATCTGCGGGAAACCCAACAATCGTGATAATGATTTCCGATTCTTCGGCTGCTTCCGCGATCGAATTCCGCCACACAGCTCCCTGGCTTACCAAGGGATCGGCTTTGGCTTTTGAGCGGGTAAATACGTTGAGCGGATGACCCGCCGAAAGCAGATGCCCGGCCATGCTGCGTCCCATTACTCCAGTTCCGATAAAAGCAATCGTTTCTTTGTCTGCCATAGTGAGATGAAACCGCCATCCGGCAGTCGAGACAAGCGCAGAGTTGCGGCCGACTACCCCGTGAGGCTTGCTGTGACCGTGCGTCTCGCCGATTCTTCGATATTTCTGTCGCTACCTGCGTTCTCTTGGTGGATGCTCTGTGAAACTGATCGCTGCGGGTTACCCACGCGCTTCCATCGAACTGAATTTCGCTTGAAGCCATCTGCTTCGAGCTCGGCCAACTCAAAGAGCTAAACTATTATGAAAACCAAGAATGTTGAAAACACCGTCGTCGATGAGGTTCACGAGATTACCTATGTAGTGATGGGAAGAAAAGTGATGACCGATGGGGAGATTTATAGCGCGATCCGCGTGGAGTTATTGCGGCGTGGCGGAAAACGTCCCGGCAAAGGCGAAACCCTCGTGATCGAAACATCGGGGGCGGTTTAGCAAATCGCGGCGTTCCACTCAGAAAGCAAACGGCACGGCACTGGAATGCGCTGCAAGACGACGGACACAACGTGGGCAGAACCCCTGCAAAGGATTCCCATCATTCGATATCCCAAACGATGTTGTCCTCATCGCAGTTGTCCGCGTTGATTCCGAGAAACGTTTTGGCCTCGCGGATCGCTCTTTCATAAGTGAGCGATTCCAGGCGCATCGTGTTTTTTCGTCCGCACGTGTTGTCGTACTCGAGGCCGAAACCGCCATTGGGCCCGTCCATTACCCTCGCGATCCTCGTCGTCATACGGGGAGGGCGGCCTGCCGAATCGCTAGAAACGCGGCAACGCGGCTGTTGCCTTGGCTAACATCCGCGTGGCTCATCCGCAGAGTTACCTGTTCCCATGAAGCGTTTGCCTCGTGGTAGCCTTGCGATGCGGCGAGGTGAAACCATTTGTAGGATTCAATTCTTGACTCGCTGGCCTCGCATTCTGATTCGCTCAGGCTCGACCTCTGGCAGCGAATACCTAGGTTAAACTGGGCGCCCGCGTCTCCGTGCTCAGCGGACTTCGTTATCCAACCGATCGCTTGCGCTTCGTCGCGAACGACTCCTTGCCCTTGGGAATACATCATTCCCAAGTTTAACTGAGCCATGGAATGGTCTTGATCGGCGGCCTTCGTGTACCAATGAATTGCCTGTCCGTAATCCCTCGCTTCGCCTTCGCCACAGGCGAGCATGACAGCGAGATCGAACTGCGCTTCGGCATCCCCATTCTCAGCTTTTGTCTTCGTGGATGGGAGAGGCGGGGGGCGATCTCGGAACATTCTTTGGTACCATGGTTTTTCCATAGTGCTCACAATACGGGCCGGTGAGGCGAACCACAAGGAATGCTTTGCGGCGTCGGGCTTGATAATTCCAAGCCGCTGGGACGGGTGTGGATAGAATCGCTGAACATAAAAATCGAGGGTCGCCCCGCCTGCGCCAAAAGAATTCTGTCGGGGGCGGAACAAAAGTGAACACCGTCGGTTCAAAAGTGAACATGTGCGACGGTTCAAAAGT
>JAQBVM010000021.1 GCA_027623095.1 Verrucomicrobiota bacterium
ATCCTTGAACGGATCAAACTGAAGAAGAAGGCGCAATGGAAACAACGGGGCATTCGGAAGCCCGCGTTTCCAGGAGCCCATTCTAAGTAGTGGCCGGACAATCCACGGAGAAGTCACGGCTCCACAGAGTGTCGCCCCACCAGTTTATTGGAATCATGGGTTGAGGGACCGAACCTTCAACGTTGAACATCCAACTTTGAAGGTTAATTTTAAGGTTGAACGTTGGACGTTGAAAGTTGCCCCTTCGACAATCAACAATCCGCACTCGCCAATCTTCAATCCCATGCGGAATTTATTGCAGAGTGTTGAGTGTTGAGTGTTGATTTGGGGAAGTTGGAACCGTGGGTCCGGTTTCACAAGAATTGAGGATGGCTCAACAGCCGCTCCAATGTTTTCTCGCTCAACCGTTCCTGGCGATACGAGGCGTCCCACAGAGGTTCCGCGCTCGTTGAATTGCGCGCCCGTTTCAGCCAAGATCGATCCAGTGGCGATTCGATCAATTCCCGAGCATTTGCCGCAATGGTTGTTTCTTCCTTTTCTCCTGTGGCTCTCCCGCTGCCGACGAAGAAGCCTGCCAGCAATAGGGTTACACGCAACAGGGTGCTTCGCGAATACGTCGCCAGCGCGCAGGGAATATTCGGCCGCAATCGCTGAAACAACCGGCTAAAAACCGAATAACTCCACATGGCCGGATTCTTTGCCGGAGAGAACGCATCAAACAGAATTGCGTGCGGGACAGGGAGAGAGATCTCCAAACTATCCTCTAGCAGCGCTGGAAAATCACAGTGGTGGATCGTCCAATCAACTTGCAGCCGATCGTTCCGGAAATGGGCTGATTGGCCGACGGTCAGATTCGCGAGATGCGACTCGTAACCCGAGAGATACTTGAGGCAGTCGGCATTTTGGATCGCAAATTTCAATGGTTCAAGAGTGCAATCAAAGCTGACAATTTGAACCGTCGCGGGAATGTGCCGGGCGGCGCGCAACACCGTCAAAACATTCGCCGCCGCTCCCAAACCGACATCCCAAATTACGAATCGGTCCGCGTTCGCGGCGATTCGCGCGGGAAGGCACAGTTGCTGAACGTAGAGCGCTTCCGCTTCGATGACCGGTCCCACCACCGGATGAAACGTTTCCCCATGCGCCACCGAATGAACGCTGTACGTTCCATTCTTCAATCGAACCAGTCTATACTCGTCCATCTATTCAACCCCATCGGCGGTTCGGTTCATATCGCGAATTGAGCGCGGGTTCATCGTAGCGCGGACGGGCAGCGAACGAAAAGGAATTGGTTCATCACTGTTTTCCCGCTTCCCCTCATCCTGACCATCTCCCCAAGGAGAGGGAACTCCGATCGCCGCTCGGGCAAAACTCGACGCCCGCGCTCCAAGCCCGTAGGTTCATGGTCATCATGAATGTCGGGCTCGTTTGCGCTCGAGCTGGTTCCGCAAATCAAAAAGCGGGAGCGTGTTGATCACATCCGCGGCCGCGAGCCACCCTTTCCGAGCGATCCCCGCGCCCAACCGTAGAAATCCGGCGTGCTCGATGCGGTGCGCATCGCAATTAATCACGCACTTGACTCCCTTGCCCTTTGCATAGGTCCAAAGCCTCCAATCGAGATCGAATCGATACGGGCTTGCGTTGAGTTCAATCCAGGTGCCAGTCTCGGCGCAGGCGTCGATCACCGCGTGCTGATTCACTTTGTACGGTTCGCGCTCAAGCAGAAGCCGGCCCGTGAGGTGTCCGAGCATATGGACGTACGGATTCTCGGCGGCGCGAATCAGGCGTTCTGTCAGTTCGGCTTCACTCTGCGTGAATCCCTGATGAATGCTGGCCACAACCACTTCAAGATCGGCCAGCAGATCATCTTCAAAATCAAGCTTGCCTCCATTCAGAATATCGACCTCCGATCCCGTCAGGAGCGTGAACGCGTTGCCGGCATCGGCCAATCTCTGATTCAAGGATTTAATCTCTCCGATCTGCCGCCGTACCCGATCGGCCTGAAGTCCGTTGGCCTGGAATGACGACTTCGAGTGGTCTGTGATTGCCCAGTAGTCGCAGCCAAGATCGATCATCGCGGATGCAATTTCCTCCAGCGTGTCCCGACCGTCGCTCCAGTTGGAATGATTATGCAGGGACCCCCGAAGCTCCGTCCATTCAAGCAACCTCGGCAGTGTGCCGTGTTCGCTCGCCGCAAACTCGCCCTGATCCTCGCGAAGTTCCGGCGGAATGAACGCGAGGTCCAACTGCCGAAAAATCTCTTCTTCCGTGGCGCAGGAAACGGACAACTCAGGATCGCGAGTCTCTTCGGACGATCGGAACAGGCCGTATTCATTCAGCCGCAAACCTCGCTGGATGGCTCGCTGGCGCATGACAATGTTGTGCTCCTTGCTTCCGGTGAAATACGCCAGCGCGAATGGAAATTCCCTATCTGCGACCACGCGAAGATCCGCTTGAATGCCCCCTTCTAATACAACACTCGTCTTTGTATCCCCTTTTGCGTTCACCGACATCACCCCGGGTTGTGTGCTGAAGGATTCGATGACAGCGGACGGATTGCGGGATGAAACCAGGAAATCAATGTCGCCAATAATTTCCTTGTTTCTTCGCACGCTGCCCGCCATTTCACATCGAATGACGTCCGGGTGCCCGCGCAGACTTTCCAGAATTGGATTCGCCGCACGGTGCGCATGTCCGAGGAGATGCTGGCTCGCGTATTTCTTCCGGAATTCGATTCCCGCGAGGATTTTCGTTTGCGTCTTTTCGCCGAAACCCGTAAGGTCGGCAACCTGATTGGAACGGCACAAAGCTTCGAGCCGTTCGATGCTGTACACACCAAGCTTCTCATACAGCAGTTTGACTTTCTTGGGACCGAGTCCCGGAATGTCCATGAGGCCGAGAAGCCCCTCCGGCAAGGAGGCTTTCAGCTCGTCGTAATAGGGCAAGTTTCCAGTCTCGACGAGTTTTGTGATCTTGTCCCGGAGAGCCTCGCCAATCCCTTTAATCTCGCCAAGCCGGTTCTCGCGAACGACTTTTTCGAGCGGTTCCGTCAATGTTTCCAATGTCCTGGCGGCATTCGCATAGGCTCGAGTCTTAAAAGGGTTTTCACCTTTCAATTCGAGCAGCACACCGATTTCGACCAGAATCTCGGCAACGCGTTCTTTGTCCATGCCGGAAGGATATGGAATCCGGGAAGAATTGAAATCCGGAATCGACCCGTTGCGAACATTGACAACCTTGCCTGATTTCAGCGAGAAACAGCGCGGATTTGTCTTTCTGTGCGTGCGACGATGAAAAAGGTGCAAGAAACTCCAGTGGCTTTGACCATTGCGGGATCGGACAGCGGAGGTGGCGCTGGGATTCAGGCCGACCTGAAGACCTTCGCTTCATTAAGTGTCCACGGCACATGCGCGATTACGTGCATTACGGCCCAGAACCCCCAAGGCGTTTCCGGAATTCAAGCGTGCCGGACGAATCTGATTGCAGCACAAATCGACGCGGTCTTCCGCGAACTGCCACCTGCAGTGGTGAAAACGGGAATGCTATTCTCCGCAGGGATCATTCGAGTCGTGGCCAATATGTTGCGGACGTTTGGACCGATTCCAATCGTCGTTGATCCGGTAATGATTTCCACCAGCGGCGTGCCGCTTCTCCAGAAACGCGCTGTTTCAGCACTCGAAAAGGAGCTTTTCCCATTGGCAGCGTTGATCACACCCAACGTCGATGAAGCTCAGGTCTTGTCCGGTATCCGAATTCGAAATCCAGAGGACCTTCGAGCCAGCGCAAGGATTCTTCATTCGAAATACAGTCGCGCTGTGCTAGTCAAAGGGGGGCACTTGGCGAGGCTCCGTGAGGCGGCCGATATTTTCTATGATGGACGCACCGAATTGCTCCTAACCGCTCCGTTCATCCGCGGCATCGCCACGCACGGAACGGGGTGCACGTACTCGGCCGCAATCGCTTCCTACATCGCGCTCGGCAATAGTCTTCCGAATTCGGTTCAGCAAGCGAAGACATACGTGACCGGCGCGATCGCTTGCAGCAGGAAAGTCGCCCGCCACAGCGTTTTGAATCATCAGTGGAAGATTTAGGTCCAGTCCGTCCTCGTAGTCGGTTAAGTCGAATTCTTAGCAGCCAAAAGGAATGTAACTTGCTAGATGAGCAATGGTGTATGCACGGAATACTAAATAGAGTTCGATCCCAGTTGCCCCAAGAATGGGAGGGTGAGGCTCCCGCCGAACCCTGGAATCCACAGAAGTATGGGTTCGACGGAGCCTCACCCTCCCCACGGAATACGAGGGGCACGAATCTGGACCATGAACCCACCCCCACCCCTCCGAGGAGGGGAGCTTCGTCGCGGGCACCGGTTTCGGATCCCCTCCCCGGAGGGGTGCAGGGGTGGGTCGGTTCATTGAGAGTGAAAACATCCGAAGATGAAGGGCGCTCATGGAGACCAAAAACATGGCCGGCGTGCCACCTCCTCCGATTCAGCACATGGGACGTCCCCTAACACTTCTTTTCAGCGCGCTCTTTTCGATCGGCGCTTTCGGCGCTGGGATTCCGGATCTCTCGAGCACCGTGTTGTTCGAATTCAGCGAGCCGCGGAGAACCGTCTATTTCGTTGAGCGCCCCTTGGCGGTCGCGCCCTCTGAAAAGAACCTTATCCCGAAAACTCAGTGGGTCCGCGCCTGGCTGGAGTCAGGGAAAGGAGATTATATCGAATTTGGAAACCGGATTGTGCTGCAGATTGACGAGCCGGAGAAACTTTTGTCAGTTCTCGAAGGTTTTCCTATGCGGGTTTCCCGTCAAGTGACGCACAACATCTACATCCTTGAGGCGAAAGATACGTGGATCGCCCTGGACGCTGCCTCAGAGCTTTCGAATCACCCTTTGGTTTCTGCCTGTTATCCCGTTTCGATACGCCCGAAGAAATTGCACGGAAGTCTGTTTTCAAAACCGAACGACCCGTATTTCGCGAAATCTAAAGACTCAAAGATTCCGTGGCAGGCTTACTTGGAAAATCGGGATTTGGACGGAACGCGTCTCGGTGTGGATCTCAACGTTCGCGCGGCATGGACGGAAAGTCGGGGAACAGGCATCGTAATCGCGGTGGCCGATGACGGTGTCGATCTTACCCATCCGGACTTGGCGCCTCAAGCTGTCGATATGCCGCACTTCAGTTTCACAACATTCACCGAAAGCGGCGTGCCGGCCGGCTCTTCGGCGAATCACGGAACGGCCGTCGCCGGTCTCGCTCTGGCAAAGGGAAACAACAAGATCGGTATTAGCGGGGTGGCTCCCGAGGCACGCTTGGCAAGCTGGGTTCTATTCAATGCCCGCGACCGTTTCGTGCTCAGCGACGAGACTTTGATGGATATGTTTCAATACAAGTCGAATGTGGTCAGCATTCAGAATCATAGCTGGGGAAACGACAGTTCCGTGCAGTTTCCGGTCAGCACGCTTGAGAATATCGGGATCTCGAACGCGGTCGCGTTTGGTCGATCAGGCCTAGGCACAGTTATTGTCCGCGCCGGCGGGAATGGACGGGAGAGGAGCATCAATGCAAACGACGACGGCTACTTGACGGACCCGCGAGTCATCGGAGTCGCGGCGGCTAGGCTGGACGGGAAGTTTGCCAGGTATAGTTCGCCGGGAGCTTGTCTCCTGGTGGCCGCACCGAGCGGCGACGAAGATCTCGCATCCAATCCATGTTCAACCAATTCTCCGAACCTGCTGACAACGGACCGGCAGAAACAGGCTGGATACAACTCAAACACCAACGATCTGGCCGACTACGGCTTCGGTGGGACGGGTTTTAACGGCACGTCGGCTTCGACACCGCAAATCAGCGGCGCCGCCGCGCTCATCCTTGCGGCGAACACCAATCTAACCTATCGGGATGTGCAACAAATCCTGATTCTATCGAGCCGCCACTATGATTCGTCCGATCCGGACCTCTTGCGGAACGCCGCCGGTTTTCAAGTCAGCCATAATCTGGGTTTCGGCATCCCGGACACCGGGATCGCCGTGACGTTGGCAACAACGTGGCGCAATCGGCCGGCGACAAAGCGAATCGAGTTTGCGTCGAATCGGCGAGCGGCAATCCCGGACGAAGGACTTCGGGTTCGCGTCACCGGCGATTCGATTCCGATTGAACTCCAGTCGATTATCGCTCTTCCC
Source organism: Verrucomicrobiota bacterium (assembly GCA_027623095.1). Lineage (GTDB taxonomy): Bacteria > Verrucomicrobiota > Verrucomicrobiia > Limisphaerales > SIBE01 > JAIPJX01. Next base: position 6,181 of record JAQBVM010000021.1, read on the forward strand.
GCACTTGGACCGTTTCCCGACTCACCCACGGAAATCCTTCCAGCAGCCGACGTCGGCACGACGGTCGTTGGAATAGCCGACAGCCTGACCGGGCGCGCTGCTCTGATCGAACGAGGCGAGAATTACTTTTGTGAAAAACTCTCCGCCGCCGCCGCCGCCGATGCTGCGTTCGCAATTGTCTATAACAACCGTGACACGTCAGCCCGAATTGTAATGGGAGCAACAGAATACACAACGATTCCCGCAGTGTTCATCAACCAGAGAGACGGGGAAGCGCTGCGCGACGTGGTTCAGTCAAATCCTTCGACCCGGGTTCAGCTATCGCTTGAAACGACCAACTACACATTTCAAGTCCCGGACTCGCTCCTGTGCGAGCACGTTTCCGTTCGAATCAATGGGGATCACACTTCGCGCGGAGACATGCGAATCACGCTTCTCTCGCCCCAAGGGACGCGGAGTGTCCTACAGAGCCTCGGCGACGACGATTCAATCGGCCCGAGAGACTGGACTTATATGTCCACACACCATTTCTATGAAAACAGTGCCGGGAACTGGACGATTGAGGTGAGCGATCTGGCCGAGAAAGGGACCGGATCCATCCGAAGCGTTCGTCTGATGATTGACGGCGTTCCGATTAACGACAGTGACCGGGACGGGCTGGATGACTCGTGGGAAAGGGCATTCTTCGGAAATTTGGCATGGGGCGCCAAGGATGACCCCGACGATGACGGTTACAGCAACGCATGGGAACAAATCGCCGCTGACGATCCGTCTAGGTCTGACACTCAGTTCCGAGTCGATATAGCGCGTTGGAACGCCAACCGGGTGAGATTAAGCTGGCCGGGCAAATCGGGCGCTGTGTACCGAGTTTCCGTGGGGAGCGAACCGGTCGTGTTGCAGACTTTGGTAACCAACGTCGCGGGAGCCTTTCCCGAAACAGAAATTTTCATTCCTTACACAAATGATATCCACCGTTTTTATCAAATCGAGGACCTTTCCAAAGTGCCTCTGCAAAGATGATGAATAGAAGGAACCCGGTTATCCACTGTCCACGACAGACTTCTCTATCCAAAAACTCCGGAACTGAGTTCTCCTGATTCAAAAATCCCGACAAAGACTCAGAATATACCTCGGACAAATTCATGTCGTATGTGCGACACAAATTTGTCCAGCCCAAAATCGAGGCTGGTTGATTCCGATTCTTGATCGACGGCTCCGCGGTCTCCTGGCGATCCTTCTCATCGATCGTTTCAAAAGAATTACTTTGAACGTATGATTGAAAGCGGGGAGCTGATCAGCTGATCAGCTGATCATGGGGTGATCAAGAAGCGTTGACTTTCTCGGTGCAACGTGTCTTTTTCCGGATCACCCATGAAAATCCTAAGCATCCTTATCACGGGAACTGTTTTCGCAAGTCCGGCTTTGTCGGCGGCGGAAGCCAATCTTCAAATTGCAGTTTCAACCGCCGCAGGCAAACTGGCAGAGATAGCCAGTTTCCAATGGGAAACCGTCGTCGAGGTTCCCGAGGCTCGCGGCCCCTCCGGACGTGCGGGAGGAATAACGTGCGGACACATCGAAAGGGGTGGATACACGCATGTTTCGTCAGGCTCCAACGACGGCCTTGAGTTCGCCGCGAAAGGCGGCCATTTCGCCATCGTGCGGGAAGACAACTGGATGACTCTCGAACAGGCGTCGGCTCGTCCGCCGGGCGACGGCGGTGGTCGTTTTGGCCCGGGAGGCTTCGACGCACGGACGGTTACTGGCTTCAAGATGCCCTACACCGAGGCTCAGGAATTGGCCGCCAAAGGAACACGGTTCCTAAAGCAGGGCGACATCGTAACCGCGGAGTTCACTCCGGAAACCGTGATTGAGCTTCTCTCGGCGGGCGATCCATTTGGCGGGGGACGCGGGGGACGCGGCGGAAGGGGCGGACGCGGAGGCCCGGGCAGCGGGATCGGCAATCCGAAAGGGTCCGCGGCATTCACAATACAGGACGGCGTGCTAACTCGGTTCACGGTTTCCCTCGGCGGCACTCGGGCATTCCGGGAGACCACGATTCAACTCGATCGCACCACTACGACAACATTCACGGGTATCGGGTCCGCAAAGGTGAGTTTGCCTCGCGACGCGAAGGACATTGTGGATGCGCTTGCAGCCGGACAGAAACCGACTGTTTTCGTTCCTGACGCCGGTTTCAAGAAGCTTTTCAACGGCCACGATCTCACCGGATGGACGGGGCGTCCGCAGCATTGGTCGGTTCAGGATGGCGCCATCACGGGAGTCACCACCCAAGAAACTCCAGCGCGGGGAAATAATTTCCTGGTCGCCAAAGACGGTGACATGAATCTGAGCGTCGATGATTTCGAGCTGCGATTCTCATACAGGATTGTGGCGAACAACAGCTCTGGCTTCGCCAACTCAGGCGTGCAGTACCGCAGTGTGGCGAAAGACAACTTTGTGGTCGCCGGTTATCAAGCGGATTTTGAGGCGGGAGACACGTTCTCAGGAATTCTCTACGATGAAGGCGGCGGCGCCGGAGGACGCGGCATCATGGCGCAACGGGGGCAAAGTGTTGTTTGGACCGCGGATGGCGAGAGGGACGTAACCGGTCCGATCGGCGATTCAGCGGAAATTCAGGCGGCGATCAGAAAGAATGACTGGAACGACTACGTCATCATTGCACGTGGCAGCCATCTGCAGCATTTCATCAACGGAAAACAGACGATCGACGTGATTGATGACACCGAAGGAAAACGCCTTACCTCGGGCGTGCTCGCACTCCAGATTCACGCCGGCGAGCCGATGACCGTTCAGTGCAAGAACATTCAGTTCAAGTCCCTGAGCACGGCGGATCTCATCCCCGCCGGCAATCTGAAAGTGGCCAAAGACTTCAAATTGGAAATGCTCTACAACGTTCCCAGGGAAACGGAAGGTTCGTGGGTGGCAATCTGCCTTGATCCCAAGGGCCGACTGATCGTTTCCGACCAAAACGGAAGGCTGTATCGAGTGACTCCTCCGCCTGTAGGACGAAGTACGGCAATTCAACCGGAACCCATCGATCTGGAAATTTCCGGTGCTCACGGACTTCTCTACGCCTTCGACAGCCTCTATGTGATGGTGAACGAGGGTAGAATGACGCACGGCCTCTATCGATTGCGGGATACGAACCTTGATGACCGCTTCGACGAGGTCAAGTTGCTGCGAGCCATTCAGGGCAGCGGCGAGCACGGCCTCCACGCATTGATCCTATCGCCGGATGGGAAATCGATTTACGTCGTCAACGGAGACGCATCGGGCATGACGGAACTCGACTCGTCGCGCGCTCCCTTGAATTGGAGCGAGGATCACCTTCTGCCCCGGCTCACGACGGGATTCATGGCAGGCACGCTTGCGCCGGGCGGTTACATCGCTCGAACCGATCCGGAAGGAAAGGAATGGGAACTCATTTGCACCGGATTTCGAAACCAATTTGACGCGGCGTTCAACCGCGAGGGCGAACTCTTCACCTACGACGCGGATATGGAATGGGATATTGGGGCTCCCTGGTATCGCCCGACCCGGGTGAATCACGTGATCAGCGGCGCCGAGTTTGGCTGGCGCAACGGCGCAGGCAAATGGCCCGACTATTACATCGACAGCTTCGGATCCCTCGTCGATATCGGTCCGGGCTCACCGACAGGCATTGCGTTTGGTTACGGCGCGAACTTTCCCGCAAAATATCAGGACGCTCTTTTCATCAGTGATTGGAGTTTCGGAAAGCTGCGCGCGGTTCACTTGACACCATCGGGCGCCAGTTTCAAAGGCGAGGTAGAAGAATTCATTTCCGGACAGCCGTTTCCCGTGACGGATTTGATCGTGAACCCGATGGATGGCGCAATGTACATCACCGTCGGCGGGCGCGGAGCGCAATCGGCTCTTTATCGGCTCACTTACACGGGCAGCGAATCCACCACGCCGAGCGCGTCCGACACCCGGCTGCTCGCGAATCGAGACTTGCGCCGGAAACTGGAGAGTTTTCATGGTCACCCAAACCGGACGGCGGTCGAAGCCGTATGGCCCTATTTGGGAGATCCCGACCGCGCTATCCGGCATGCCGCCCGAATCGCTCTTGAATGGCAGAATCCGGAGTGGTGGACAGAAAAAGCCCTCAACGAGCGTGACACGCGCATCAAGACCGCCGCAATGGTCGCCTTGGCCCGCGTCTCCAGCAAAGACGAATTCCATCGGAAACCGTCCGACACCGCTCCCGACCCAACGCTTCAAAGCAGAATGCTCGGAGCTCTCGAGAATCTCGACATCGGCGCGTTAAGCCGTGGCGACAGTGTTGATTTGATGCGAGCCTATTCGCTGGTTTTCACGCGGTTGGGGAGACCGGCTGAGACAACGAGGCAAAGACTGATTCGCAAGTTTGACCCGCTTTTCCCTGCGAAATCACGGGAGCTCAACGCTTTGTTATCCAATCTGCTGGTCTATCTTCAGGCACCGAGCGCGGCTTCGAAAATCATGGGCGTGCTTCGGGAAGCCCCGACACAGGAAGAGCAGATCGACTACGTCCTGGCGTTGAGAAAGCTTGAGACAGGGTGGAGCATGCCGTTGCGCGAAGAGTATTTTCGCTGGTTCTCGACAAAGGGCGCCAGTTACCGCGGAGGCAACACATTCGCCAGTTCTCTGCGCTCGATGAAGAACCAAGCGATCGAATCTCTGACCGAACAAGAAAGAACTGCTCTGAGGCCAATTCTCGAAGCGGCACCGCAAGACCTCTCACCGCTCACAGTGTTAGGCGCCCGGACATTTGTGAAGGAGTGGACGCTGAATGAACTCTCTTCCATCGTCGAACGCGGGTTGCAGGGCAAGCGGGACTTGGAGCGCGGACGCAGTCTGTATGGCCAAGTGGCCTGCGCCGCATGCCATCGGTTTGGGAGCGATGGTGGATTGGTGGGACCCGAACTCACGACGGTTGCGGGCCGGTTCAGCGTGCGCGATCTGCTCGAATCGATTGTCGAGCCGAGCAAAATTATCAGCGACCAATACGAAGCGATTGTGATCCAGAAGAAAGACGGAGAAACGGTTTCGGGCCGAATCGGGAACCTGAGCGGATCGTCTGTCAACGTAGTGGAAGACATGTTCGATCCGGGCAGGATGACGGGCGTCCGCCGAGCGGACATCGAGTCGATGAAGCCTTCCGCGGTCTCGATGATGCCGGAGGGATTGTTGAACACGCTCCATCAAGACGAGATTGAAGATTTGATGGCGTTTCTTTTGAATTCCGGAAACACAGTGCAGTGACTGACGTTCGACGGTGTAAGGCGCAAGACGTTGGTTCATGCACGCGGCAAACTTCAGACAATACTTGCATGTCCGTTGAGAAAACGATCGGCGGATCCGGCGACGAATCGGAGACACGATTCGATGCCGCGATCAGGCGCTTCGACGAAGAGAACGCGCGTGATCCAAACAGCGAAATCAGAAACGGCGTCGCCGAGCCCCGCGAACTTGTCCACGCGAAGCGTCTCACGGAATGGGTCTTGCGCCTTTGCCCGGGAGCTTCGGAGGAACTGCGGCTTGCGGCGCGGTGTCAACATCTCAGCCGTTGGACGATTCCGCGAAGCTGCTACGAAATGAACCGGGCCGGTTACTTGCAATGGCGAACGGAATTGAAAGCCTTCCACGCCCGCAGATCGGGCGAGATTTTGCGCGAACTGGGTTACTCGGATGAGACGATCGCTCGCGTGCAAGCTCTGAACCTTAAAAGAGAATTCCCGAAGGATCCCGAGGGCCGTGTGCTGGAGGACGCACTCTGCCTGGTATTTCTCGAGATCCAATTCGCCGATCTCGCATCAAAGACGGACGAAGCGAAAATGATTGGAGTGCTCCAGAAGAGCTGGAAAAAAATGACTCCCGCCGGGCGCGGAGAGGCACTGAAACTAAAATACGGCGAACGCGAGCAGGCGCTTTTGAAGAAGGCGCAACTCAATAACATTGCCTGACGGGATGATCCGCGCACGGGTCGTGTTCTCCATACTTGAATCAAGCGATCGTCTCCGCTGCGGAATTTGAAAAAAGCCTTTTGATACTGATGAGAACAATGTTTTTCCGAGGTTCCTTCGCTTCATTTTGGCGCTTCGGTTTTGCCAGCTCATTCCTTTCCACAATTCTCTTCATCTTATTGGTATCCCCGGTTTCGGCCCAGACACCGGCTGGCAAGGAGCGTCCGAACGTTCTGCTGATTCTCGTGGATGATTTGGGCTTCGGCGATTTGTCGAGCTACGGAGCAGAAGATCTGCAAACACCAAATATCGATTCGCTTGTTCAGGGGGGTATTCGGTTCGATCAATTCTATGCGAATTGCCCTGTCTGCTCGCCGACACGCGCGGCGCTTTTGACGGGACGATATCCGGATCTTGTGGGTGTTCCGGGCGTGATTCGGTCCAATCCTCGCAACAGTTGGGGATACCTTTCCCCGGGGTCCATTTTGATCTCACAGATCTTGAAGAACTCCGGATACGACACAGCTTTGGTGGGGAAATGGCATCTCGGCCTTGAATCGCCGAACACACCCAACGAGCGCGGCTTCGACTATTTCCGGGGATTCCTGGGTGACATGATGGACGATTACTATACGCATCTGCGTCACGGGACGAATTACATGCGATGGAACAAACAGGTGGTAGATCCGCGCGGACACGCGACCGATCTGTTCTCCGAATGGGCGGTCGAGTTTCTGAATTCTCGGGCGGATCAGAATAAGCCGTTTTTCCTCTACCTGGCGTACAACGCCCCGCACACGCCCATCCAACCTCCGGAGGAATGGGTGGCGCGGGTGCGAGAGCGGAATCCCGGCACAACCGAGAAACGCGCGCGACTCGGCGGATTGATCGAACACCTTGATTCCGGAGTGGGGCGTGTGATCCAGGCGCTTCAGACGAGCGGTATGGACAAGAATACACTCGTTCTCTTCACAAGCGACAACGGCGGACAGCTTAGTGTAGGAGCAAGTTGCGGCGCATCGCGTGGTGGAAAGCAAGATATGTATGAGGGCGGAATACGAGTTCCGATGTGCGCGGTCTGGCCGGGGAAGATTCGCCCGGGCACCCGCTCGAATCAAGCGGCACTGACGATGGATCTGTTCCCAACCATATGCGACGCGGTCGGCGCCCGTACCGATCAAACCGTCGATGGTGTTTCTATTCTCCCACTGTTTCGTGATCCGGCACTTGAACTCTCCAAACGGGATCTTTTCTGGATGAGGCGAGAAGGCGGGGCGCGCTACCTGGGCCAGGATTACTACGCCGTTCGCCGGGGAAAATGGAAACTTCTGCAAAACCATCCATTCGAACCGTACCAACTGTTTGACCTTGGCAGTGACCCTCTGGAACAACGCGACCTCGCTTCGGGGGAGAGCGCCGTTGTGGGCGAACTTTCCGACGCCCTTCAAGTTCATTTCCAAAAGGCAGGAGCGGTCCCCTGGCAGAATGGAAACTAATCAAACAGGCAAACGGTGATTCTATGAAAGCAATTCTTCTTGGTGCACTCCTGGCAGTGACAGCCAATCCACGCCTCATCCAAAGCGCAGATTCCAAGCGACCAAACATCCTGATCGCCATTTCGGACGATCAATCGTGGTTGCACACGTCCGCGCTCGGTTGCCGTGCCGTGCGAACTCCGGCGTTTGATCGTGTCGCCGCTCAGGGTGTTCTGTTTCGGAACTGCTTTGCTGGCTCCCCCGGATGCAGCCCCTCGCGGGCGGCGCTTCTCACGGGCCGGCATCATTGGCAACTTCAGGAGGCGGGAACGCACGCCAGTTCGTTTTCGCGAGAATACGTGACGTTCCCGGAGCTTTTGGAAACGTCGGGTTACGATGTCGGCTTTACTGGAAAAGGGTGGGGACCGGGAAACTGGAAGATCACCGGAAGAACTCGCAATCCGGCCGGACCCGAGTATAACCAGCACCAACTGAAGCCTCCGCGAAAAGGAATCTCGAACAATGATTACGCCGCAAATTTTGGCGATTTTCTGGCGTCGCGCTCCAAGGAGAAACCGTTCTGTTTCTGGTTTGGCGGTCATGAACCGCACCGTCAATATGAACCGGGCTCCGGTGTCCGGGACGGAAAGAGACTCGCAGACATTTCCGTCCCCCCGTTTTTGCCGGACACTCCCGAGGTCCGCAGTGACCTTCTGGACTACTGCGTTGAAATCGAATGGTTCGATCTACATTTGAGCCGGATCATGAAGTTGCTCGAAGAAGCCGGGGAAATGGAGAACACGCTCGTGATGGTGACCGGTGACAACGGCATGCCTTTTCCGCGTGCGAAAGCCAACGCGTATGAATATGGGATTCATGTGCCACTCGCAATCGCGTGGCCGAAGCGCGTGCCTGGGTCTCGCACCGTTGACGATCTGGTGGGGTTCGTGGATCTCACCGCGACGATTCTGGACGCGGCAAACGTTTCGCATCCGGCCAAAAGTGGAGAGGCTCTGGCGATGTCCGGGCGAAGCATTTTGAGCATTCTTACGTCCGAGAAACAAGGTCTCGTCGATGCCAGCCGGAAAAGCGTCTTTAGCGGCCGTGAGCGGCATTCGTCATCACGCGTGGACAACTTGGGTTATCCATGCAGAGCGCTTCGCTCGCAGGACTACTTATACATTCGCAATTTTCATCCGGAACGCTGGCCCGCCGGAGATCCACAGAAATTCGAACCGAACGGATCTCTGGGACCGATGCACGGCGGTTACCATGATATCGATGCCTGCCCAACCCTCACGTTCTTGATCGAGCATAAAACCGATGCCCCGATCGGAAGGTTCCTGGATCTGGCTGTTTCAAAACGTCCCTCTGAGGAACTGTACGACATAAACGAAGATCCCGGCTGTCTCAGGAATCTGGCGCTCGATCCGGCATTCGAATCGGTTCGGAAAGAGCTTGGGGACACGTTACTTCGCTATCTCACGGAGACCGGTGATCCTAGAACGAGTGGAAACCCGGAGATCTGGGAAACCTATCGCCGCTATTCCCCAATCCGCAGTTTTCCGAGTTCACTGTAGCAATGTTCCGGACGCTCGCTCGCTCTTACCGTGAAGCATTCAAAACATTGGTGGGGCGAGTTGTATTCAACGCTCTATTGGATTTTGTTTTTCTGCCGCTGGGACAGTAAGGCTCGCAGTTTTTTCTCGTCGCCGGCCGGTATGAAAGATATGCCTTCGACTTGATATTTATGCGCCAATGGAATCGAGTTTTGCCTTCGGAAATCACTTCTAAGAATGCTGTCGGACGGCTACTCAATAGGAGCAATACTGTCGTTCGGACGCCGAGACAAATCCTAGACAGCATTCGATCCATCCAAGCGTTCCCCTCGAACGCGGCCCTCGCGTATCTGAAATCCTTCTGGCTTATTCTTGCAATCGTTCTGAGAATTCAGGGTGCCCAGCTTGAATGGAGCAATGTCGGTGCGCACCGGAGGGCGGCGCTGCAGATCGAATCCGGGGGACGGGTTGGATTCACTGAAATTACCGCAGCGACTTCGGGTATCGGGTTTATCAATCACTTGAATGAGAATCGATCTTTGACGAACCAGATTTTCCTTAACGGTTCCGGAGTGGCGGCGGGCGATGTAGATGGGGACGGCCTATGCGATCTGTATCTTTGCGGATTGGACTCGCCGAATGCCCTTTACCGAAACCTCGGTAATTGGCGCTTTGAAGAAATCTCGGCATCTGCCGGAGTGAGATGCCAAGACCAGGCTTCGACGGGATGTGCGCTGGCAGATATCGACGGAGATGGCGATCTGGATCTTATCGTGAACGGAATCGCGGCTGGAACACGACTGTTCTTCAACGACGGGAAAGGCCGATTTCGCGAGGCCACGGACGCAGCGGGTTTGCGAGGCACGAACGGGAGTTGTTCGATGGCTCTCGCGGACATGGATGGAGATGGGTTCCTCGACTTGTATGTCGTGAATTACCGAAACGACACGATGCGCGATATGCCCGATATCCAATTCAGCGTGGGCGTCACCAACGGAGTGTATCGGTTCATCTCGATGAACGGACGACCGGCTTCTGCGCCGAATCTTCAAGGACGCTTCACATTCGACAAGGCGGGGGGCGTTCTGGAGAACGGTGAAGCCGACTCACTTTTTCGGAACACGGGCCATGGCCGATTTCAGAAATTAAGTTGGACCGATGGCAGTTTTGTCGATGAAGACGCGTCGCCGATTGGAATACCCTATGATTGGGGGCTCTCCGCTATGTTTCGCGATTTGAATGGCGACGGAACACCCGATTTGTACGTGTGCAACGATTTTCAGTCTCCCGACCGAATTTGGTTAAACGATGGAAAAGGGCGATTCCGTGCGCCTCCCCGAAGCACGGTTCGACAGACCAGTCTATTTTCGATGGGTGTCGATGCGGCGGACATCGATCGCGATGGAGCTGATGATCTTTTTGTAGCGGATATGCTGAGTCGTGAGCACGCGAGACGTCAGGTGCAGGTCATGGACGCTCGCGCTTTCGCGCAAGTCCGCGCCAGCATCGGGCAACGCCCGCAGGTGTCCCGAAACACACTTCTTCGGAATGCGGGTAACTTTACGTTCTCGGAACTTGCGCGATTCAGCGGAGTTTCAGCCTCGGATTGGTCGTGGTGTCCGGTTTTTCTCGATGCGGACCTTGACGGCTACGAAGATTTGCTGATCACCACGGGCCATTGGAGGGACGCGCAACATGCGGACATTGCCATGCAAATCGACCGCGAGAAGGCGGGGAGCTCAATGCCATCGCAGGAGCAACTGCAACTGCGCAGACGGTTTCCGTTGCTCGATACGCCGAACGTTGCTTTCCGAAATCGTGGCGATCTTACTTTTGAAGATATCGGGAGAGAGTGGGGTTTTGATTCACGCAGCATTTCACAGGGCATGGCTCTTGCCGATCTGGACAACGACGGAGATCTGGATGTGGTTGTCAACTGTCTGAATGGCACGCCGCTCGTGTATCGGAACAATGTTTCGAAACCAAGAATTGCGGTCCGGCTTCGGGGCGCACCGCCGAACACGCGAGGGGTTGGCGCAAAGGTCCGCGTGATGGCGCCCGGTCTGCCTGCGCAATCGCAGGAAATGATCTGTGGTGGACGGTATCTTTCGAGCGACGATTTTATGCGAACATTCGCCGTATTGAGCGCTCAGGATCGTGTTAAGATTGAAGTGACATGGCGCAATGGACGGAAAAGCCCTCTCGAAAACGTGCCGGCGAATCATGTTGTCGAGGTGAACGAATCGGACGCTGTTCTCGCAGTGGCTCATGCGGAGCCACAAACTGCCGAGGCATATTTCGAAGACGTCAGTGAATGGCTGAAACATTCGCATTTCGAGGAAGACTTTGACGATTTCTCCAGGCAACCGCTATTGCCGCGAAAACTGAGCCGACTGGGTCCGGGTGTGACTTGGTTCGATTTTAATGGCGATGGATTTGACGATTTATTCATCGGCGCGGGCAAGGGAGGCCGAATGGGAGTGTACCGAAACGACGGCGGGAAAGGGTTCATCCGCCAGCGCGCTGAACTTTTGGAGGAGCCGGTCGAGCGGGATATGACGACGATTCTTGGATGGCGGCCGAATATGTCCGGTATCCATCTGCTCATCGGGAACGCGAATTATGAGGATGGAATGACGAGCGCTCCCGCCGTGCGTGACTTCTCATTGGTGACGGGAGTGATCGATGAAAACCTGTTGCGATCGGGATCCAGCACAGGTCCGATGGCGATGGCTGATGTGGATGGCGATGGCGATTTGGATCTGTTTGTTGGAGGACGTGTCGTTGCAGGCCGATATCCTGAATCTGCCTCCTCCGCCTTGCTCCAAAACGAGAACGGGCGGTTCCGCGTGAACGGAGATTCACACAAAATCATGAAGGAAATCGGGTTGGTATCCAGTGCTCTTTTCAGCGATCTAAGCGGCGACAGGCTTCCCGAGTTGATTCTCGCATGTGAATGGGGGCCGTTGCGTATTTTTCGCAATAAGCAGGGCCAGCTTGTTCCCTGGAATGCGCCGATCCGCATCTTGGCCCCGAGCCTGCGCGAGCTCGGAGTGGAGTCCTTGGACGCATTTACAGGCTGGTGGAATAGCGTTGTCACCGGTGATTTTGATGGTGACGGCCGATTGGATATTGTCGCCGGCAATTGGGGACGAAACACATGGGCGCAACAGTTCTTGAGCAAACCGCTGCAACTTCATTATGGCGATTCGGACGGCAGCGGATACCTGGCTTTGATCGAATCCCACTTTGATTCGGCTCTTGGGAGGTATGTGCCCGCTCGTGACCGTGCGGTTTTGAGCGCCGCGTTCCCAGCGATGCTGGAAAGATTCCCGACGTTCGAAGCGTTTGCTCAAACCAGTACCTCCGAGCTGCTTGAGTTGAGTGTGCTTCCTTTTCGAAGCGTCGCAGCCGCAACGCTGGATTCGATTCTTCTTCTGAATCGCGGGGACGCCTTCGAGGTTCACGTGCTTCCACCCGCAGCGCAGATGTCGCCCATATTCGGAATCACGGTGGGTGACTTTGATGGTGACGGAAATGAGGATCTATTCCTGGCTCAGAATTTTTTTGAAGTCGCACCCTCCGAAAGCCGGCACGATGCCGGAAACGGCTTATGGCTTCGGGGTGACGGTACGGGCCAGTTCGACGTTCCATCTTTGCGGGAGACCGGTCTGATGGTGCTTGGCGATGCTCGCGGAGCTGCGGTCTGCGATTTTGATGTCGATGGCCGCATTGATTTGGTGGTTGGCCAGAATCGCGGTGAATCGAAGCTCTATCGCAACAAGAGAGCTCGGCCGGGTTTACGGGTGGAATTGAAAGGTCCCCCACAGAATTCGCAGGCCGTCGGCGCGATTGTGCGGGTCGCCTATCCGAATGGAGAATTCGGGCCTGCGCATGAGATTCGCCTGGGAGGCGGTTATTGGTCGCAGGATTCCAATAAGCTGGTGCTTGGGACTAGGGACGGTGTGACGGCCCTTGAAATCCGATGGCCTGGCGGCTTCAAAGAGCGAGTGCCTGTGCCGTCGGGTGCCCGCTCGGTTACTCGAATGATGCCTGACTAAAGGCCAAGGAATCTAACGTTTGTATGAAAACAGTGTCTGTGAACACTCGCGCGGAATGGAGGCGGTGGCTGAGCAGGAACCACGACAAGGAGAATGACGGAATTTGGCTCATGTTCCATAAATAGAGAACCGGAAAAACCATCCTCAATTACGACTCGGCTGTGGAAGAAGCTCTATGTTTTGGCTGGATCGACAGCATCATCAAACGAATTGACTCGGAGACCTATGCTCGAAAGTTCACGCCGCGGAGGTTGGATAGTCACTGGTCGGAGTTGAACAAAAATCGAGCTGCCAAAGCGATAAAGGAGAAGCGGATGACTCGGCACGGGGCTGCCAAAATCACGGCGGCCAAGAGACTTGGGAATTGGGGGGTAAGATCAATCCCGATTGTCGATGCGGAGCCTTGCGACGAGTTGAATTGTGCTCTCGAACTCAACGAAAAAGCAAAACGCTTCTTCGATCAATTGCCGCCGTCAGCTCGCAAGCATTTCATCGCCTGGATAAACGTCGCAAAACGCCCCGCAACAAGAGAAACGCGGATAAAAGAGTCCCTCGCCTTGCTTGAACAAGGGAGGCGGCTGGGCTTGAAATAGTCAGCCATGGCGGCTCGCGCCGGAGACTAACCAGTGTGATGTCGTGAACGGTCATGCGGTTCACGTACGAGCAGATGCAAGGAAGTCACTCCGGCGCGCAGTTGTTGCTTTATCCACACCAGGGTTCTTGGATCGAGCGCATCGAAGACTCGATGGCCGCGTGGCGGAAACTCAGCAAGAATCTGAAGGAATGAGCCTTCCGCGGCGTGAAGGCGAATCTAAGGATGACTGTCCCCGACACTAGATTTCAACGTTCACGCTCCCGCTCCCCGAGACAGCCCGGTGCGCTACACAGTCCCGCCAGGGACAATCGAAAATAGCCCAGCGATTCATTGATGGGAAACGGCGCACAAGTCCATTCGAGCCCCGTGGGGGCGAAAGAAATCATAGAGCAAGCAGGCGATCCTCGTCTTTCGTCCCTGGCGGGACTCGTTCTCCTGCCGCCCGGAAATCCAGAGATTAATCGCTGGGCTATTCTCTTTCGCCCTTCCGGGCTGCTGAAAGCAAACGCAACACCATCGCCTCGTCTTTCGGTGGCAGGTGTTTGAAATCTTGGTAGTCCAAATCCCCGGCCAGCAATTCGTCCTCGCCGAAGCACCAGTCCCTCGCCCTCGGGAGTGGGAGAGGGTGCCCGCAGGGCGCGTGAGGGCTGTGGGGGAGAGAACAGATCCTGCGCATATCCACAAAGGTTAGTTTAAGGGCAAAGTGATGGGGATAGTCTTCGCCGTACCAGCAACGAGCACTTCAGCCGTTTCAGTGGCAAAAGCCCTTGTCTGTCCCCCATTGACGCCAGTTTTGAGAGTGGCCTTGACACGCACGTTGATTGGCCCGGGCGTCCGGCGGAAGCTCCTACTGTCGCCCGTCACCGCGTCTTCCGGGCCGTCATCTATGGAAATGCTCCAAGCACCGACCAGTTGGTCCGGGTTGGTGATCTTCACAATGCCGACTGCTTCCTCAATCTTCCGGGTTGCGTCTTAGCGAATTCTTCGATCTGTTGCAGTGCGCTCTGGAACTCCGCCTTCCACTGAGTAGTTTCGTCGCGCACGATCTGGTTGCCGCGGGCGAGGAACCCTTGCAGCATGGAGAGCGCATGCTTAGCCTGTTCCACGCTGGCTTCGGCCATTCCCAACCAGCCGGCGGCTTCGAGCGCGTAGGCGAGAATCCACTCATCGCGAAGTTCCTTTAAAGCGGTTTCGGCCATGGTGTAACGAATCCACGCGCTGGATGCGCCAATAAATTTATCGAGCATCAGCAAGGCCCCGACAGCGACACCGACAATTGTGGCCATACCAGGGCGCACCAGCCAGTCGTCCGTGCGCCGCGTCATCTCCGCGACAGTTGGCAGTGCTGCGGCGACGGCTCCAAGAAGAATGGCCGTGACTCGAAAACACCACGCAAGCTGGCGTTTCAAGACACGCTTCGTTTGGTACCATTTGATCGAGCCGTCGATTTTGCCAAGAATCCCGGCGTAAAGAGCCTTCAAGGAGGCCGCGCGTTTGCTATCCACCCAGTCGAACTCGATGTGCTCTAGCGTTTGGATATTCTTCTCTTTGTTTTCGCTCATGATTTAAAAAGACTCGCTTATTTACTGGTGGTTCGCGTTAAGGCCACACCTTCGGATCGTCCTTCCGCCTCCGCCGCTGGGCTACGGCGGGACAAGTCCGCAACCTCTCCGCCAACGGGCGCAACTAGGCGAGGATGATCGCCTGAATGTTCGCGACCGTTTCCGGGCTGAACAACTGTTCGCAACAAAACCGGCACCGTAAGCCCCTGGACCAAGATTGAGAAGACGACGACGACATAGGTCACGATCAAAATCAAAGCGCGTTCCGGTGAGGCGGAGAGGGAGAGAGCCAGCGCCACCGAGATCCCCCCGCGAAGACCACCCCATGTGAGAATCTTTATTACGTGCGGACTGAATTCCTTTCTCGCCCGGAGTATGCAAATTGGAAGTCCCACACTTGTGAAGCGCGCCGGCGAATAAGAGAAAGCTCAACATCCCGCGCATGAGCGTCTGGTTAAAATCGATCTGACTCATGAATTCAGCCGCGCGCGCCTTCAGGCCGAATCCCAAATACTCAGAGAAAATGAGTGCCAATGAGAAAAGCAACGAAATCAGCATGAGCCCGATCGGCGTGGGGAGCCGAATCAACCGATAGTTCACGTAGCTAAACACGGCCGTCAATGTCATCAGCAACGCGATGATTTCAAAAATGTTCATCAATGCGAGTCTGCTGAAACTTAAACCAATCGGCGCGTAGCGATTTTTCCCGTGGAAATGTTTCCTCGCACGGGCTATTCCTAATAGATTCATGGCTAAAGATTCGGAACAGAAACATCCTCAGGCGCCACGCTCGGGTCAAACTGCGGCGCTGCGTTCGAGCGCATGGGCGTGGCCGGCGGCCTGGATCTGCATCGTTCTGATTCTGGCAGCCGCGGGACTCTACGTGTTTAAGTCGCTGAGAGACCTTCCCGGAGAAGCAGCGAGCAAAACAACCGCGGCGGTCGCCGATGCCGGCAAACGCTTGGTTGAACTTGCGGCGGCGTTTAACCGGGGTACCGTTACAACCTCGTTCATCAGTTACGCTTCAACCCTCAGCTCGGGCCACTATCTTCAATTTGCCAATCTCAGCCAAACCGAGCTCTTCAGTCACTCCGATCAGGCAACCACAGGCTTTGGATACATTCCCCTTCCGGAGATCATTGTGGAGGCTCGGGCTCCGGTGGAATACACTTACTACCTCGACCTCAACGCCAAATGGGAACTCCGCCTCGAAGATCAGGTCATCTACGTGTTAGCGCCGCCCATTCGCTTCAACAAACCCTCAGTCGATGCTTCCCGAATCGAGTATGAGGTCCGGAAAGACAGCGTTTTTCGAAACGGGAAGGATGCCAAGGAAAACCTGAAGCAATCGATCACCTTTCTGGCAAATCAAAAAGCCAGAGAAAACGTGCCCATCGTGCGCGAACTGGGGCGAAAGAAAACCGGTGAGTTTGTCGAAAAATGGCTCGCGAAAACATTTCTCGATGGCAAGCGCTATCCGGTCAAAGTCTTCTTTCCTGGGGAACCACTGCCACCGGCGTTTCGGCGCGATTTCCCGGAAGAGAACAGGTCCGAAACTCGGGAGGACGCGATTTCCCCGCCGACTTCTCCTCAACACGACCCGCAAAACCAGGCCGGAATCGATTAAACTTGCGGAAAACCTGCGCCGGAGTACAAGCCCTTCTGTGGGCAAAGCGCAGTTGCCAGAGATCAAATATACAAGATCTTGCTTAAACAGACCGAGCTAAGCGCGCTCCTCGAAAGAGGAAATCAGTCAGAGGGAACTGAATGAATGAAGGTATCTATTATCTCCGGGTAAGCGAACAGGTTGAGGGACCTTACACCATCGGCCAAATTTACGACCTCTGGGCGGCTCGAAAGATCAACTCACAAACACCCTTTGCCCGATTTGAGGAAATGGACCGGTGGCAGCCCCTTTCAGAACTTACCCTTCGCATCTCGGCCCCGAAATCATCTGCGACGAAAACTCCTTCATCGGAAATCAACACACCCGAACCCGCGAAGCCGAAGCAGATTTCGAATCGCGTGACCGACGACTTCTACCCGGCTCTGCCTCCCAACACCGATTCGCGCCCGATGCCAAAAAAACAGAGCGCTAGTTCGCAGTCGAATACTCTGTATCGGGCCGTTTTCAGTTTCGAGTTTTCGATCGGCATTTCGATGGTCGCCGGACTCCTTGCCATCAGCTATTTTTTGTTTTTCTTTGCGGCCTCAAGCGACGTGAAGCGGATCTATGATGATTTTCTTGCAACCAAACAAGGTGGTGTCTGGGCTGGCATTGCCCTGATTCTTCTGTCGGGATTCCTCGCAGTCGCACGCGAAGTCCGAAAACTCCAGACCGTTCTAAAATCGAAGCCGGAACAAAAAAACGCGCGGCGGCCACTCGATTCTTGATCCTAGCCCGAATCTTGCTACACAGAGAAAGGTCATTTATGAGAGTGCACCTCAGATTACCCGAAGGATCGGAAACATCGGTCGATTTGAACCTCGTGCCGAAGGCCGGTGAGAACATCGACTTCGCAGGCTGCCGCTATGTGATCGCCTCAGTGACACACGCGGTGGAAGCGTCCAAAACCATTCTGGAACTGTTTCGAATCACAGCGGAAGAGGGCTTTAGAACGATTAAATTCAACGATTTAGTAAGATACCGCACAAGCGAGATCCGGGCATACTCCCCTGTTCGAGCTCGGTACTAAACTAGAATCGGCTCCGGAAACATTCCTGATTTTGAACACGGCGAAGTAGCCTTGCAGTAAAAGTTCATCGGTATCAGCCCCGCGTCTTACCCGGAAAGAAAATCCGGGGATGCATGGCAGAAAGATCCACCGTCACAGAACCGAATCGCGCTTAGACTCGAACAAACGTAGTTAATTGAGGCTGCTTTCATGGATCTCGACGGATTGCTCAACGCCAGTCTCGAACTGGAAAAGCGGATTAAGACCGACCAAATCCTGCGTCAACACCTGTCTCCTCTCTTAGCAAAGAAGGAGAGTTCGGCACGCAATCGATCCACTCCGAAGAACTCCGATGGATCTCCCGGCAATCCTGGTTCCGCAAGTTTTACGCTTCCTGCCGAAATGTGCGAACTCCTCGACATCGCAGCGAATGCGACTGGAAAAAGCCACATTGAGATTCTCGAAGAAAGTTTCGCCGATTACTTCCGAAAGCATTTTGGGGACGGGAAGGCTAATCAGGCCTAAAAATGAGACGCGCGTACAGATATGCGATCGTTTCATCCAAGATATCGCGCACTCCTTCGCTGCTTCTCCACCAATGCTCGCTATCGTATCGCAGATCTTTTCCGGCAATGACGCCTACCTTCACGCGATCGCCAAATGCCAACTGATACAGCATGCGTGTCCGGCGGCAATGTGATCCGCGGGAAAAAATATTGAAGCACGCCACCTGAGATTTCTCGCGCTCGAGCCAATCCCTGAGCGCAATTGCGGAAGCATACGTTCGATCCCGTAACGCTTCAGCACACGGAACCGCGGCAACGTTCTCTTCCTGCCATCCGCTCTTGAGAAGCGCTGCGCGAGTCAGTTCTGGATAGGTCTTCTCTTCCGCCAGTGGTTCGCCTTTTGTGATTGGCGATCCCGTGATGATCAGCAACCGATAGCCCCCACTCTCAAATTCCGTTTTCACATCCGCCATGAGGTAGTCCGGAATCCAACCCTCCACAACCAGCAGTTCGCACTTTTGCGGGTCATGGACTGCTAAGAACGGAAAAACTCTGTGTACGCCGAAGTACGCCAAGCCTATCGCAAACACAAAGATAATGATCCACCCGCGAAGGGTTGGCATCCAACACTCGCGCTTGCGGATCAAGCCCGTCTTGACCGAAAACAATCCCGAAAACATGCGCCCGGACAATACTCAATTCGAAATCCTTTACAAAAACGATTTCTGGAAAACTCGTGACACCAGGGAGCTCTGAATGCGGACACGCCTGAACCGCTTCTTCTTCTTTGGATTGAGGATGGGAGCGCGGAGGCTGGTGATTCCAGGAGAATTATTGAGGATAGATGCTGTACCAGGTAGGATTCGAGTTTCTGCCACCTTCGGTGAGGTGGGGCGACACTCCGTGGATCCCTGATAAACGTTGCGGCGAAAAATCCGAACGAGAAGGCACAATGGAAACACCAAGACATCCAAACAATCCGGCGTTTCCACTGCTCCGATTCGCAAGATAGCCGTCCCACTAGGACAATTCAGGGCTCCACGGAGTGTCGCCCCACCGAGAGAAGCGAGAGTCGGCGAGTCCTATACCAGAGGGAACTGCGGAGAGTGCGCCTGTCCTCATTAGGAGCGCCCGTGATTTCAGCCGGTTCGCGTTCGCCCAGCGTGGATGAGTGACGCCGCTACCGCCACCGAAAGCAGCGCGACAATGACCAGCAGCGAGGCAAGCGTCGGGATTTTGTAAAAGCCAGCCAGCAGCATCTTGGCACCGACAAATATCAGCACCGCTGACAGGCCGTAGTGCAGGTAATGGAACAATTTCATCACGCCCGCTAGCGCGAAAAACATCGAGCGCAGGCCCAAGATG
The DNA here is from genome assembly GCA_027623095.1 of Verrucomicrobiota bacterium. Classification (GTDB taxonomy): domain Bacteria; phylum Verrucomicrobiota; class Verrucomicrobiia; order Limisphaerales; family SIBE01; genus JAIPJX01. The sequence continues at coordinate 25,966 of JAQBVM010000021.1, forward strand.
GCGAAAACGTTCGACGTATAGACGATAAACGGATCGGTAGTGATGGCCAGCACGGCGGGCACCGAGTCCACGGCGAAGACCAAGTCTGTTGTTTCCAACATCAACAGCACGATGAACAATGGCGTGGCCATCCATGTCTGTCCCTGCTTCACGAAAAACCGGCCCGCGTGGTACTCCGACGTAACCGGCATGAACCGGCGGAAGAGCTTGAGGACCGGGTTTTTCTCCGGATGCACTTCCTTGTCCCTTTCAAACGCCATCTTGAGGCCGCTAATGACGAGCACCGCGCCGAAGACGTAAATTATCCAGTGGAACTTTTGCATTAGTGTGACTCCTGCGGCGATGAACACAGCCCGCATGATCAGCGCGCCGAGGATTCCCCAGAAAAGGACTTTGTGCTGAAAGTGCGCGGGCACTTTGAAATAGCCGAAAATGAGGAGAAAGACGAAGAGATTGTCCACGCTCAACGATAGTTCGACCACATAGCCGGTGAGGAATTCCAGTCCCTTGTCGTCTCCATTCCAGTACCAGACGCCGGCGTTAAATACTAACGCCAGCGCAATCCACACGCCGCTCCACGTCAACGCTTCCTTCATGCTCACTGGATGGCAGTTGCGATGAAACACGCCAAGGTCCAGCGCCAGCATCGCCAGCACAAAGACGCCGAAGCCGACCCAAACGAAAAATGACACGGTCATCATAAGATTAGCGCGGTTGTGGTTGAACCGCAGTCGCGACACGCAAACCGGCTGTGAACAGCAACAATCCGCCGCACAAACCGGAAATCAGCGAGGCGATGATGATGCCTACTTTGGCCGTGTCAAGCAGCGGACCAATACCGAAAGCCAGGTGCGCCACAAACAAGGACATTGTAAATCCAATTCCGGCGAGCATCCCGATGCCAAGGATATGCCGCCACGCTACGCCGCCGGGCAGCGCGGCGACGCCAAGCCGTACGGCCGCCCACGATAGCAACACGATGCCAATGGGTTTGCCAAAGACCAATCCGACGATGATCCCAAGACTTACCGGATCGCGAAACGCGGAGGATAGTTCGCCGTGGAGAGTCACTCCGGCGTTGGCCAAGGCGAACAGCGGCATGACGCCAAAGCCGACCCAGGGGTGAAGGGCTTGTTCAAACCGGGTAAGGGGGGATTCGACTTTTTCACCGTCGCTGGCCGATTGGGGGACGGATTGCAACGGGTTAGCCTGCGACGGGTGCTTGGCGACCCCGTGAAGCAGATTCTTAAGCCACTGCCGCACTCCAGTTCCGACATTCACAATTTTCGGGTCGCTGAAGGTTAGTCGAGCCGGGACAGCCATCGCCACAAGCACGCCGGAAATGGTGGCATGCACGCCGGACTTCAGCATTGCCAGCCACAGGCCAAAACCTAACAGGAGGTAAACCAGCGGATGCTGAATACCGCGCCGATTTACGACGAAGAGAAAAAAGCCGCACACTCCGGCAATCGCCAGGCCTGTCCACGAAATCTTGGCTGTGTAGAAAACCGCGATCACGAGAATCGCACCGAGGTCGTCCGCAATGGCGAGGGCGGCCAGCAAAATCTTGAGGGCAAACGGCACCCGCTGGCCGAGCAGCGCAAGGACGCCGAGCGAGAAAGCGATGTCCGTCGCCATCGGAATGCCCCAACCGCGCGCGCTCGGTTGGCCGGCATTAAAACAGGCATAAAGCACGGCTGGCCCCAGCATTCCCCCGATCGCTGCCATGACGGGCAGGGCCGCGCGCTTGGCCGAGGCCAATTCGCCGATGAGCATCTCGCGTTTAATTTCCAAGCCGACGACAAAAAAGAAGATGGTCATCAGCCCGTCGTTGATCCAGTGCAAGAGTGATTTGGAGAGTTGGATCTGTTTGAAGCCGATCGTCAGGGGCGTTTCCCAGAGGGCCGTGTAACTCTGTCCCCACGGCGAGTTGGCCCACGCCAGCGCCGCGATAGTGCAGGCGATCAATAAGATGCCGCTGGCAGCCTCCAGTTTCATGAAATTACGAAAGGCTTGAACCATCTTGTAAATCGGGGCGTCGTTGTCAGTGGTCGGTAGCATGTTCATTCCGCTTTGGTTGTCTCAGCTCGGCGCGTCAGGCTCATCCGCGCGACTCGTGTTCCAGCCAACTCTTCCACGCGCAATTCGTAATTCCCCAGCAACAGCACATCGCCCGCGCCGGGGAACCGCCCCAATCGCTGCATCATCAAGCCCGACACTGTGGACACATGCTCAACTTGCTCGAGACTCTGGCCAATCAACTCGGCCAATCTGTGCGCGGGCAACGCCCCGTTCAATTGCCAGCTATCGTCGCTCGTTTGTCGAACGAGCGGCTCTTCCTGGTCGAATTCATCCTCAATGGGGCCGACCAGTTCTTCCAACACATTTTCCAATGTCACCATGCCCACCGTCCCGCCGTATTCGTCCACGACCAAAGCAAAATGCTGTTTACGTTGGAGAAATAGAGCGAGGAGTTTTTCCAGCCGCGCGGTTTCCGGAATAAATAGGATTTTACGCGCCACCGCCGCGAGGTCGCGTCCCTGTTTGGCCTCATGCTGGAGATCCACCAAGTCCTTGGAGTGAACCACGCCCAGCGTTTTGTCCAAGTCGCCTCCTTCGCAGAGTGGGAAACGGGAATAACGGGTTCGCTGGGCAATCCCCAAGCACTCGGCCACGGTGGCCTCGGTGTCGAGTCCGACAATTTCATTTCGCGGCCGCATGACTTCGAGCACGCGGCGCAGCCTCAGAGCGAACGCGTTTAACGCGATGTCCTGGCCCAGCGTTGGGCCGCTCGCGTGGCGTCGCGACTCGGCGAGCAACAAGCGGATTTCCTCCTCAGAATGGGCCAGTTCACCTTCGCCCACCGGTTGGAGTCCGCAGCGGCGCAACAGCCAGAAGGCGGCGTGATTGAGCACCCAGATCAGCGGGTAAAACAGCACGTAAAACCACCGCAGGGGCTGGGCAACCCAGAGCGAAGTCGCCAACGGTTGTTGAATGGCCAGCGATTTGGGCGCGAGTTCACCGGCGACAATATGCAGAAAGGTGATGACGGTGAAACCAACCGCGAAAGAAATCCACTCCCCTTCCTCCGGTCCGATGTTGAAATAATTGACCACCGGCGACAACAAGCTCGCGAATACGGGCTTGCCAACCCAACCCAGTCCCAGGCTCGCCAGCGTGATGCCGAGTTGAGTCGAGCTGAGGGCCTCGTCGAGATTATGAACGATCCGCCGAGCGACCTTGGCCCGGCGGTGGCCCTGAAGCACCAATGGCTCGAGTTGGGTGTCGCGGATTTTGACCAGCGCGAATTCAGCAGCGACAAAAAAGCCGTTCAGCAGCACAAGAAACACCACCGAAGCGAGCTGCAGAATCGTAATTGATATTTCGCTGTGATTCATTTGCGCCATCCTGAGCCGGGCTCGCTAATCGAGTCGGAACGTATGCCGGACGCTCGCGAGCACATCTGATTCCAGCGCCGTTGAGGTGGATGCAGAAACTCCGACACGCCTGGTTTTATCAAAGCGTTGCGGCCCGTAGGTCGGCGGCACGCCAGATAGGACGTCTGCGCTACGTGAATAAAATCTCATCGCAGGTACCTCAGAGCCAAGAAACCTCCAATGCCAAGCGCCAGCAACGCCCAGGCAAACCAGTCGAAATATTTCTCAAGGAGCGCCTTCATTGTCGGACCGAAAAAGAATAGTACGCCGCCAACCAAAAAGAAACGCGCGGAGCGGCCCATCAGCGAAGTGCCAACCAAAGTGAGAAAATCCACTCCAAACACACCGGCTGCCACCGTAAATACCTTGTAGGGTATGGGCGTGAATGCCGCTGCCAACAGCGCCACAAACGCGTTCTGCTGGTAAAGCCCTTGCACCTTGTCGAACAGCGCCTGCGAGAACACATAGGGAATAAACAAGTCCTTGACCACGTGCCATGCCCCGTAACCGATGAGATAGCCGAACATGCCGCCCAACACAGAGCCAACCGAGCAAATGAGCGCGAAACGCAACGACTTTCTCGACGCCCCCACGCACAGCGCCACCAACAGGACGTCCGGTGGAATGGGAAAAAAAGACGCTTCGGCGAACGCAATGCAAAACAAGGCCCAGGCGCCGCCGGGCCGGTCGGCCCAGCCAATGGTCCAGTTGTAAAGACGTCGGATCAGATGCGGCCGAGCCGGAGCGATTTGCGATGTGTTTTCCGTGTTCACCGTGTGGAGCGTCCGTTTCATGTTGTCATCCGGCAGAGGCGGGAGGGGCGTAAACTTCGCCAGGCCCAAGCGCCCACAGCACCGGACAAAGCGAGCATTCCAACCAAGCCGGCGCCCACCCGGGCCAGCCAGGTGCCGGCAGGCTCCTCACGAAAAATAAACCGCGGCAAACGGTCGTAGTCGGCCATCGTCAGCGCCTCGCGGCGATGAATCTTCGGCGTGTAAAAATCGGAGACCGTCCGTTTGAAGGCGCTGACCTGGTCACGGAAGGCGCGGTGTCGCCAGTATCCGGTGCCGGCCAAATCGGTCAACGCTTCGTGGGAGGCGATCGCCGGCGACACGAATCGCCAGCGGCCCACGGCGGCCTGTTGCCGCGCTAGTTGCTCGTCAAATTTCTTGCGCACAGGCTCAACCGCGCGCCCTACTTCGCTTTGCACGGTGAGATGCAAGGCGTCGAAATCGGCCCGCTGACCGGGAGGGGCGAGTTCCGGATGGTCGCGGTAGAACGAGTAAAGCAGTTCGCTACCCCGTTTCTCCGTCTCGTTCGAGGCACGGCGTCCCGCCGCCACGAGTTCCGGGCGGGACGGAGTGGGGTAGATCGTTTCCAGAGTCGCGTTCAGCAGTGTCGGTGCCACCAAGACGAGCGCGACCCATGCGCCACCGAGAGCCGCGGCCGCACTGGCTGCGCTGCGAGCAACGGTGTTCACAGCCATCGACAACGCGACCCAAAACAAGCCGTAGGCGAAAACCACGGCGAGCGCGAGACCCAGGCGCATGCCCACGCCATCCGAGTCGCCAAAGAAACCCGCCGCTCCCGTGGCAAGCGCGGCAAGCGTCACTATCGGCAGAGCCCTCGCCAGAGCGCGCAGAGCAATCCAGCGCCAAGGAACGATGCCTTGGGATAGGGCCAGGCGCAGCGTTCCGGCTTCGCGGTCACCCGCCATGAGGTCGTAAACCAGCGCCAGTAGAAAAAGCGGGTAAAGCCACACAAGAACGAACGCGAGGTCGAAGGACCCAGCAAGCAAATGCGAAGGATTCTCCAATTCGGAACGTGTGTCGGCGGGAGCCGCAAGTTTCCAGAGAACAACGGATTCATGGCCAGGCGATAGGTCGGACTGGCCCGTGGCCAGCAACGCCAGTGGCGCCGGCGGCAGCACGGCGATTGAGCCGCGTCCCGCAACGGCCCTCGGTTCCACCGATTGCTGGCCCAGATACTCTCGGAGTTGCTCTTGAAATAACTTAGCGTCTTGCGCAAGTAAGGCGGCCGCTTCGCGCCGCTGCGCGCCAGAGCGAGCGCCATTCCAAAGTCCATACATCAGCGACAATGCGAACAGCGCAGAAAGCACCCACGCGGCCCGTTCGCGAGCGAGCAGCCGAACTTCTAGATGAAAGAGATGCATGCTTTAATTGGGCTTCAGTCTCTGCGCAACCCGCAGAAGCGCGATCCAAGCACCGGTGGCCCAGAGACAGAGCACAATAAATCCGGGAGCGGCCGAGCGCAGAATGTGGACGGGCGGAGGCGGGTTGTAGCGAAAGGGCGGCAGCTTCTCCCAAAGCGCGCGACCCGCCACTCCGCCGTGGTCACCGGGACGGGTGTTGTTCATCATGTCCTCGTTAAGCACGCGCACGAACTCGCGGCGATGTTGCTCGGCGGCGATGGAGAAATGCCGGTGGTGCGAAAAATCGGTTCCAGCCAGCGCCATTGAGGCGGCGCGAAGGCCCAGCAAAGGCGCGACGAGGCCGGTCCACGTCACCGCGCGATCCTGTGATTCAAGCCGGTCCCAAAGCCGTCCGAAGTGGTGGTCAAAGACTTCATTGGCCATACGTTCGCTCTCCAGCATTACGAGGCCGTGAAAATTGAACGGGAGTTCCTCGATGCGGGTTTTTCCATGCTTTTCCAACGTTCCTCGTACGAATTCCTGCAAACGTTGGTTGCGAGGATTGTGGCCGTCCAATCCCTCCTGCACCGCCCTGTTCATCTCGGATTCGAACTCGGCCAGCTTCGGAGTTGGCAAGATCCTTTGCACGAGGTCCGCAGCGAGCCGCGGTGCGAGCACCGCGTTGGCCGCCCAGCAAACCAGAAGAATAGCCAAAGCGGCGCGCGCGGTGGAGACGACACCGGACACCGCGAGGCACATTGCGAGAATGGCAGCGAAATACAAGGCATAGGCTGCGCCTAACCCCGCAAATCGAACCCAGCTTCCGTCAGCGTCTTCCAATGAAAGTTGTGCCATCACGACAGCTCCGAGCAACGCAACAGGCAACAAGAGAACGGCGAGAATGACGCCAAGACCCAAAGCTTTGCCCAGGACGAGATCCCGCGGGCGAACACCCAGACTTAATACCTGCCGCAACGTGCCGTGTTCGCGTTCACCAGCCAGAGCGCCAAAGCTGAGCAGGACAATCAGAAGAGGAACCAGCAGTTGCAGTCCAGTGGCGGCGGTGAGCTCACCAAATCGACGCATTGCGGTGGCGTCCTGCGCGGGAAGAAACGCGGCTTGGTTCTGTCGGTGGGCTTCAAGGTAAACAGTAGAGCCCACGTACGGTTCGAGGCCGCGGTCGAACACAGCGAGCGGCGCGATCGGCTTGAAGACATATACGCCGTAATGTCCGGCGGAGTGGGAATTCTTTTCACCCTGATCAAGCCAGTTCTCACGTTCCATGGCGGCGGCGGCGGCGCGTTCGGCGCTGGCGCGTTTTACTTGCTGCCATCCCAGCAGCAGCGATACGCCTATCAGCGTGAGGACTACGCCGGCGGCCCAGCGGAACCGGCCATCTCGCCAGGCGTCGAGGAATTCGTTGCGGGCAATCGTTCCAATCATGCGCGGAGATGTTTCAGGTACAATTTCTCCAAATCGACATGTTTAATGTCGTTTGTGGCGAAATCGCCGACGAGTTCGCCATTGAGCAATATGCCAATACGGCTGGCATCTTCGCTCGCGCGGAACAAATCGTGAGTGGCCATAAGCACGGCAACACCCTGTCCGGCGAGTTTGCGCAGCAGTTGCGAAAATTCGTGCGAAGCTGCGGGATCGAGACCGGAGGTCGGTTCATCCAGCAGCAACGCTTTAGCCTCCGTGGCCAGCGCAAGAGAGATGCCCACCTTTTGACGCATTCCTTTCGAATAGGTGGACACACGGCGATCAGCGGCTTCGGCCTGCAGGCCGGCGCGCTTGAGCAACGCGAGCAATTCCTGGCGCGTGTGCCGCCGCCCGCCGAGCGTGCTGAAGTAATCGAGGTTTTCCACACCGGAAAAGCGCGGGTAGAGCATCACCTGCTCGGGGATGTAGGCTAGTTGCCGGCGCGCGGCGATGGAATCTGCGGCGACACTGACACCGTTGACGCGTGCCTCGCCGCCGTCGGGTGTAAGAAACCCGAGCAGCAGGTTGATCGTGGTGGTCTTGCCCGCTCCGTTGGGGCCGAGCAACGCGAAGACTTCACCGGGCTTGACGCTCAGGTTCAATTGACTGACCGCGGCGTGACCGTTAAAGTTTTTCGTTAGATTGACAGTTTCGAGCATGGGTGTTGAATGGCATTACACTTTGAGCACCGAGTTCCGACCGCCGAAGGGGTTGGAAACCGACTCGGCAGCGAGCGGGTCCGGAATCCAATCCCCATCCACCACCAGGCAGTATTCATAGGCGCCCGGTGGCAGAGTCAGTTCTTTGATCCAGCGTCCTCCCTCGCACGAGATCATGGGGGTGGCTTCGGGCCGCCAGTCGTTAAAATCCGCCGCCAAACATACCGTCTTTGCATTCGAGTGAGCAAACTCAAAATGAACGACTGATACGGGCGATGCACCTCCAATTCGACGGCTTGCTCTCTTCATTTTTGTATCGTTTTCCATGTTTTGATCTTTCGTTCTCTGTTTGTGTGACTCGCCGGCCGAGCGTCTAAGAGCCTGTTTTAAAAGTAGAAGCCGACGTTAGGAAGCTCACTTCTCGATCAGATGGGCGCGACGGATTACTCCGAAATCAGAGTCTCCTCACCTCAACTCCTACCGCAAAGGCGAACTTTTCAAACGCGCTCTAAGAGCCTCAAATTCGCGGGCCGGGCGTCGCGCGGGACCAACGACTGGCCGTCAGCGGCTGCTGGAGATCGCTCTTGGGCCGGAGTTTCCGGCGCGTTTTCCGATGTTCGATTTGTTTGCGGAGATTGCTGGTAACCTTGAGCCAGACGGCTTCGAGCGTGTGGTCGCGGGCGACAGCGTGTATGTCCGGTCCGGAGACTGCAAGGTGCACGCGCGCTTGGAAGGCCGGCGCATGGTCTCGCTGCTGTTCCAACACCACTTCAGCGGTACTGACGGGAATGAGAATGCCCAACGCGACGGCCATGATGATCAGCCCGGCTTTGGGCGCCACCAAGCCGCCGGCAATGCCCAGCAACGGAATCCACAAGACGAGCTGGCTTGCGAAGCTGGTGATGCCCACAGCCGCCATACGCAGTTGCAGCGGGGCATAAGCCTGTTTGTGCGGGATGGCGTGGCCACATTCGTGCGCGGCCACGCCGAGCGCCGCGGCGGACGTGCCATGATAATTGGCCGAGGAAAGGACGAGTCGTTTGTGCCGTGGATCATAATGGTCGCCGAGCAATTCCTCGTGTTCGACAATCTCCACGTTCGTGATACCGGCCTGGCGCAGAATCTCGTGCGCCGCTTCCGCACCCGTGTAACCGCTCGCCGTGGGCGTTTGGCTGTGGCGCGCATAGGTTCGTTTCACGTGCCATTGTGCCAGCAACCCGATGGCGAGGGTGAGAATGAAGAGTAGCAGTATCATAGATCCTTTCTGTTCGTGTTCATGGTGCGTAACAATCGTTTCTTTTACCATTCGCGCGATACAGGTACTTTCGCGCTTGGGATGAGCGAGGCGCCTGGCGCAGTCTTGTCCCCCTCCGGACCCGGCCCCGCCAAATAGCGGAACAGCGGCGAGTCCGCCGAGAGCAGAAGCGTGCTGCGCTGGCCCAGGAACAGTTCGTAACTTTGGAGGCTGCGCACGAAGCGGTAGAACTCCGGGTCTTTGCCGTAAGCCTCCGCGTAGATGCGCGTGGCGGTCGCGTCGCCTTCGCCGCGCTGTACCTGGGCGGTTTGTTCGGCCTCTGCCAGGACGATGGTACGTTCCTTGTCAGTCTGGCTGCGCAGTTTGTTGGCCTCTTCCTCGCCCTCACTGCGGTATCGTTTGGCTTCACGTTCGCGCTCGGCCTGCATGCGGGCAAACACGCTCTGCTGTACTTCCTTGGGCAGATCGGCACGCTTGATGCGAACGTCCACGACCTCGATGCCGAATTCGACTGCCTTCTCGCGCGCGCTCTTGGCGACCGCATCCATGATGATCTCGCGGTTGGCCCCAATCACGGTGGCGAAGGTGTGGCTGGCCACCTCGCGGCGCAGTTCGGAAAAGACAAGGTCATCCAACCGGGCGCGCGCGCCGGATTCATCTCGGACGGTCTTGAAGAACTTCAGCGGATCGGCGATCCGCCAGCGTGTGACAGGATCAGCCACGAGACGTTTTTTGTCCTGGCTGAGATACTCGGCCTGCGGCGCGTCGCTGGCCAGTATGCGCCGGTCGAATCGGATGCTGGTTTGGAGAAATGGCACTTTCGCGGCCAGCCCCGGTTTTTGAATGGTGCGAATGTATTCGCCGAACTGGGTGATGATGACTTGCTCGCGTTCGTCCACAATGACAAAGACTTGCTTCAACAAGGCGAAGGCGGCAATTAGGGTGACCAAACCACCGAACAGAAAAACATTTAGGCGCATAAACTTACTTTCCTTTCACGGGTTCAATCGCAGTAGGGAGCGCGGCGGGAAGCTGTGACAAACCGCCCAGAGGCATCAACGGCAAAAGTCGCTGACCGAAGTCGCCATCCAGAATCACCTTGTCGGCGTTGGGCAGAATTCTTTCCATCGTTTCCAGGTGGAGCCGGTCGCGGGTCACTTCCCTCGACTTCTCGTATTCGGCCAGCACGCTCAGGAAACGCGATGCCTCGCCTTGCGCGATCAGGACGCGCTTCTCCTTATAACCTTCGGCTTCCCGCAGAATCTTTTGCGCTTCGCCGCGGGCCTTCGGCAGGATGTCCGCCTGATATCCCTTGGCCTGGTTGATGACCTTTTCCTTGTCCTCGCGCGCGCGCACCACGTCGTGGAAGGCGTCGCGGACGGCATCGGGCGGGTCGGCCGCCTGCAACTTGACCTCCGTGATAACCAAGCCGGATTCGTAATCGTCCATCAGCCGCTGGATGAAGACCCGGGCGTCGTCCTGCACCTTGGCGCGCTCTTCAATCATGACCTGGTCAATGGTCATGCTGCCAACGGTGCTGCGCAGTGCCACTTCGGTCGCCGCGCTCAGCGCGACCTCGGGTTCGCGAAGGCGAAAAAGGAACTTGGAGGGTTCCGCCACGCGATACTGCACCACGATCTGCGCCTCAACGATGTTTTCGTCGCCGGTGAGCATCAACGCTTCTCCCGTGACGCGTTGCACTCCGCGAAAGCCCACTTCAATGCGGCGAATTTGTTCGACGCTCAGGACGTCGATCTGCTGAAACGGCCAGGGAATGTGGTAGTTCAACCCAGGATCGGTGCGGGCAGTTTCCTTGCCGAAGGTGCGCACCACGCCGACCTGGCCTGGATTGACTGAATAAACTCCGGAAGCGAGCCACGGGACCACAAGGAGAACCACCGCGACAGGAACAAGTTTCGGCAGGTTTTGTCTAACCCACTGGCTGACGCGCTCGAATTGCTCGATCAACTGTTGGTCTGGCGGCAGGTTATTGAATTCATGGGATTTCATATCTGGTCTCTCTTTGGTAATTCGGGATTCTGAATATTGGACATCGAAGGATGCCCATCTCGCGATCGTTTTCGGCTCATTCGCTACCGCCCCAGCACTGGTGAGCGGGTCAGCCGGCACGGCCGCGACCACCGAAATGGGTGATGGTAACGCATTGCTAGACAAAGGCCCGCGTCGTTGTGAACCCGGCCTTTCTTCGACTCGGCAACCAGCGAGTTCAGTGTTTGCTTCTCATTCACAGTGCCGAGCATACGAGCGAAGTCTCGGTTCGACTAATACGAAGTTTAAAACTTATAGTTCCATATTATGGAATTTACTCTTCGGAGTTCTTGAATAGGTTCCAGCCGCATGAAATGGCTGAACTACCATCACCTGCTCTATTTCTGGACGGTCGCCAGCGAGGGCAGCATCCGTAAAGCATCCGAAAAGCTAAGTGTCTCGCAGCCGTCCATCTGCACGCAAGTGCAGTCGCTGGAGGAGGCGTTGGGTGAAAAACTCTTCCGCCGCAACGGACGCAATTTGGTGATGACGGAGATTGGCCAACTGGTATTTGGCTACGCAGAAGCGATTTTCTCGCTCGGCATCGAATTGGTGAGCGCCGTGAAGCAAGGTTCTGCCACGCGCGCGATAAAGCTGAACTTGGGCATCGCTGACTCCGTGCCGAAGCTGGTGACCAAGGCCATTCTCGAACCCGTTTTCAATATGCTCGGCCAAGTGCATGTAGTGTGTCGCGAGGGCAAAGTCGAGGACTTGCTGTCGCAACTGGCCGCGATGCGATTGGATATCGTGCTGGCCGACGAACCCGCTTCGACGAGTTTGCCGTTCAAAATGTTTAACCATCTGCTCGGTTCAAGCGGCGTGACGTTCTGCGCGATGCCGGAGCTAGCGAAGCGATTGCAGAAAGGCTTTCCGAAGTCCTTGCATGGCGCTCCGGCGCTGCTACCCACCCAGAACACCAGCCTCCGCCGTTCACTCGAGAAATGGTTTCAGTCTGTCGGAATCCGTCCGCACATCGTGGCGGAATTTGAAGATGGTTCACTGATGAAAACGGTTGCAGCGGGAGGGCGCGGCTTCATTCCCGTGGCCTCCGTCGTCGCCAACGAAGCGGTGGAGCGTTACAAGTTCAAAATCGTCGGCGCGACGGATAAATGCACCGACCAGTTTTATGCCATCTCCGCCGAACGGCGCTTAACGCATCCGGCGGTGCTGTTGATCACCGAAAATGCCCAGAAGGCTTTGTTTCACTGAAAACCAGCCTCGGGACTCATGAGCATGTCTCCACCGAATTAACCTATTCTTTGGTTTTGCCATTGCAAAATGCCGCTTCCGTGGCATCTACTGAGGCATGCAGACGTTAAGAACACTGGTGGTTGCGCTGATGGCGCTTGCCTGGGTTACGGTTACGTCCCATTGTCAGTTTGAGGCGTTGCCCGGTCTAGAATTCCTCCGGTGCGCAACTGAATTGCAGGTGCCCGATGAAGGCGGCGATCCCTGCAATGAAGGTGGATGCTGCTCAGTTGAATCCGCAAAGTATCAGTCTCCCCGCCAGCAGGAAATGTTGCCTGTCGTCTTAGTGGCGATCCTGCCCGTTGACGATTTTGACATGTTGGAGCTATCACTCCCCGTCGGGGTCAGTTTCGGAATTCTCACGGCGGCACCGCCAGAACTGCAAGCATCCTGGCAGTTTTCCCTTCGCACGGCTCTTCCTGTCCGTGCTCCTTCTCTCAATTCCTAATTAGTTCTCGTCTTCGCTGAGGACTCTCCCCAGTTCAATCAGGCGTTTTTCGCGCCTGTACGTATCGGTTTTTCCTGGTTGATCGTGTCCGTCTATTCGTGACCGTTTGGAATTTATGAAGAAATCAAGTCCCTTGAACGAGCGTTACCCAACCATCTCGGTCGGCCCGTCCATTTCGGGGGAGAGCGCGGGCGACCGCGAGCGCATCATCGGCTTGGGCGTCTCACTGCCGCTGCCATTGTGGAATCGGAACAAGGGAAACATCGAGGCTGCCGTCGCACGGCAGATGCAGGCGGAAGTTTCGATCAGTGTCACGGAGCGCGAGATTTTCCGAAAAGTTATCGAGGCCGCGCTGACCTACGAGACCAAGCTTCGCGAGATGGCCATGTGGCGGCCCGATTCGGCTGAGCATTTCCGGGAAGCGGCGGAAGTAGCCGACCGGCATTACCGGCTCGGTGCGGTGCCGATTTCAACCTACGTCGAGTTGCAGAAGCAATATCTCGACGCGGTGGAGGGATTGCTCGACACGAAGAAAGAGGCCCTCGAAGCCGCGGCGCAATTGGAACTGCTCACGGGCTTTCCACTGCCGCTGGCCCGGACCACCCTTACCGAGGAGAAACAATGAAG
>JAQBVM010000341.1 GCA_027623095.1 Verrucomicrobiota bacterium
AACAAATTCAAACTCGATTGTCCCGCAAATTCGTTAAACCCTTCCCACTCCAATCCTATCTGTCTTTCTCAGTGCAGCCCTGGGACTGGGGCTGTCTCAGCCCGCAGCACGTGGACGTATAGCATGCGCCCGAACCTATGCAACGCCCTAGCCGCTGCGGACGTTCTGCGGCTTGGGACAAGCCGCGCTCCGAGCGCCCGCTCCGAGGCCCCGCCTCTTTAGGCGAAATTGATTCCGGCGGCTTTATCGGTCGGAATGACGGTTCACCTCCGGCGAATTTGTGAGGATTAATGAATTGAAAGAGATCCTCGGCGTCTTTTATGGTCTGAATTAATGACGTTTCTTTCGAAGGTGGCCCTGGCTTTTGTCTTCGGGCTTATTATTCTTGCGCTGCTTTAAGGAATGCATCGATTTCAATACTGGCGGGATCCGGCCTGTTTAGTCTGTTGCCTGGCATACTTGGTGAATCGGTACGGACTGAAAGCGCGTTTTCACAGCGGATTCTTCCACGGCTACTTTAACGATTTGCTTTTGATTCCGTGCGCGCTTCCCTTCCTGTTGCTATTGCAGCGGCGTTTGGGCCTGCGCCTGGACGACTCGTTTCCGGGAGCTAGTGAGATCACTACGACCCTTCTCGTGTGGGCGGTATTGTTTGAATGGATCGGGCCTCAATGGATGCACTGGACGGTCGCGGACCCGATGGACGTCGTGGCTTACGGACTTGGAGCGATCTTGGCGGGCGTTTGGTGGAGGTTTGCCCGGAATGGTTGCAAGCTTGAGCGAAATTACCGATGAGGCGAGGATTCGACTTGGTCGCGCCGCATTATCGGTGGATGGAAATCTTAACCGCCGGCGGGAAGTTGCATCGATGCCGAACGCAATATCTGAAGGAAGTTGATTCTTCGAGCAGAGTTCTCGTTTTTGGAGAGGGGAACGGGCGATTCCTATGCGATTTCCTGCGGACGAATTCAGTGGCGACCGTTTCTTGTGTGGACAGCAGTTCCGGCATGATTGACCACGCGCGCCGCCGCATGCGGCATTTCGGCTTACCGGAAGACCGCGTGTCCTTCATTCACGAGAACGCGTTGAATTGGAAACCCCGGCTTTCCGATTATGACTTGATCGTTACACAATTCTTCCTCGATTGCTTCCCCGCCAACGAACTAAGAAGCGTCGTGGGCGAAATCGCTCTGTCATCCACGACTGATGCAAAATGGCTCGTCGCTGATTTTCGGGAGCCCGTCTCTGGATGGAGGCGCGCCCGAGCTCGGTTCATGTTGCGAGTGATGTATTGGTTTTTTCGCAATGCAACCGGACTTGCGGCATGGGAACTCACGAATCCAGACCTGTTGCTCTGCTCCGCCGGGTTCCTTTTAAAGACCCGTCGAATCAGCGAATGGGGGCTTTTGCACTCAGATCTCTGGGTGAAACAATAGGCGCTGGAAAATTACCTGGTTAATGGCCGGCGAGCGATTTGATTTGAACATTCCGGAACGCGACCGGATCGCTGTGACCGGCGAACCCGAAGTGGCCGGATTTACGACTTTTCCCTGGATGGGGGTTGTTCGCCATATACTCACTGATTTTTGAAAGGTCCGTGTTCAGTATGACCGTGCCGTTCAATTCGACTCTAATTGTCGAACCTTTCACTGTCACTTCCTGAAAGTTCCATTCACCGGTGGGACGAAGAAACCCCCGGTGCGCCGCAGCCATTCCGTACGCTGACCCGTGGGCTTGCCGTGGATCCAAACCGCTATATTTTGCATGCCCGTCATCGAGCACCTGCAGTTCGCACATTCCAGCGTATGCGGTATCTCCCGAACCCGGATAACGGATCGCGAGTCCGTTGTTTCCACCCGGAGGGAGCTTAAACTCGAAGCGTGCGGCAAAATCGCTGTATTCCTCCTTTGTATAGATTGTGCCTCCATTGCTCGGTTTGCAGACGATTGCGCCCTCAACGATTTGATAGTTGTTGAGCGGGCCATCCCATCCATCAAAGTCCCGGCCGTTGAACACGGTTTTGAACCCGTCGCTGTTGTGCTTCGATAAGAGGGCATTCGCCTCTTCGGCGTGAATTTCACGCAGAAAGACGTTGCGCCATCGGATCTCGCCGCCGTGAGTTTGCAATTGGATCGGGCCTTTCTTCCAAAGTGGATTTTTTCGGTCCCAATAGTTCTCCATGATCGCATGGTCCACCACGAGCTTGCCATTGAGATAAACCGTCGTCCGCGCGCCGACTTGCATAATTCGAAAGCTGTTCCATTGTCCGAAGGATTTGTCCGCCAAGACCAGAGGGTCCTTTCCGGGAGCGCCCGGGCTGTTGTTCCAGAGTCCCCCCGATCCCTTGTCCGCGCCAATGTTCCATTTACCGCCTTTTTCTGTGAAATCCCAGATCTGAACCTGAGGCGTGGCGCGGAGATAAATGCCGCTGTCGGCGTCGGCGACGGTTTTGTAATCGATCAACAATTCATAATCTCCGAATTCTTTTTCTGTCGTGGCATAATCCCCGTGTCCATCGTTTACGAATTCGCCGTTTTCGACTGTCCAATGTTTCTTGAAAGCCTCCATGCTTGCGGCGCGCTTTTTGGCGCGCTCGTCCTCGGGCAACGCCCAGAGTTTTCTGGGGTCTTCGTTCAAACCATACCAACCGGTCAGATTCTCGCCGTTGAAGATTGCGGTGAATCCAGCGGGCGGCGCCGATGCGGCCTGCGCATGGAGCGAAATTGTAATAAGGATCGCGGCCGCGGTTGAGAGAACGGTTGCCGGCGCGAGTGAATTGGACGAATGGAACGATGGGTTTTTCATAGAATGTCGGCTGTCTTGCTACTCTTTTCTCCTTCTCCGGTCAATACAGCAAAGACCGGAAGTGTCGTCAGGCCAAAAGTTGATCCACGACTTTCCCGGCCACGTCGGTCAACCGAAAGTCTCGACCCTGAAAACGATGGGTGAGCCGCGTATGCTCCAAGCCGAAGAGCTTCAAAATGGTCGCGTGAAAATCATTAATGTGAACGGGGTCTTTTGCGACGTTCCATCCGATTTCGTCGGTCTCTCCAATGACCTGGCCTGGTCGCACACCGCCACCGGCCATCCATGTGCTGAACGCAAATGGATGATGATCCCGCCCAGTGTTTGCCTCGCGGCCTTTGCGATTCTCACCAAGCGGCGTCCGCCCAAATTCACTTCCCCAGATCACAAGGGTCGAGTCTAGCAATCCCCGTTGCTTGAGGTCCTTGATGAGTGCCGCGATCGGTTGGTCCGCCATTCCCGCGTTAAAAGTAAGTTCGGAATCCAGGTTGCTATGGTGATCCCACGAGGCGTGAAAAACATTGATAAAGCGGACGCCACGTTCCACAAGTCTGCGGGCCAGAAGACAGTTTCGGGCGAAGGCCCGAAATTGCCCCGGTCCACCTGCGCGGTCCGCTTTTATGGGGGGATCGTCGCGGTTCACGCCGTAGGCTTCCAAGGTTGCCGCGCTCTCTCCGGAAATATCCATAAGTTCCGGGGCTGACATCTGCATGCGGAATGCCAGCTCGTACGAAGCGATTCGGCTGGCGATTTCCGGATCACCGACAATGTTTTGGCGCAAGCGGTTCAGGTCGTTGATCGTGCCGAGTCCGTAGTGTTGCATCTCTTTTGTGAATCCGGGCGGATTGCCAAGGTTCAACACGGGATCGCCTTTGCTACGAAACAGCACGCCTTGGTAGTTCGACGGCAGAAATCCGCTCGACCAGAGGGATGTGCCCCCACTGCCGCCGCGTCCGGCCGACAGCACAACGTAGCCCGGGAGGTTTTGGCAAACGCTGCCGAGACCGTAGTTGATCCACGCACCCATTGTTGGAAGCCCGAACCGAGGGGCGCCGCAGTTCATCATCAATTGTCCCGGATGATGGTTGAACTGATCCGTATGCATCGAGCGGATCAACGCGATGTCGTCCGCGCACGTACCGATGTGAGGCAGCAGGTCGGAGAATTCGGTTCCGCATTGTCCGTGCGGACGAAACGTGCGGCGGCTCCCCATCAGGACCGCCGATTCCTTTTGAATGAACGCGAAACGGACCTTGTCCAACATCGAGTCCGGCAATTTCTCGCCGTCTAATTCACTTAATTTCGGTTTAGGATCAAAAAGATCGATTTGGCTTGGCGCCCCTTCCATGAAGATGAAAATGCAGGCGCGGGCTTTTGGGGCGAAATGAGAAGGGCGGGGGGCTAGCGGATTGCTGGCCGGAGGAGCCGGATCTGCCAGAAGTTCATCGGCATTCATCAGCGAAGTCAGCGCCAGCGCGCCAAGTCCGCTGGCTGTGCTGGTTAGGAAATCGCGCCGGGTTAAGGAAACAAATTCGTGCTGGTTCATTTCGCTATTTTCCAAATCAGTTTCGAGTCACGAATTCGTCCAGATTGAGAATGGCGCGAGCGACGCCGATCAACGCGGCCAGTTCAGTTGCGTCAGATTCTTCTCGGGGTGCAGGCGTTTCAATGCGGGCGGCATCGTCTTTGTTCGTTTGAAGTTTGGAGCGTTTCAGCGACTCGCTCGTGAACGCTGGGGAACCGATGATTTCAGCGGCGCTTGTTCTGTTCTCTTGAAGTTGTGAGATGTAGAAGCTGTGAAGATCCCTTAACCTATCGATCTCCTCTTGAGAAGGTTGCCTTGCCAAACACAGCGCGAAAGCCAGCCGGAATTGTTCGTCGCGTTCGTTGAAATTTAACTTTGAGATTCTGCGACCGAGGCCTTGGGCACACTCGAAAAACACCGGATCATTCAGCAGGGTTAACGCTTGCAGAGGTGTGTTGGACCGTTCGCGGCGCGAGCACGTGGCGTTCGAATCGGGCGCATCGAACGCCACCAGCATCGGATACGGGACGGTTCGTTGAAAGAAAATGTAAAGCCCCCTCCGATATTGATCCGAGCCTTCGCTCTGTATCCATTTTACCGAATTGGCATATCCCAAGGCGGCGATGTCCGCGGGTAGAGGCGGGCGAATGGAGGGGCCCCCGAGATCGGACTTGAGCAGACCACTCACCGTCAGCGCCGCGTCGCGAACCGTCTCAGCTTCCAATCGGAATCGGTTTTGCCGCGCCAAGAGAGTGTTGTTCGGATCGCGACCGGCCAGATCTGTCCTGAAATGCGAGGATTGCCGGTACGTAGCCGAGCTAACGATCAGACGAATCAATTCTTTCCGGCTCCAGCGAATTCTCTGAAACTCAGTGGCGAGCCAGTCCAGCAAATCGGGATGCGACGGATTTTCCCCGCGTGTGCCGAAATCGTTCATTGTCCGAACCAGGCCGCGACCGAACAGATGATGCCAAATCCGATTGACAGCTACGCGCGCCGTGAGCGGATTTGCCGGATCGAACAGCCAATGGGAAAGGTCTAGGCGAGTCGGAGATGCCGTCAAAGCGTGGAAAGGATGAAGAACAGCCGGAGTGCCTGGCGTTACCGGGTCGCCTTTCCGCAAGAAATCGCCCCGGATATGCACGTGCGTCTCACGCGGTTCACTGTTCTCGACGAGTGCCTGCGCCTTAGCCCCATTGTATTTGGGTTCTTTTTTGGCATGATCAGCGAGTTGTTTATCCAACTCTTCCGTGCTGGCGGCGCCGGATTTGCGAACCTCGTCCAGCGTCTTGCGCAGCGTGGATTGCTCATGCGCCCAGGTTTTCTGTTTCGATTCATACGCTTCCCACTCGCCGGGTCGCGGTAGCGGAATATCCTTTTCGGCGACGTTATTGAAAAACGCGTACAATTGGTAAAACTCCCGCTGTGTGATTGGATCATACTTGTGGCTGTGACATTCGGCGCATCCTACAGTGAGGCCCAGCCACACCGTGCCCGTTGTGCTGACGCGGTCCACGGTGGCTTTGCAGCGGAATTCTTCCTGATCGACTCCGCCTTCGCGGTTGGTCAGCGTGTTGCGATGGAATCCGGTTGCGGTAAGTTTTGAATCGGTTGCGTCCGGCAACAGATCCCCGGCCAATTGTTCGGTGCTAAACTGGTCGTAAGGCACGTCGCAATTGATTGCATTCACAACCCAGTCCCGATACAGATACGCGTAAGGCCGGGCAGAATCCTTTTCGTAACCGTCGCTGTCGGCATATCGCGCCAGATCGAGCCAGTGCCGTCCCCAGTGTTCGCCAAAATGAGGGGATGCCAGCATCCGGCTCACCAAACGGTCGTAAGCCCCTTTTTCGTGGTCGTTGGCAAACAACTCAATTTCATCAAGCGAGGGAGGCAGTCCGCGCAGGTCCAGACTGAGGCGTCGAATGAGAGTGGAACGATCGGCTTCCAGCGATGGCGATATCCCTTCGCGATCCAATCTTGCAAGAATGAACTGGTCTATAGCATTCCGGATTCCGGATGGATCGGCGACCCTGGGCGGTTCGACAGTTTTAGGCGAAACAAATGCCCAATGCTGGCTCTCGAGTGAAGTTTGCAGGTCGGTCGAAACAGAATCCGGATTCGGCCAGGGTGCTCCGGCGTCAATCCATTCCTTGACCTTTCGAATCTGATCCATTGTCAATCGTTCTCCTTTGGGTGGCATCACAATATCCGGATCGAGACCGGCGACGAATTTATACAGCAAACTGTCCCCGCTCTTGCCGGGCTGAATGACCCTTCCGGAATCGCCTCCCTGAAACGCTGCGGTCTTGTCGTCGAGACGGAGTCCGCCTTTCTGTTTCTCGATTCCGTGGCACTTGAGGCATCGTTCGAAAAAGATTGGACGAATGTCACGGGCGAAATCGACAGATCCGCTGGCTTCGGCGGCGGAAGTCGGTTCCGCGCCTGAAGACTGGTCACCGAAGGCAATGCCAATACACAGGAATAGAAAGAGATTCTTGATATTCATTGGAGTTGCGCCCAAGCCTACACTCCTAATTCGGAATAGGCAATCCCTCGCCAACGACCCAAATCCTCGCCTAAGCGGCGGGGTGAAAAAAATTCCGAAGGAGGGTGCCTGGAGGGGGCATTTA
>JAQBVM010000342.1 GCA_027623095.1 Verrucomicrobiota bacterium
TGCCGGCAAAGCGTTTGAGATCCACAAAGGTTTCCACCGCGACAATCGGATGCCCATAAGCCTGGTGCCAATCCCGGCTGAGCTGGCGAAGGTTCAGGCTCAGAATCTGCGAAGCCAGGTTGGCGACCTTGCGCTTGGGACCCAGCAAGACAAACCGGGCGTTGCACGCGAGCAAGTGCCGCCGTCTCTGCCTCTGAATGGCATTCCAGCCGATAAACCGGTCCCGGGCTTGAAGGTGAAAAGCGGCGCTGCTCCATCCCAGCAACGCAACCCATTGGCCGTCCTGCTCGGCCACGTAACGGAGGCTTTCACCCACCATCGAAGCATTCTTGAGATAGTGATGTTTTTCGACCAAGCGATTCCAACGGTCGGCTTCCTCAGCGCTGACCAATCGAACGGTTAAAGTCGCTTGACCGTAAATCCTTTCAATCGCCTCATCGACACAATTGGGCGATCGAGAACCACCAGATTTCTTCGCTATCTTGATCGTCATTGCGCCAGGATGACGAAGAATTCGAGAAATGTCCCGCGAAAAGTTGGAAATGCTTAAGAGTCACAACTCTACCACCCGTTCTGCCGAAGCCGTGGGCGGCCACCATTGGCCGCGCACACTGGGTAACGAATCGGAGACCACGGCCGAAACCATCTGGCGCTTCTTTGATCGCCATCGTTCCCGGGCACGTTGACCATCCCGCCCACAGAATTCTAACGAGCCACATGCGCCGTATTGCATTGCTCCAAAATTCACGCTCTGGCTGCCGGCGGGTGCAGCTGGCGCGACCATCTTCATCAACGGCCAAGCAATCAAATTTCAGCCCCAAACGTCTTTGTGACGGTTGATTCAATTTCGTTTCGGGCCAGGCGGAAGAAGAAAACGGCGGGAGATTCACGCATTCGGCGCGAAGTTCACGTGCCCATTCGCGACCGCAAATTGCTTTCACAGTTTTACAACTTCGAGATGCACGGTCGCGCGGGTGGTGGGCGGTGACCAGGCTGTCGTGACCAGGCTTGCTCGAGTTGGTCGCGCAGCATAGCCTGCCTCCGCAAGGAGGTTGGTTGTGGCCTGTGGTTCCAAGGAGACCGGCGGCGTCTATCGTCCTCGCCGCCCGCAAGAGTCGCCATTTTACAAACTGGTCGAGCGCTTCTTTCCGCAGTTTGAGGCGGTTTACCAGGAGCGTTACCAGGAGCGGTATGGTTTCTGGCGACCGATCATCGCCACGGCGGTGGCCAAGTTTCTGGAGTGTGGCGATCTCAAACACGGGTTCGCCCGGGTGCGGTGCCCAAAGTGCCGGCACGAGATGTTGGTCGCGTTTTCCTGTCGCGGGCGCTGCGTCTGTCCGAGCTGCCACGAGAAACGGGCCTTGGAGAAGGCCGGTTGGGTCACCGAACACGTTTGCGCCGAGGTCCCGCACCGCCAGTTTCTCTTCACGATACCCAAGCGATTGCGGCTTTACTTCCGTTACGATCGTTCGCTGTTGGGTGCCCTCTGCCAGGCCGCCTGGCGGACTGTCCGCGCGGTCGTCGTGGGGTCAAAATTCGGGTCCCCAGCACGCTTCTTCGGGGATTGGGGGGGAGGCTTCCGGCCTTGAAAAAGCAAATTCCTATCAGTCACTCGTTTTCAATTGCTTAAATCTCCGTTCAGGAACATGCTTTCAACCGATCGGAAAAAGCGATTCCCTAGTGCACCCACACGACGGATGGCAGGATTGATACAGAATCTTACCGAGTTTCAGAGTGGGAAAAAAGATTGATTGCAACAACTACCATTATGGTGAAGAGCAGATTTTGCAGACACCACCAAGACTGAAGACAGCGATGAAATTGTTTCCTCATAGAACCATCCTATTGGGCGGTTTGATTGCCAGTTTCGCAAGCGTATCCACAAGCGCTGCAGCCCCGGCTCAGGCCCAAGGCGCCATCACCATGCGCACCTATTCGAGTGACGCAAGAGGCGGGCAGGCAACCGGCGCAACGCCCGATGGTGTGTTTTATCCAAAGCGCATGGAGGGACCCTACAATGGATTTCCCGGGGACGATCCGGGAGACGATACGCCGCCGCTCGCGAGCAACCGGGACAGTTTCACAGTCGAGCTCGAGGGTTATTTCTATCCTCTCAAGACCGGGAGCATCCAGTTTGCGATAGCGTCGGATGATCAAGGGGCTTTGTTTCTTAGCACAGATGACAACCCCGCGAACGCGGTTGAGATTGCGCGAGAACCGTCTTGGAACCCCGTGCGCGCTTTCGCAAGCGAGACCAGGCGCCAGTTGATCGACGCGGGCGCTCCTCCTGTCCCCAGGCTGGATAATCAATCCGCATACATCAGCGTCACGGCGGGCCGTCCGTATTATATTCGCGCCTGGGCCGTTGATTTTGGCGGCGGCGACAGCTTGGCGGTTGCGATGCGGTATCAGGGTGATTTTGATTTCCAGGATGGCGGGTTGCCCATCGATGGCCAATACCTCTCCACGATTGATCGCGCCGATTTGGCGGCACCCTACATTTCGAGCTTTGCCGGATCTCCCACCGGCTTCGTGGCGGAGCTTCGCGATGGCGCCGGCGCCAGTCCGGCATCTGTGGATGGGTCCACTGTCACAGTGCAGTTCGATGGCGCTGATGTGAAAATCGATGTGGCAAAGAACGGACCCGTGACGATGGTGACCTATTCGAATCCGGAAGGCGTGTTGGTGCCCAGATCCGCGCATATCGCCAGAATCATGTTCAGGGACACCCGGGGAAACAACGTGGTGATTGACCGGGAATTCAACATTGGCGACTTCGGATTCCTCTCAAAAGACCTGCTTATCGCTCCGGACACGAGCAAGCCCGGATTCTTGTGGCGTGTCAGCCAAGTGGAAACCGGACAACCGAACAGCAGCGATCGGGCTGAACAGCAATTGGCCGGCCTGCTCGTGGATTTTGTGAGCATCCCACTGGAAAACGTTGCCGATAACTTCGTGCAAGGTGCTGCTATCGATTTCGCCGAACCACCGCCGTTGGAGGCCAAGTGGCAGCCCATTGAATTTGAAATTTCGGATGTCATCAACCTCAGCACGGTCGGGGGGGATAGCAACGGCGCATTTATACCGGATGAACAAATGCCAGGCATCCCAGGGTGGACGGGCAGCAGGGATAATGTTGCCACTGAGATCATCACTTTTATTGAACTTCCGAAAGGATCGACGTGGATGGGCGTGAACAGCGACGACGGATTCAAGACTTCCGGTGGAAATGCCAAGGATCTTTTTGAAGGAATCGTGTTTGGAGAATTCGACGGCACTCGCGGCGCGGCAGACACGATCTTCCCGGTCATGGCCGAAGAAGCAGGCGTTTACGGATTTCGGACGATATGGTACCAAGGCACTCAAGGCGCGAACATCGAGTGGTTTACGCTAACTGCGGACGGGGAAAAAGTCCTTGTCAACGACACGGCCAACGGCGGTCTCAAGGCCTACCGTGAATCGCAGGGGGGGCTGCAATCCTATGTCGTGAGCGTTTCACCCAAGCACGAAGCCACTCAGGTGGCGCTGAAACCGGACATCGAAATCGCATTTAACGATGTTGGCGGCAAGATTGAACAAAGCTCGATCGTGCTGAAACTCAACGGTCAGGAACTGCCCGCGATTCGAGTTTCGAAGAGTGGCGATGTGATCACGGCAAGGGCCACTTCCGCGGTGGATTTTAATGACGCCACGTTGGTGTCGGCCGAGGTTCTTTACATCAACGACGGCAAACTCAAGGTGGGGCAGTGGTCGTTCACGACGGGAATCGATCTCTCGACCCCGGGGGCTCTCTTCATCGAGGCGGAAGACTTCAACTTCGGTGGCGGCAATTGGGTAAAAGACCAGCCGATCGGAATGAACGGAAAATATGCGGGTGGCGCCTACTTCGAACTCGGAACGTCCACAGACTCAAGGATTGACTGGTTTGATTCGGCACGCGGGAATGCAGACCAACTCTACCGGCCCCGCACTCGAGTTGCAGCGGGCAAACGGAACCAACATCCAGACGGACTTTCGCGCGGCAATTTCGATGTCGAAGTCAACCATGTGGTGGGTTGGAATGATCTCGGAGATTGGCAGAACTACACACGCGTGTTCCCCGAGCCAGCCCGAAATTACAATGTTTGGGGGCGCTTGGCTTCCGGCGGCGCTCCGATCAATTTCGAACTATCTCGCGTCACAAGCCCGGCGAATGTGCGGAATCAAACAACAGAAGCCATTGGAGAATTCCGGCCCGGTCGCGCCACAGGGGGATGGGATACTTTCGAACTATTCCCCCTGATAGATGATGACGGCAATCGGGTGGCAGTCAGCTTGGGTGGAGAAACAACGCTCCGACTGACGGTTCTCCCGGGAGAGATGGACATCGATTTCATGGCCTTCCTGCCGGCCGTAGGTGACGGCGGAAGTGCCATTTCGAGCGTTTCAATCCAAGATGGAAACCTGCGGATCGAGTGGAGGGGAACTCTCCAATCGGCCGATGAGGTCACGGGGCCGTGGAGCCCGGTGCCGAATGTATCAAGCCCGGCCAGCATGCCAATTATCGGCGACAGTAAGTTCTACCGCGTGAGGAACTGAACGGCTTGCAGCCACGCACGTTGAGAAGACTATAACCTCTTCTTTCGCGGATCTACGCCATTCCATGAGGTGGACTCGCCACTAGCCCCGGCAGACGCAACCCACCCATTTGAAAACACGGGCCAAAATAGCGCCACATTGACGCTCATATTAGGACAAACGCGTTTCCGACACAGGGTCACATTGTCTCTGTATTAGGAACGTTAGGATTTCAGATCCTTTGTTATCAACGTAAAGGGGTCAGAGATGAATATTGACGTATTTCCGGATGGTGGTCACTCTGCCGGGCATGCCACGCAAGCTGCGGTTGGAATACGAAGGCGCCATCTATCACGTGATGAATCGCGGGGACCGCAAAGAGGAGATATGTCGCGATGACCCGGATCGGGAGCGCTTTTTGGAAACGCTGGGCGAGGCCTGCGCCAAGACCGGCTGGCAGGTCCACGCCTATTGCCTGATGGGCAATCATTTTCATCTGGTGGTCGAGACGCCCCAAGCCAATTTGTCCGCAGGCATGCAATGGTTTCTGGGCACCTACACCGCGCGCTTCAACCGTCGGCATAAGCTGTTTGGGCATCTCTTCAGCGGCCGTTACAAGGCCTTGATCGTGGTTGGCAGCGGCAACGGTTACCTCAAGACGGTATGCGATTATGTCCATTTGAATCCCGTTCGGGCGAAGCTGCTGAAGGCGGAAGATCCCTTGCAGGCGTATGCCTGGAGCAGTTACGGAGAGTATTTGAAAAGAGCCAGTCAACGGCCCCAGTGGTTGCGAGTGGACCGTGTCCTGGGCGAATGGGGCATCCAGGAGGACAATGCTGCGGGGCGACGGCAATTTCAGGCCGGCATGGAAGAGCGTCAGCGGCAGGAAATGAGCCAGGAGAACCCGGAGTGGAAGCCGATACGGCGAGGGTGGTACTGGGGACCAAAAGATTTCCGGGAGGAACTGCTGGAACGGATTGGAGACAAGAAGGGGGCACAGCATCATGGGGAGGAACTGCGGGAATCGGACGAGCAGAAGGCGCGACGTTTGATCGCCGACATGTTGGGCAAACTCGGGTGGACGGAAAAGGATTTGGGGCGGCGTCCGAAAGGGGATGGGGAAAAGGCAAAGATGGCGGCACGCTTGCGAACTGAAACGACGATGACCTGGCAGTGGATTGCGGAGCAATTGGCGATGGGCCACTGGAGGACGGCCGCCAACGCCGTGCGAGCGGCGGGGGCGAACCGACGAAGGGGACTTTGACGACCTTAATACTCTATTAGTCATCTCTGACCCCTAAAAGAGAATTCCATGATGAAACGCTGCCACAGGAAGGCGCAAAGACCGCGCACTTCTGTTCCATGTGCGGCCCGCACTTTTGCAGCATGAAGATAACCGAGGACGTGCGAAAATACGCGGCGGAGCAAGGCATCGCCGAGGAAGAGGCGTCACATCGCCGCCCGCCGTACACGGCCGCCGGCGCTTGCCACAAGAAACAGCAACGGACTACGCTCGCCCGCATGACACCCCGAGTCCTCAGCCTTCTAGCCAGCCTGGCGCTGGTCGGCGGCACCGCCCTCGCCGACGACCCCGTGTGGAAGAGCGGGACCCACCACCTGACGTTCGACGGCCGCGAGCGGACCTTCATTCTCGACGTGCCTCCGGGGCTGAAGCCCGGAGCACCGCTGGTCATGGTGTTCCACGGGTTCACCGGCTCCGCGAAGGATGTTCGGGAACTCTCCGGCTTCGCGAAAGTGAGCGAGCAGCATGGGTTCGTGGCGGTCTATCCCGATGGCACGCGCGATTCCAAGGGGAAGTCGTTCTTCAACGTCGGCTACGAGTTTCATCGGGATCAACCCGTCGATGACGTCCGGTTTACCCGCCAACTCGCCGCGCGGCTGACGCTAGATCTCGGACTCGACCCGCGGGCCGTGTTCGCCACGGGCTTCTCCAACGGCGGTGACCTGAGCTTTCTTCTCGGGACCCAGCGGGAACCGTTCGTGGCCGCCATCGCGCCCGTGGCCGGAACGATGATGCAGTCGTGGGCCAAAGGTTTCCGACCAGTGAACGCTATCTCCGTTCTGGCGGTAAACACGCGGGACGACAAGACGACACTCTGGGATGGCGACATGAACAACCGCGATGGCTGGGGGGCGTATCTCAGTACCGAAGCGGTGATGGACCTGTGGGTGAAGGGCCTCGCGCTCGAGCGAAGCGAACGAAGGAACCCCAGCAAAACGATCCAGTTGAGCCTTTGGTCGACGGAGACTGATCCGACAGAAGCCCGGCTCTATGCCTTTGAAGTGGGCGGCCACCCAGGGTTTCGGCACGAACTGAGTTGATGAGTGACGGGAACGGTAGTGTTTATGCGATGGGGCAAACGCAGGCGGAAGG
>JAQBVM010000022.1 GCA_027623095.1 Verrucomicrobiota bacterium
ATTGGCAAGCACTTTCTCCAACCTCAACAACAGCAACCCTTCATAAATTTAAACAAAATTACCGTGCCGCACCACGGAGGATGTCGATATTTTAGTTGAGCCGACGGAAGAAAATTGCCAGCGCGTCATCGATGGATTATCGAAGTTGTCCGATGGGGCGGCAAGCGAACTTACGCCAAAGGACATTCTTGAGAATGTAGTCGTGAAGGTTGCTGACGAGGTGGAAGTCGATATCAGCACTCACGCCTGGCGAGTCACATACGCGGACGCGGCTGGAACAGCACGCGAAGCCGTGGTCGAGGGAGTGAGGATTCCGTTTCTGAGTTTAGATTGGCTGATCGCAAGCAAAGAGACGTACCGGGATCAGGACGCTTCGGATCGTCTCCGTTTGCTGGAACTGAAACGCCGTTCCCTTGGCGCGTAATCGCCGGACGGTTCGAGCAAAGCGGCGGTGCGCCTGCGCCGGCAGACAACGACGTCCGTGGCATGGATCGCCGAGCGCCTGAGCATGGGTTCGCATTACTATCCCACCTATCTGCTCCAGCAAGCGCGCAAGCATAAAAGGTGAAATTCCTTTGTTGTCAACATTCGGAACTGACCCGTTTCGGCCCAATCTGCGGGAAATACCTCGATGGTTTACTTTGTACTGCGGGACGGCGCTGGCATTGCGATTGGGACATCGCGTTTCTTTGGATATCGAGACCGTGCTCAGGCGTGGATTGGATCTGGCGACGGCGCTCGCCTGTGCCAAGGCTGTATATCGTCACGAGTTTGATCCGGCGTTAGGAATCAAAGCCTTGCGTTACTTTGGCGACGTTCCTGAGTTGCCGAAAGCCACAACCGATTTCCTTGCTGACGCCGCCGCGAAAGTTTGTGAGATTCCCGAAGTGAAAGCTGCGGCCACGAAAATCACGCCGGACTGTTTTAGAAAAACACAACAACCGTGAAAACTAGACCTCGATCCAATCATTGCGGACGTTACGAGAAATTCAAGAACCGCCGCGAGTTTCTGAAGAAGGCCGGCGCGGGTTTCGGCATGCTGGCGTTGGCGGACCTGCTGAAAGGCGATGGTCTGCTGGCCAACGATTTGGAATCCGCCGACTCGGGGCGCGCTCTCAATCCGATGGCGCCGTGTCCGCCGCAGTATCCGGCGAAGGCGCGGTCGATTATTTGGCTGTTCATGGAGGGCGCGCCAAGTTCTGTGGATCTCTTCGATCCCAAGCCTGAACTCACCAAACGCGACGGCCAACGCATCGAGATCGACGTGTTCAACGGGAATCCGGGGCCGCTGATGAAATCGCCTTTCAGCTTCGAGCAACACGGCCAGTCGGGCGCGTGGGTTTGCGAGAAGTATCCGAACGTGGCGAAGCACGTGGATGATTTTGCGTTTATCAAATCGCTCTACAGCGAATCGAATGATCATGTGCCGGCGCTTTATCAAATCAACACGGGCATCGCCCGGCCGGGATTTCCCAGCGCGGGCGCATGGATCACTTACGGGTTGGGAAGTGAGAGCCGGAATCTTCCTGGCTACGTCGTGCTTGGCAATAGCCAGGGTGTGAAGGGCGGGCCGCTCAATTGGAGCGCCGGTTTTCTTCCGACCAGCTACCAGGGCACGCTGTTTCGTTCCTCGGGCGCGCCCATTCTCAATCTCACGCGACCCGCGCAGGTCGCGCGCGAGGATCAGCGGGCGCAGCTCGATTTTCTCAAGCAAGCCAACACCAGCCATCTCGAGGAACACGCCGGCGAACCGGACCTGCTGGCGCGCATCCAAAGCTTCGAGCTGGCGTATCGAATGCAAATGGAAGCAAGCGACCTGACGGATTTCTCATCTGAATCGAAGGAAACTCTGGCGCTGTATGGGATCGACCAGGATGTGTCAAAGAACATCGGCACGAAATGCCTGATGGCGCGGCGGTTGGTCGAGCGCGGCGTGCGCTTTGTCCAGGTGTACAGTGACGGCGAATGGGACGCCCATTCCGACCTCAAAGGCAATCATACCCATCACTGCGCCTCGACCGACATGCCAATTCACGGGCTGCTGACCGATCTGAAGCGCCGCGGTTTATGGGATGACACGCTGGTCATTTGGGGCGGCGAGTTCGGCCGGATGCCGGTCTCCCAAGGCAGCGGTGGACGCGATCACAACCCGAACGGTTTCATGGCGTGGATGGCCGGCGCGGGCATCCAGGGCGGCGTGAGTTATGGCGAGACGGATGAAATAGGCTACCGGGCTGTCAAAGACCGCGCCAGTGTCCACGACCTTCACGCCACCATGCTTCATTTACTCGGTGTGGATCATCAGAAGCTCACATACTTTCATAACGGGCGGAGTTATCGCCTGACGGATGTTGCGGGCGAAGTCATCGGGAAAATCCTGACCTGATGAGGAGGGGGCCACCGTGACGTTGAACGATCGAAACGCTGGCTGCCAAGAGAGCAACGCGACAGTTGCCCAGCTCATTTTGAGCCGGAGCGCGGCTGTGTGCAGGGCACCTGGGAATTCAGCCGTCCCTTCGGGACTTGCGCAACCGGCAATTCGAACCCGGCAATGAATTGCCGGGCTATTCTCGAATCTCCCTCCGGGAGGTGGAGACTTGTCGAAATGTCCAAACTCCAGGGCTGGTGCTTCGCACACAGCCGGGCCTCTCCGCTGATTTGCTTGCGTTTTTGAACGCCTTGTCCTTCCTTGTCATCTGACTAGAGTGAACCGCGATGAAAACACCGAACGGTCGTTTTGGCAAAAATCGAACGATCAGGAATGCCGCGACTGGCCGTATCGGCTGAGTCGGCGCATCCGGTCAATCGCGCGAGGCTGGTCTTCGAACCTGCTCGTTCTGGCGGATGAACCGCGGGCGATCGAGGCGATGAAGCGGGGTTGGGATGCCGATCACTTTGTCCGGCTTCAGCGATGGCATGACGGCGGGTTTAGGCCCAAGGTTATTTACGACATTGGAGCACATATTGGTGGATGGAGCGAAATGTGCCAATCGATCTTCGCGCCCGACCTTTGCGTGTTGTTTGAACCGCAGAAAGAACTTCAGGAGCAAGCTGGGGCGCGCCGACCGGCCGGCGCGAACTGGAAAGTATTTCCGGTGGCGTTGGGAAAAGCGGACGATGTTCAGCCGATGTTTGTCACAGAGAATTGTTCCGCGTCGTCGATTCTGCATCCGCTGGAAAAAGGCATTCCGGCGTCTTGGGGAACCCGGACGATTGGGCAAACTGACATTCGAATCGCTGCGTTGGATCAATTGGTTTCAGCGGAATCCCTGCCGCCGCCGGAGTTGGTGAAAATCGACGTCCAGGGGTACGAAGGTCACGTGATCGCCGGCGGAAAAGAGATCCTTTCAAAGGCCCAACGGATTGTCGTCGAAGTATCGTTGCATCCCATTTACAAGGATCAATCGCTGCTGCCCGAAATTGCCTCCACGTTTTCCAGTTGGGGATTTGAAATTGTGGATATCCATGAGACATGCCGCGAATGGGCCGGAAGGCTTTGGCAGGCGGATCTCTGGCTAGCGCGAACTTCCTGACATGCTGTCGCCAAACCTTCTTAGCCGCCTGCGGGATTGCCTTCGCTACAAAGAAGCCGGCCCGATCGCAAAACCGTTTATCGACCCGTCCCGGTTCATCCGAAATCAACTTCGAAAATACGGTGTGCTCTCAGGAAAAACTGGGACGCTAAACACGGTCGAGACGTTCCATCTTTCCGAATTCACGGTCGTCCACGGCGAAGTGGTCAGCCAAGATCTGGCCTGCTACGGAATGTTCGAGCCCGCACTGACCGAAGCATTCATTCGCCTTGTGAAGCCGGGGCAAACGGTGGTCGATATTGGGATGCATTTGGGCTACTACGCTACGCTGTTCGCACTACTGGTTGGCGAACAGGGACGGGTCCACGCATTCGAACCCACACCATCGACCCGCGATATCGCGCAAAAGAACACCGCGCGATTTCCTCAAGTGCGCGTGCATCCATTCGCCGTCTGGTCATCGAGCCAGACCATTCCATTTCATGATTTCGGACCGCGGTGGATGGCGTTTAACAGTCTTACCGAATTCCGCATGGAGCAGGCTCCCGTCGAAGCCAAAACGATTCAGGTGCAAACCACGACTCTTGACAGTTTTCATCAAGCGGAGAAGACCGGGGTGGCATTGATCAAGATCGACGCCGAATCCGCTGAGCGGGAAATCCTGGCGGGCGCAAAGAATCTCATCGCGGCCGATCACCCGATCATTTCGGTTGAAGTGGGGGATCATGGCGAATCGAATTCAAGCCGTCTTTTGGTGGGCGACCTGATCGCGCTGGATTATCAGCCGTGGGAATTCGTTCATGGCGCGTTTGAGCGGCATTCCATTCGCGACCGGTACGATTACGACAACTTGATATTTGCGCCAACCGCCATGGAGCTCTCGACGCGTTGATGAGCCCGTTCGTGCCCATCGTCTTGAATCAGGCGGCGACGGTCCTTCTCGGGTTGGTGTACATGCGTCTGGTCACGCACTTTGTCCCGGTGACTGTGTATGGAACCTACAACGTGTTTCTAACGCTCACGCAGATCGGTGTGATGATCACGCACTCGGGACTTTCCAATCATGCGACGCGTTACTGGCAACGGGAAAGCGGCGGTTCCGGGATTTACGCCCGATTCCTTGGCCAGACGAGCCTGGGGCTTCTGAGGTATCTGATTCCCGGTCTCCTCGTCGTCGTTCTCGGGCTTCACTGGACCAACCCTTCCGTCGAATGGCTTTGGGCGTTCCCGCTTCTTGTCGTGAGCAATCTCGCTCTAGCGTTGAACCAGATCGCAACCGGATCACTGAACGCGGAGCGGAGCTTTTGGAAGGTTTTCTTCCTTACTTTCTTTGGGACTGCTGCTCGAACCGGTCTTCCAATCGGAGTCGCCTTGCTCACTGCCATGATGTTTCCAGCGCTCACGGTGGGGTTCTACCTTCATGCTCTGTGCATTCTTGGAATCTTGATAATTCTGTTTAGCTGGGTGCAAAAATCGCCCGCTCCCTCAAAGGAACGGATAGAAAAGTGGCAATACGAGCTGAAGGTGTATGGGCGCCCATTTATATTGCTGGGGATCGGCGCCTGGTTTCTGCTAAGCGCGGATCGGTGGATTTCGCTCACTTTTTTTGGCGAAGAAAAATCCGGACTATTCGCCACAGCGGCTGCATTGGGCATGATACTTCCGAATATGGTGATGGCTGGAATGATGCAATGGGTGTTCCCAAGTATCTTCCACAAGGCGGACCTGGCGAAAACGCCCCAGGACTGGCGGAGCATTGCGGTGAAGTGCGATCAATCGACGATGATGTTTCTCGGTTTGACGATCGGAGGCCTTGTTACCTTGAAGATGGTGGCGCCGTATTTGGTCGGATGGCTGATCGGCGAAAAGTACGTTCCGGCATTCGACATGCTCGTTCCGGCTGGATTTGCAATGCTCGCATCCCAGATCAATCAGTTTTACTACCTGCTATTGCAGGGCCAGCACAACAGCGCGGGGATGGTGAAAGTCATGCTCACCGTATCGGGACTGAAAACGCTGGGCAGCATCGCGGCAGCTTCGATCTCATGGGCGGCGTTCGAAGGGTGGCTGATCGCGTCATTGTTCATCAGTCTCATTCTTGGCCGCATGATGATTCGCAAAATGGCGCTTGGTCGAACATTCAACGCTCAACATCCAACTTCGAACGTTAATTTGTAGGTTGGACGTTCAACGTTGGATGTTCAGTGTTCGAAGTTCGAATCCGGAGTGAGCAACAACACTTGTGATACAGGCTGGCCGTGTCGATTCAGATATGCTCACAATGCTTCGGTGAAAACCGTTGGAAAGCGATATGGATAAATTGGTGACGACATCCGAGGAACGCTTTTGGCACTCAGAAGCGTTCGCTCGAGATCAATGGGTCAAGACGCACGCCGAACGGCTGGCACCCAAAAGCGTGGTTTTGGATGCGGGCGCGGGAGCGAGCAAGTATCGGCCTCTATTTGCGCACTGTGATTACAAGACCCAAGACTTCTGCAAGTACGATGGACCTCTGGTTAAGTATCTTCGACCGATTGACTATGTTTGTGAGATAACGGCAATTCCACTTCCGGATCAGTCATTGGACGCGATTCTATGCACCGAGGTGTTCGAGCATGTGGTCAATCCCATGGCGGTCTTGACTGAATTCCACCGTCTTCTGAAGCCCGGTGGAAGACTGCTTTTGACAGCGCCGTTCATTTCGCATCTGCATATGGAACCGTTTCATTACTATTCGGGATTTATGCCGTATTGGTACCAGTTCTGGCTTCCCAAGCGAGGATTCCGCATAGAAAGCACGAGCGCCGTGGGCGGCCCCGGGCAGACCTGTTTGACATTTTGCCAGGCGTTCTATTCTCAATGGTCGGCCGCGGAAAAGAATCTCGGGCAATTCCGCCGAATTGTTTCTCTCGCGTTTCGGGTGCCAGCAAAGATTCTGGTTCATGCGGTTTTGCCGCGCATTCTGCCCAAGTTTGATCCTTGGCTGGGCAACCGTGTCATTTGCTCGACATCCCTGGTTTGCGCGGTGCGAGTTTCGGATTCGAAGTGAACGCTTTTAAGCACGTCTTCGCGGTGGTTCCCGATTGCCACACGGAGAGCGGTTATTATCGGATGCTCTGGAGAAGGCACATTTACGACGGGATTCGTCCGCTTGTGAATCACCTGGTCACTCCGGAAGGGCTCGACTTCAGTTGGGCGAGAAAAGGGCATGACACTCCCCTGAATCTGATGAGTGCCGAAAGAATTCAAACCAGTGAGAAGCTCTTGGACGGAATCAAAGCGGCTCATGCTGAACGCGGCCTGGATGCGGTGATTTCTTACTGCTATTCGCATGATCTGCAAGCGGAAGTGATCCAGGAGACAGTCCGAATGGGGGTTCCTTGGATCAATTTCTACTGCGACAGCACGCATATGTTCGAGAAGGTTGAGGAACTCGCGCGCCTTGTTTCGCTCAATTGGTTTCCGGAAATGGCCGCGGTTTCGAAATACCGGGCGCTCGGAGTTCCGTACCTGTGCGAGCCGTTCGCAATGAACCCCGAATGTCTGCCCGACTTGACGTGTCAAAGCATCCGGCATCCGGTCGCGTTTATTGGACTGCCCACGTCGAACCGGATCACACTCTTGGGTTGTCTCAAATTGTACGGCTGTCGCACGGTGATTCGGGGTAACGGGTGGCTGGGCGAGGGCGTGGATCCGTTTTACAATCGTGTGCCCCGCTCTCGACGGTTTCTCAAGGCTCTATTCCAGCCAAATCTGGGGGAAAAGATCCTGCGCCGGGCACTCTGGCCTTCCGTTCGAAGAATGGCGGAAGGACCGTTAAGCGACCAGGAGTTCGAAGGTTTTGTGCGGAGCAGTCTGGTTCTTCTCGGGTTGAATCAAGGGAAGGATGCGCATGGACATTTTGCCAGTTACCTCAAGTTTCGTGACGTTGAGTTCCCAGGCTACGGATGCTGCTACTTGACGGAGCATAATCCGGATGTCGAGCGCGTGTTCGAAATTGGAAAAGAAGTCCTCACCTACCGGGGAATGAAGGAAGCCGCCGCGCAAGTGAAGCGGATGGAGAAAGAGCCGGAGACGGCGCGAGGAATTGGGCAAGCCGCCAGAAAGCGGGTTCTGAGCGAGCATACCTGGGCGAAGCGACTGCAAGGTCTCGCGGCACGATTGTGAAGTTCGAACATTCAACCTCCAACATTGAACAGTTCGCCACTTGATGCGCGTGACTTCAAATATCCGCCGTCGTTTCGGTTGTAGAATCCCCGAATATAGATCCGGCACATGGCCGCGAACGGAAGATAGTCGCTCCAATAAAACGGGCGCCTTGGAAAGTCGTGAGGAGAAATTCTCGGCAATTCGACTATCCGCTTGATAAATTCCGAGTAAGTCCTCGGATAAGCATCCCCTTGGTGAGGACTCGCAAGGCGCTTTGCCCTCGTTCGGAGGGATCGAACCGTTTCCTCCGGCGCGGCTTTCATTTCCTGAAGCACCCGTGCCACATGACCAAAATCGTCCGGAGAATAGACCAGATCCGAACGCACCTCGCTTGCGTAATTATCTCCTCCGCTTTGAATCCGAGGGTAAATGGGTATGATACCCAGACTGAATGCTTCCAACAGGGAAATCGGCAAACCCTCGTAATCGCTGAGAAAGACGATCACATCCCATTGACTTAGAATACTCCAGTAATCAGTGCCCGACTTCCTTCCATGGAACCGAATCCGAGGATTCCCGGAGAACTGGCGCTCCAAACGGCTTCTGTCTGGTCCGTCGCCGAGAATCTCAAAACGGTAATCGAGTCCAATGCGATCGAACTCGCTGCAGAGCTTTGGCAAA
Source organism: Verrucomicrobiota bacterium (assembly GCA_027623095.1). Taxonomy (GTDB): domain Bacteria; phylum Verrucomicrobiota; class Verrucomicrobiia; order Limisphaerales; family SIBE01; genus JAIPJX01. The sequence continues at coordinate 8,364 of JAQBVM010000022.1, forward strand.
CGGTCCACTCGTTTCTGAGCTTGGACGACCCTTCCACTAAAACCGCATACGAGCGGCCTGTCTCGAAGCGAAGAATGCGACGCTTCGATGGGGCTAGTGGGGATCGGCAACGGAAGGACCGATACGCGGTCAGAAGTCAGTTCCGGCATTCTCTCCCGCACTTGCCGGTGGAGAACGTCATTGACGCAAAGGACGCCATCAACAAGGCCCCTTTGCGCTTCCAAAGTGGCATTCATCCCAGGCCAGTCCGAATGGAGCAGTGCCACACGGCGTGTCGAGCGGTCCAAGTCCGCCAGGAATGGAACTCCCCAGAAATTGTGATAAAAGGCCACTCTCGGCGATGTTCCTGTCAGTTGCGAACGCGTTTTCGCTCTCGCCGATGAAACGCAATCGCGCCATGTCAGGCCCACACCGGACACTCTCGGAATCTGATTCGGTTTCGGTTCAAAGAACGCAACTACATTGGAATCGATCCCCCACTTGGCGTCGGCGGCGAGGTGGGTTTGGAGAAGCGTTTCCACACCACCGAGTTTGCTGAAGAAGGTGAAATAGTGCGTCAGCGGGATCGAATTCATGAGTCCATTGTCGATAGTACCGGATGAGTGTCGGAAACTGAGCCCGCACGTCAAGAAGTCCATTTTTGCCTCGCGAACTCGCCTTTCGGAGCCGGGCGAAGGCGCGTGAGCGTGCCCCAGAGTGATCAGGAGACAAACGGTTCGGGCCGGAAAACGCTAATTCGCGTCGCGACCCTAAAGAATACGGACGCTGGTTTTTGGGGTCTTGGGCCGGTTCAATTCTCAGCCGCCTTCAGTTAAATCGATCGTTGGGCAGAAGCATCTTGTGACAAAAAGGCCCAGTCCCAAGTCTAGCGAATCGGAGACAGAAAGCGGATTGCGGAATCGTCGCAAAGCGATATAAGGAGCGCATGAGTTTGGGTTCCATCGACCATCAACTGAAATTTCAGTTCGTATTTTGGTTCGGAGTCATTGCCTTGTTCGCGCTATTCGCCGGATACTTCCTGGCGGTGAGCTCGGTGTTCGTTGCGTTGATATTCACCGGAGTGATCGGGCTGATGACGCTGCCGTACCATTCTAAGATTTCTTACACTTTGGCGATCGCGACATTTAATTCAGCCCTCATAGTTCCTTTGTTTCCCGGACGTCCGTATTTCTGGGAGTTTGCGGCTTTGCTAGGCTGGTCCGGCTTACTTGTCACGATATTCATGCGCGAATATGCGCGCGACTCGGCGCGCGTATTCAAGGAGAACCGGTGGCTGATGATCGGCATCTTCGGATATTGCGCCGTCCTTGTGATCACGATGTTTTATCGAGGTGTGGGTCTTCGGATCCTTGGTTCGGAGCAGATGGGAGGACGTTTCTATTTCCAGCAGCTCACCTGCGCGGTCTTTCCATTTTTGTTTGTCATGCTGCGGCCGGGCGAAAAAACGCTCGTTCGTCTGCTGGTATGGCAGTGTGTGCTGACCGTCACATTTTTGATTTCGGATTTTGTGCTCTCGAAAGCGCCGGAAGCGCTTTATCCCCTTTTGCAGTTTTTCGAGCTTTCGGGGGATGCGGTGAATTTCGAAATGCAAGCGGCTCGCTTTGGGATTCGGAGGTTTCAATCCTTTTACGTGGTCAGCAGCGGATTCTTCTTCCTTATCCTGATGCACTATAATTTGAGGGATTTCTTGACGCGGAAAGGCATTTACCTCATCCCGAGCCTGCTTTTTATCATTGCAGTCGGTCTCTTGAGCGGCCACCGGTATCTGACTGTGGTTATTCTTGGTGTGTTGACAGTTAGTGCGTACGGAGAGCGCTTTTTCACGATTAAAAACATCGCTCTTGGATTCGGGATGACCGTATTCTTGCTCGTTTTTGCCTACGCGACATCGGACAGACTTCCTCTGGCTGCTCAAAGAACAATCTCATTCTTGCCGGGCATTGATATTAATTCCCAGGCCAAAATCGACGCGGAAGGAACACTCGAAGTGCGTCGCATGCTTCGCAAGGCAGGATTTGAGTTAATCCCGTTCTACTTCTGGATGGGCCGAGGGTTCGGATTGGATACGCAAGATTATTCCTGGCAATGGGATCCGACGACCGTCACTGGGCACGTGAACATGGGAAGGTTCTACAATGGATTTTTGGGGTTGATGGTGAATACGGGCCTTCTGGGAACGGGCTTCATGTTAATCTTCCTTGGAATGGGCACGAGAACAGCGTGGAGGATTCTGCAACACCTCCGCGTTTACGGTTCGGATGATACGTTTTCACGGGTCTGCAAGCTGCTAACAGGAATGTGGATTTCCAACACATTAGCCTTCCTGTTCCTGCATGGGGACAGTGAGTATGCGATGAAAACATTCTCTTTGCAGGCGGGAATGTTGATCTGCTGTTATGAACTCTTGAAAGCCCGGCTCGAGCCGGAAGCCGTCGTGGTCGATGAAGATCCTGCACTTGTCGGGTGAACCTGAAGACGTCGGCGGAGTGCTCTCCGTGATCCGAAACCTGGAGGCTGCAACCGATCATTTAGGGTGGCGCCATACGGTTGCCGTCCAAAGTGGGTTCAGGGAGCTCCGGCAGCCGTCCTTGAATTATTGGCGCAGTTCCCGTATCTGCAGTGATTCTCCAAGCCATTTCGAGATGCTGTTCCGCGCGGGTTGGTGTTTCCTTGAGGTTAAAGACTATTTGGACCGGGAGTCTTTTGACATCATTCACGCGCATTCGCGGGGAACATTCTTGACCGGCGTCGCAATTGCGATGACCCGGAAACTTCCCGTGATTTTTACAAACCACGCCTACTCACGTCGCCGCGTCAGCATGTACCGTTGGGCCAGCGGGATTCCGAATTTTCATACGGTCCTGTTAACACCCAACATGGCCAAACACTACGGCTTGGCGGTGAAGCATCCACAGGTGACAATTATCTCGGAGTGTTGTTCCGACAAGTATTTCGAGGAACCCTTGGCGCAGCCGAGCCATCGTCTCGCTGATGGTAATGTGATCAATCTGATTGGCGTTGGAAACATCATGCGATGGAAGAACTGGCATTTGATTGCGCAAGCAATGTCAGGATTGACTCCAGAGGAACTGAGCCGCATCCAATTTTCACTCTGGGGGCCGACTCCAAACGATCCCGATTCTCTGGCGTATGATCGCGAATTGCGCGCGCTTGTTTCCGAATGCGGACTGGAACGTCGGTTCCTTTTCCGAGGGATGACGCTGTCCGTTCCCGATTGTCTTCGCCAAGCGCATTGGTTCCTCCTTCCCTCTACGAATGAACCTTGTTCCGTGGCCCTGATCGAGGCACTCGCATTAGGTGTTCCAGCACTTTTGCCGGCCAGCGGAGGCAATGTGGACATTTTGCAGGAAGGCAAAACCGGGCTGTTATTCGCACCAGATGATCCGGTCGATCTGACCAGAAAACTGCAAATGATCGCGCACTCAGAGCTCCCTATTCTTTCGCCAAACGAAATCCGAGAATCGGTGCGGAATCGTTCCGCGTCCCAAGTCGCCAAGCAGTACCGGGCTCTCTTTGATGACGCCTTGGACCGAGCGGCGCGATCATAGCGAGATTTCGAGCGATTCTCCTTAATCCTAAAAACGGCAGTTGGGCAACCACAAAGATCGCAAAGCAAGGGGATTTGGGTAAACTAAGTGTTCACCAGGCAGGTGACAGTCACTGGTCTCAGCACTTATTGCATCTCTTTGAGTTCTTTGCGGTTGAACTGCTTTTTCAAGGTTAATCGGTTCCCGGAATCGGAGCGAATGCCAGCGAGGTCTCCATCCACGAACCACAACTGCAACCGCCGCCTGCTTCCGGCGAAAGCAGCAATCCCGCCGCCGGAATGGTGCTGAGCCAGCAATCGGGGCGCAACCGGCTCCAGCTTGTCGCTTCGCCCCCGGAGGCACTCCAGACAGTGACATTGCTGTTTCGGAAAAAGAGGGCGTTAAGCGTGGCGGCATAAGTGCCGCATCCGCCTCCAGGAATCGTTTCCTCTTTCAGTTCCCCCGAGACGAGGTCAAACACTTGAGGGCGGACGAAGAGTGTTTTCCCGACAATTGCCGGACGAGCCATGTGGCCGCCGTGATTGTCCTTGGCCCACGGGAAAGAGGTTTGCCACAGCGTTTCCCCATCTGCCGGGGAGAAGCTGTAAACGTGATACGCCTTGGCGCCAGACGCAACGAGAGCGAGCGCGTCTTTTCCGTAGGCCAAGTAAAACACCACTTCACCCGCGGCTGGCGAGATTGGCTTTTCCCAGATCACCGAACCATCCCTGAGATCGAGCTTCACGAGAAATAGATTGTTCCAAAGCTCTGGCATGCCGATCCGGTAAGAATCGGAGGTGGCGACTTCTTTGTTCCGGTTCTCGATGAAGAAGATTCCTTCGTCGCCGATCGAGATCGTCGAATTGATAATCATTCCCTTTCGGTAGATCCAGCGTTGAGCGCCCGATTTCAAATCAAGCCCGAAGAGATGCTCGCTGCAGACCTTGTAGGTGGCGGGACCGGAAGTTGCGTCGTACCATCCGGAGTCGGAGCCACCCCAGTAGTCCGTGTAAGCAGTGCCTTTCGTGACGGCGCTGCCGATTAACTGCTTGCCTTGAACCGAAACGTAACTCCAGTCGTAATCCCGTCCGTTTCGATCGCCGGGAGTCACCGAATATTGTTTCGAGACTGTGCCGGACGCGGCGTCGAATCGCCAGCAGCGGTCGTTGATCGCGATGAACACGTGATCTGCGTCCGCGCACCAATTGCTGCAGTCACGGGGCATGTTGAATCGTTGCATGGCAGGAATTTCACGAGACCACAGAATCGTTCCGTTGTGAGCGTCCAAACCAATGACGCGTTGCAAACCCTGGACGAACAAACGGCCACTTGCGGACAAGGGAGACGGTTTTCTGCCATTGCGGTCCGGTTGTGCCCTCGGGCCCGGACGGCCCATCCACTGCACATCGAATTCCTCGGTTCGCGAGGCGCCCATGAGGCTCTCGCCGCCAAATGCCGAATTATCGGCTTTTCCATATTGATGGGACCATTCTCCGGCCCCAGGGAAAGCCGCGCGGACGAGCTTGAGCGAATCGCCTTCGTAACGGCCGCTTACTCCGGTAACAGACTGAGCTCTCTCAATCCACTTTTCAAACAATGGGTTTTTTGGTGTAGCCCCGATCTCCGAAGGAATTCTCAGCACGGCAACGCCGCCATCTGGCCGGAGGAGTTCAGCGAGTGTTCGCGCGTCGAAGGTTGCTTCCGCCATTGGGATGGAGGGATTCAAAACGATTAGGTTGAGCGAGCGGCGGGTGAATGGAAGATCGGAATACGATGGCACCCAACGGACCGAGACGCGCACTCCGTAAGCGCCAGTTTTCTTGAGGGCCTCTCTTGCAGCACGAACTTGAGCCAAGTCAGTCCCGACGGCAACCACCCGCATTTGGCTCTGCTTTGCCAGTTCAAACGCGAGCTGGCTGTTTTCACATCCCAGCATCAAACAGATTCCGTGGGAAACACCGGATTCATCGAGCATCCGGCGTGCTGTTTCCGCAAAATCCAGCGCTTTCCCGTCGTTCGGAAAAGGGTTCAGATCACCGGCAATGGGCGGCAAATTGTAATTGAAAAACGTGTCGCATTCGAAAACTTCGGTCTCAACGAGCCGGCCTTCCACGAGAGCCTTGATTCGATATTCATAAACTCGCTGATGCTTCAAACCAGTCAGCGCCGCCTCGTGATGGGTCTTCAGAGCGTTGTCCGCTATCGAATGGCTTTCGCCCTCTTCGGAACTCCATTCCAAAAGTGTCGGCATCGGCGTCTCTGTCTCCCATCGAACAACGGCTTGGTCCAATCCAACAAACTCAAGGATGGGCCCGGCTGCCAATTGAATCTTTCGATTTCCTTCAATCGAGTTTTCTTTCGCGTGCTCTGACGCTTCCGTGGCGCTCAGACTTCTCCCGAAAACCCGGACCTCACGGAGCATTCCACTCATTCGATAATGCTCATCGGAATCATGATAGGCCCCGATCTCGTAGTACCCCCGGTCGGGGTAACGAATGGCGCCTCTTTGTTCGGAGGACTTTTGATCGAGGATGCCATTGACATACAGGCGGGCCTCCGTTCCGTCGTAAGTTCCCATCACGTGGTGCCATTGCCCGAGTTCGAAATCCGATTTCGCGGTGAGATAAGTCAGCCGTCCGGAACCTTGTTCCCCCGCTATCGCAAAACAGAATTTCGAATTGCGGTATCCCAGCAGCCAGCCGTGTTCCGTGTCGCCGTCGTCTTGGATGGCTCCGACGATTCCTCCCCATTCAAGCGGGCGATTGATTCGGACCCAGGCTTCGGCAGTCATCTTCTCGCGAGGCAAGTCCGCTGATTTCAAATTGGCGGTTACCAGCACGCTCTCGGCTTTTCCGCTCAACTGCAACACCTGCATTCTTCCCGCCGAAACCAGCGCTGTTTTTCCAATAATGGCGCCATCCTGCTTCCCAGCCAGATTTTTCACACGGCGGCCTTCGACAAGTCCTTCCTGGAAAACCCAGCGTCCCAGCAGATCCGGATCGCTGATCGGCGGAACGGGTTGGGCTGGTGCCAGCTTTTCCTCGATTTTCGAGACATTGGGAAAACCCGAACTGATCCGCCCCCCTTCGCTTTCGGTTCCTCTAAATGAGTGAATGACCCCTTGGTCGGTACTGACGAAAAGCGCTCCATCGGCGACCGCCAATCCGTGCGCGCGTCCCGCAACGCCGCCCTGCCAAAGAACTCGCCCGTCATCGGCGCTCAGTGCGATCACCGTATCCTTACCCCCGGCGTAAAGCGCATCCCCGGCGAGAATCAGCGAATACGGATATCTGCCGGAATGCCTCCAGAGTTCGCGTTGTTTCGCCCGATCCATTGCGATGATCGTGTCGTCCGTCAGCACAAACGCAGTATCTCCCCGCACAATCATCGCGTTCCCGCCCTCGATGGTTGCGATCTTGGAACGATCCTTCTCGTTGCTTTCCTGTATCCACCCTGTTTTGTTTCCCGGGCCGTGAAACACACGCGAATCCTCGGTGACGAGGACAAAGCAGCCGCCACCGCCCTCGAGCCCGCCAAGCGGGTTTCCGTCCGAGCGATCGAAAAGCAGAGGCGCCACGCGTCCTTGCGGGGAAATCAATTTCTGGCTTGAGGCAAGCAGTGATCCCTCAAATGTAACGCCTTCCAATCTTCGAATGAACCGGCCTATTCCCTCCGGCTTTCCAGTGAGGGCATCCACCGCGCATAGGTAGGACTCTTTCCATGGCAGCAAACCAGTCGCGAAGTAGGCGATGCCCCCATCTACCAGCACACCGGTCCGACAGGGCCAAAACGAGATGAACCGGCCGTTGTGCAAAGTGAGCCGCGATTCGGGCGACGGGCTATGCCGCCAAATCAATGTGCCGGTTTCGGCGTCAACGCAATAGGCGTTCCCGTCGTCAGAACCAAAGTAGAGCCGTCCATCCGAGTACGAGGGAGCGATCCGAACCGGGCCGTCGGTGGTAAACGTCCATTTCTCAACCGCCGACCGTGAATCGACACAGTGAACGGAGTCGTCGGTAGATGAGGCGAAAAACAGGGATTGCCCGACGACGGTGACGTGGAACACCGGGTCGTAATTCCGCATCGATTTGAGACCGCGGATCCCGGCGTAAGCATCCCATTTGGCGGGTCCAAACCAGGCTTGCTGCGGCGTGTTCGGTGAATGATATGCCCAGGCCTCGGCCAGTTGCCCCACCGGCAAATTCTCAGACGAAGCGCCGCTCCGGCGGTTGTCATGTTGATACACCGGCCAATCGTCGCACCGGGTGGGCTGTATCGCAGTGGCGCAGGCAAGCAGGAAGGCCATTAAAAATCCCGCGCTGGAACCCGGGCGTCCCGCGCACGCTCCAACAAAAGAATCCAGTTCCGAGCCTTTGATCGGAAGCGATCCTGAGAAAGGCGGAAAGGAATTGTTGTCACCGGCGCTTTGCGCGACTCTTGCCCCGCCGCGAGAATTATTTGCGGTTAGCGAATGGTTTGCGTTCATCAAGACGGGGATCGTCGCAGAACCCATCCGCGCGATCAAACATTCTTCGCGATCCTAATTCTAATAGGGCGCGTCTTCGAAGGAGGACAGGCCAACCTTCCGCTATTTCGTCGGGTGGGATACGCCGACTGTCGTTTCTCTTGGTGGGGCGACACTCCGTGAAGCCGTGACTTCTCCTTTTGGGACGGATGACCTGCAAATTGGAGCTTTGGAAACGCCTGATTGCCTGGATGTCTCCGTGTTTCCATTGTGCCTTCTCGTTCGGGTTTTTCGCCGCAAGGTTGAGCAGGGCTCCACGGAGTGTCGCCCCACCGCCAATTGGTTCAGGGGTTCAGGGCGCGAGAATTTTGCGGCAATTCTCTCTCCGGCCCGCTCCATCGAATGGAGCGAGGGGAGTGATTCCGTTGTGTCCTCATTGGAATAAACCCAGGCGGGTTATGGCGAAGGAATTGCAGGAGCGCCCTGGGCAAACGGCAAAAGGAACGAGAAGAGCATGCAGACAAGCAGACCGACCAGACTGTTGACGGAGACAACCACCGTCCAGCTCTTGAGCGTTTCTTTCTCGGTCAAACCGCTCAATCGGCCGACAACCCAGAATCCGCTGTCGTTCATCCACGAGAGCATCATTGCGCCAAAACCGATTGCCATAAATACATAGACCGGGTGGTACGGCAGAGTTCCTGATTCCATGATCGGATACATCATCGAGGCGGTGGTTAGCATGGCGACTGTGGCGGAACCTTGCGCAATACGGATGACGGCCGCCACGAGCCAAGATAATAGGATGAGGTTTATTTCGTGCCCGGCTACAGCCGCTTGAATTGCTCCGCCGACACCGGCGTTCCTGAGCATCATTCCGAACGCGCCGCCCGCGCTGGTGATCAAAATAATGACACCGGCGGTCTCGAAAAATGGCCCGGTCAGTTCCGCGACTTTTCGGAACGTCAACCCCTTTTGCCGCATTAACAGAGCCATTGCAAAAGCTGTCCCGATAAAGAGGGCAGTATTGCGGTTCCCGATGAACTCCACAAACCGGTATAGGCCGGGATGATCCGTCTTCATTCCGCTGATCGCGGCAAAGGCCGACGCCAGCGAGATCAGCAGAATCGGCAGAATCACGGGAGTTATCGCCCAACCGAGGGATGGCAATTCGCTCTCAGGCTTCGCGACGACCGCCTCCAGCTCAGCAAGTGAAACACCAGGGATTTCGCGCATCGGCACATCCATTCGCTTGTTGATCCATTTGATCACCATCCATGAGCACATCGTGGGAATAATTCCCGCGGCGATGCCAACAAGAATCGTAAGTCCCAAATCAATCTTCAGGCTCTCTGCCATTGCAAGCGGCCCAGGATGCGGCGCAATCAACGAATGCGTCACGGTGGCGCCGCAGCAGATCGCCATGACGTAGAGCAAATAATCCTTGCCCATTCGAATGCGCATCGCGCGCGCGAGCGGCAAGAGCAGCATGAAGAACGTGTCAAAGAAGATTGGGATCGACAAAAAATAACTGCTGAGCACGATTGCGAACCCAGCCCGTTTCTCGCCAAACATCGCGATAAAGCGCCGAACCACCTTATCCGCCGCGCCGCTCTCCATCAAACACATGCCGATAACCGATGCCAAGCCAATCACCACCGCGATCTTTCCCGCGGTCGAGCCCAAACCGTCCATGGTCAGTTCGACCGCCTGTATCCAATGGCTATTGCCCGCCGCCGGATCGCCCGGAACAGATCCGATCTCCCCAGGCAAATTCTCGGCCAGCAATCCCGCGAAGATCGCCGCGATTACGAGCGCGATAAATGCGTGCAAGCGCAGAACAGTGATCATGACGATGATGGCGACAATACAGATCGCGAGAATCGCAAACGGCCAAAGATTCAACGAAGCCGAGGCTTGGGCGAAGAAAGGCATAACAGTTAGATAGTGAACTCAGTTTCCGGAAATCGCGCCAAGTCCTACAGGAAAACGGAACCAAAAGTCAAGGTTGCGAGGTTCTCCCGGTTCGCCACAGGGCTCCACGGAGTGTCGCCCCACCAAGAAAAGCAAGAGTCGGTGCCTCCTAAACGACGGAACTGCGGAGGGTAGGCTTGTCCTCATTCGGAGGCGCCCGTTCGCCTCGAAAGCCGTGATCTGGACTGCCTGTGAAAAGGTGCGCCGATAATCCCGCAGGTCACTCTTCGCGGCTCTTCGAAGTCGGCGCGGCGGCGTCCTGCGCGCGTTCGACGTGCCGGTTGATTCTGAACGCCTTTAGCTCCGCATAAATGGACTGGGCAAGACCGGATTTCTTGAATCCTATCACCTTTGTTCCGGTGACTTCGAAAAACCTCTCCAAATCGCTGGACGTGTAACACTTCACAATCGGGTAGGGGGCAAACTCCGAGAGAATCTCAGATTGGCTTGATGCGGAAAGATCTTCTGTGATGAGAATGAAATGCAGTCTGCTCCGGCTGCGCTGCAGCGTCTCACGTCCCACAATCAGGCATCGCGAACGCAGCACGAACGGAAAAAGGCGCTCGACGAACTCACTGTCGCCTTCAGTTTTCATCGCCCCAAAGCTTTCCGAACACTACACTAACACTACAACGACACCTCGATATTGGCGCGCGGCCTTCCGGGCCACAGCACGTTTCTTTAGGCGACACGCTCGATTTGGTCTGCGGTTTTTCCATGTTTTTGTGTGCTGCGGCCTGGAAGGCCGCGCGCCGGTTTTATAAGCGTCGCTGTAGTGCTAGTTCCACTGAATTGCGCGCACACCTGCCGTTCGTTCACTGCAATTCGTTCAAATCAGGAACTTCAAAAGAATCTGAAAGCAGATTAGCTAGCTTGTCCAAAATGTGGGAATCCCATTCCCGATGAAGCGCCGATCTACTCGCGAAGTACCGATTCAATCTCGCTTCGAAGTTCGTCATTAATTTCATCAATCGAACGGTGCGCGTCCACAATGGTGAACCCGTAAGTCGCCTGGATCCGTTTAAACTGCTTTTCGACGAGGGCTTGGTATTTGAGAAAACTGTCGAAAAGATCCCGCGACAAGCCGAGATCCATGCCGCTTTCCCAATAGTCCAACGAATAATTCTTGGCAAAATTTCGTTGGATCAGTTCCTCGGGGGAGACGTTTAGATAGAAAACGGCGTCAGGGATAAGCGCGATGCCGTAAAGATTCTTAAGCCATTCCTCATCCATGCCGCGGACCATGTCACGCACCATGAGCGTGTAGATGTACCGGTCGGCGAGCACCATCACGCCTGCGCGCAAAGCGGGAAGAATAATATTCTCCATTTGATCCGCGAAATCGGTGGCATAAAAGAGGCTCAGCGTGATCCGGCTCAAAATGTTGCCCTGTTGCGCTTGATTCAATTCTTCGCTGACAAGTGTCGAGCGCTTGAGCCCAACCTGGACGGTTGCATGCCCGCTCGATTCGAGCCATTGGACCAAATTGGCGATCTGGCTGGAACGGCCGGATCCATCCGCTCCCTCCACCACAATGAGCTTTCCGGTGAGCCGCTCAAACTCCACGCCGGGTATTCCTTGACCGTAAAAGCGCTTGGGCGAGGGCTTTGGCACAACAATAGGCTGTTGCGTCATTTCCGGCACGGCGCTTTTTTTGATTCGGCGTTTCGCGGACATCTGGATCTAAACGTCTATCGCGTTTGCAAAGCCTTTCGCTTCGGTTTGATTCTCGCCCCCACGAGCTGGCGAACAACCGATTGCTGCACTTCGACCGGTTGGTTTGCGTCGATCACCAGAAAATTAAACTCCGTGCTCATCGCGAGGTACTGTTCGAGCAGGCGGCCCTGGAAAATCCGAAAGCTTTCGTATGGGTCATTCGAAAACTTCATGTCCATTCCGGCTTCGAAATACTTCAGCTCCGGGCGGCCGTTTAAGATCCGCTTGAGGGAAACCTCGAGATTCGCCTTAAAGAAAAAAACCATGTCCGGCACCGCGGCGAACCCGTACAATCCGCGCACCCAACCGCTTGGGCACCCGCGAACCGTATCACGGGCGAACGCGGTGAAGATATAACGGTCGCACAATACGGTGTAACCCGCCCGGAGCAACGGCACTAACTGGCGCTCATAGCGGTCGGCGAAATCGGTCGCGTGGATCAGGCTGAAGGTGGTTGGCGTGAGGAGTTCGCGTTTTTTGCCTTTGCTTGTCGCACTCTTCACCAACTCCGAGGAATTCCATTCGCTGAAGAAGACCTTCGCCTGCTGCAACTCGAGCCACCGTTTTAGCAAATGAATCTGAGTCGATTTTCCCGACCCATCGATCCCTTCCACGGCGATCAATCTTCCTGGAAACCCCAGTTCGGCGAACGTTTTCATCACACTTGTTCCTGGAAACTACGATGTATCACGTGGAAGACAACTGTTTTTGGGACCGAATCCGCAGGAAGGGCTAAGCGGGCGGCAATGTGAAAAAGAACACGCTGCCACTGCCTGCTTCGGTCCTCACCCAAACTTCGCCCGAGTGCGCCTGGACGATATGCTTTACAATCGAAAGACCGAGGCCGGTGCCACCCTGCTCGCGAGAGCGCGCTCTGTCTAAGCGAAAGAATCGTTCGAAAACCCGATCCACCGCCCCCTGCGGAATGCCAGGTCCGTCGTCCTCAATCCGAATTTCGATCATGCCTCTCTCGTCGAGCCGGGTCTGGACCTTCGCGAATCCACCGGGGCGGCCATACTTGATCGCGTTATCCAGGAGATTGAACAGAACCTGCTGAATTCGATCCGGGTCGGCTCTTGCGAGGAGATCGGACTGAGCCTCGTTTTGCAGGCGAATCGACTTTAAGTCAGCCTTTGCGCGCAGATCATCACATACCTGATTCACTAAAGAATGGATCTCAACTTGCCGCGGATTGATCGCAGCCTGACCCGATTCCAGTTCGGAGATCGTGAGCAGATCATCAATCAGGCAAGCAAGCCGGTCGGAATGCTTCATGATGACCTGGAGAAAGCGGGAAGCGGCGGCAGGATCGTCTTTCGCGCCATCGATCAGCGTTTCCACGGATCCTTTGATCAGAGAGAGCGGAGTTCGCAGTTCGTGACTCACATTCGCCACAAACTCGCGTCTTGTGTTCTCAAGCCGCTTAATGCGTGTCAAATCATGGAATACCAGAATGACTCCGCGGCCGTCGCCTCCGCTGTCGCGAACCGCCGCCGCGTTCACCTGCAGGGAGCGGTGTTGTGGACCTTGCAATTCGAAATCAAACGCCACGACTTGGTGTTCGGCGAGAGCCCGTTCGGCCAATGAAGCCACCTCGTGAAGCCGAAACGCCTCGATAATTGTTTGCCCCAGTGGTTTCGCGGAGACATTCATCATGGTTTTCAACGCGTCGTTAACTAACTGAATTCGGCCCCGGCTGTCCGCCACTAACACCCCCTCCACCATGCTGTTAAACAGCGCCTGACGCTGGGCATCAAAGCTAGCGGTGGCGTTAGACTCGCTTGAACGCAGATTTTCGATCTCCTCCACCTGGAGCTCGATCAACCGCTTTGCTTCAAGGAAGCGCTTTCGCCACCAAAGGTGCGTCAGGAGAGCCGCAGCCAGTAACGCGATCGAGAGGTAGGCCCACATGCGATTTTCCAAGTCGTGTCTCCAGCGGCTGCCCGTCATCGGTCGGCAAATCGATAACCCACGCCACGCACCGTTTCCAGACTCTTTGCCTCCGTGCCCAGTTTATCCCGTAATCGCCGCATGTGAGTATCCACCGTCCGAGTGTCGATGATATTGTCGTACTGCCAAACATCCTGAAGCAATTTCTCCCGTGACTGAACCCGGCCCCGCCGTTGAACCAGGAGTGTGAGAAGCTTGAATTCGGTTGCGGTCAGATCGATTGCGGTTCCTTTAACCGAAACGACATGCTTTGGAATGTCCAAAAGCAGTTTGCCAACCCGAATCTGCTCCGTGCTCTTGTTCGAAGCCTCTCTGCGGCGAAGGAGCCCCTTCACTCGAAGCACAAGCTCGCGCGGGCTAAAGGGTTTCGTCACATAGTCGTCCGCGCCCAATTCCAGTCCCAGCACGCGGTCTATTTCGGCTGCTTTCGCCGTCAGCATGATGATCGGAATTCCGGACGTCGCCGGATCGCGCCGCAGGAGTTTGCAGACCTCCAATCCGTCCATTTCGGGAAGCATCAAATCCAAGAGAATGAGATTGGGACTTCCCGAGCGCGCTTTCTTCAGCGCTTCACTGCCATCCGCGGCTGTGGCAATCTCGAAACCCGCCTCTCGAAGGTTAAATTCGAGCAAATCCACCACGTCCGGTTCGTCGTCCACGATCAGGATTTTTGATTTCATATTTATCGAGAACTGAACGAAGCGGCTGAAACGTTCATTGCTTCATCGTTGGAACGTATGCGTGTTGGACTCCGGGGCGCGAGGACATTGCGTGTCGAGAAAAACGTTCGCTCCTGCCCATGAACCAATGATTTTGAGATTTCAAATTTCAAACTTCAAATTTGGAACGTGAGCGCTGAACGTTCGGGGTTCACGGGTCCAAAGCGGGTCTGGAAAAACGTGAAAGATCCCCATGAACTTCAACGAAGGTGGGGCGACACTCTGTGGAGCCCTGACTTTTCCTCAGTGTGTTAGGCCAGCGGGCAATCGGCTCTTGGAAACGAAGGGCGTCCGGATTTCGCCGTGGTTCCATAGTACCTTCCATTTTATCGGAGCGCTTCACCGTTAGATCGGGGCTCCACAGAGTGTCGCCCCACCCCAAAAGGTTTAAGGCACGGACACGGGTCCGAACCTGTTGAGAACGACTCGTAAACCTCCACGCAGGGACGGCACTACGCGCGGTTTGCTGTTCTTGCCGGCTCGGGCTCATCCGGTTGGTCGAGAGGTGGAGGCCGAAGCGCCGGCTCCACCGCCAGAGTGCCGGATGTCTTGCGCCTCGCAAAGGTAAACCACTTCTTCGGCAACGTTCGTGGCGTGGTCCGCAACACGCTCCAGACTTTTCGAAACAACCATTAAATTCAAACAGCGGGAGATTGTTTCCGAATCTTTGATCATGAAACTGATCAATGCATTGTGGAACTGCTTGTTGAGGCGATCAACCTCTTTGTCCAGTGGAATTATTGCGCGCGCCTTGGCCGAATCGCGCGCAACGAAAGCGTCGAGAGCATCCTTAAGCATGGAGATGGCAATGGCCGCCATGTGTGGAATATCCACGTAATCTTTGAGCGGCGGCTCTTTGCTTAGTTCGATTGAACGCCTTGATATGGTGGTGGCTTCGTCGCCAACCCGCTCCAGATCATGCGAAATCTTCATGGAGACCGCGATAAAACGAAGGTCGGTCGCCAGCGGGGCTTTTGCGAGCAGTTGAATCGCCTGCTCATCAACCTCGACCTCCAACCGGTCTATGGCGCTGTCTTCCTCTTGGACTTGGCGGGCCAGATCATCGTCCCGGTTTACCAGGGCTTGAATGGCGCGGGAGACGACGACTTCCGCATGGCTTGCCATCGTGAGAAGCGCTGTCTTGAGCGCCTCCAATTCCTGTTCGAAATGAAGGGCCATATCTTAATCTATAATGCCGTGTTTTGTCTGGCGATTGACTCGAAAAATGGCTCAGCCGAATCGTCCGGTCACGTAGTCTTCCGTCTGTTTCTTGGACGGGTTCGTGAACATCTTCCGCGTCGTATCATATTCGATGAGTTCGCCAAGGTAGAAAAACGCGGTGTAATCGGAAATACGGGCAGCCTGCTGCATATTGTGGGTCACGATGACAATTGTGAATTGCTTTCGCAAATCCAGAATCAGCTCCTCGATTCTCGCCGTCGCAATCGGATCGAGCGCGGACGCCGGTTCATCCATCAGGATGACCTCGGGTTCGATGGCAATCGCCCGCGCAATGCACACACGCTGTTGCTGACCTCCGGATAGGCCCATGGCGCTGCGATGCAACCGATCTTTCACTTCGTCCCAGAGCGCGGCGGCGCGCAGACTCCGCTCGATGATCGCGTCGATCTCCGATTTCTTGCGAATCCCATGCAAGCGCAGTCCGTAGGCGATATTTTCGTAAATGGATTTCGGAAACGGATTGGATTTCTGAAACACCATTCCAACGCGCTTGCGAAGCTCGATCACATCGATATCTTTTCCGTAAATATCGTGTCCCGCAATCTTCACCGAACCTCTGATTCGAACGCCGTCGATCAAATCGTTCATGCGATTCAAACACCGCAGCAGCGTCGATTTCCCGCAACCGGACGGACCAATGAACGCGGTCACCACGTGGCCATGCATCTGAATGCCGATATTCTTGAGGGCGCGCGTCGTTCCGTAATGAAGGTCCAGATTCGAGACCTCGATTAGCGGACTGGCGGACGGCGCGTTTAAGGACGCCGGAGGAACTAAATCGGGCTTCGGAGCGGAGGTGCGGATGGGAATGTCTATGCGCATGGCTCGGGAATTACTGCATCGCCCGCATTTGGCGGCGCACCTTGGACCGCACCAAGATCGCGATCACGTTCAGGGCAAACGTCAGCATGAGCAACACCAAAACCGTGGCATACAGGATTGGGCGCGTCTTCTCGATGTTGGGAGACTGCGTCGAAAGAATAAACACATGATAGCCCAGATCCATGAACTGGTCCGCGAGCGAGTGCGGAAGGTTCGCCATATAGTAAGCCGCGCCCGTAAACAGAATCGGCGCTACTTCTCCCGCCGCGCGGCTGATTGCGAGAATACCGCCCGTGAGGATTCCCGGCAAAGCCTGGGGCAGCACAATCTTGATGACCGTCTGCAGCCGGGTGGCTCCCAGCGCCAAGCTCGCCTCTCGCAACCCGGGAGCAATCGCTCGCAACGATTCCTCGGTGGCAACAACGACAACCGGCAGCGTCATGACCGCCAGCGTCATCGAAGCCCAGAGCAATCCGGGTTTGCCCCAGACGGGATTCTGCGCGTTCGGATGCAGAAGATTGTCCGCGTGAAAACCCACGAAACTGATAAAGAAACCAAGGCCGAACAAACCGAATACAATCGAAGGAACCCCTGCCAGATTATTCACAGCGCTTCGAATAATGCGGGTCGTCAGCGAAGTTCTGGAAGCGTATTCGGTCAAATAAATCGCCGTGATGACGCCGGCGGGAACAACAAATAGTGTCATCAGAATAACCCTCGCGGCGGTGCCGACAATCATTGGAAGCACTCCGGCCTTGTTGACGTCGAACATGTCCTGCTCCGTTCCAGAAGTAACAAAGCGCCAGGACAGAGTGTCCCAGCCGAGCAACACGACATTCCCGACAATGACCGCCAGGATCGCAAGAATCAGCACCGTCGAAAGACCCGTCAGTCCGGTGAAAAAGAATGAGATCACGTCAAACCTGGCTCGAGGGAAGCCGTCCGGGAGAATCGAGCGAACGGCGAGAGTGCTCATGCTCTGCCCTCCAGCCGGCTCTTGAGGTTCTGAACGATAAAATCGCCGGCAAGGTTCGTCAGAAAGGTCAGCGCAAACAAGACCGTGCCCAGCATGAAAAGAATCCTGTAGTGATGCCCGCCGAAAACCGCTTCCGCCAATTCCGCGGCAATCGTTGCGGTGATCGTTCGAGTGGAGTCAAACAGATCCCACGACAGGATGCTGGCGTTTCCGCTGGCCATCAGCACGATCATCGTTTCACCCATCGCCCGGCCGAAACCGAGTGCCACGGCCGCGAAAACCCCTGGCAATGCCGCTGGGAGGACGACTTGCCACGCCGCTTGCCACCGGCTGGCGCCCAAAGCAAGCGCCGCCTGCACGTAACCCCGGGGCACACTGGTCAGCGCGTCCTCGGCGATTGTAAACACAACCGGTATGATCGCCAAGCCCAGCGCAATGCCCGCTACAAATGCGTTTAACCGCGACTCGTAGCCAAACGTTTTCTGCAAGAACGTGGCCATGACGATGAGGGCGAAGAAACCCAATACCACCGACGGAATCGCCGCCAGCATCTCGATTGACGGTTTGAGCCATTCTTTTGCCATTGGACTCGCCAGTTGCGAGATATAAATTGCCGCCCCCAGCGATATCGGAACTGCAAATAGCAGGGCGACAAGGGTGGTCTTCAGACTGCCAGCCACAAGCGGAATGATGTTGTATTTTTGAATTCCGGAAACAGGTTGCCAAACGTAACTGGGGTGATCGTAGCCCGTCCATTGATGAGGCTGGAGCAAGTACCGCCACTCGATCGTGTTCTCTGCGGAATCCTTGTCCTTGGGCGCTTCTTGCGCCGCCTCCGATTTGACCTCCATCATCAGTGTGAGCGTCTCGCGGTCCATGGCGGTGAATTCGGCCTCAGACAATTCGAGGTAGCTTCTCAACTGCGCGGGCGAGAGCGTGTTCATTTCGCTTGGAGGAATCGCTTTCTGCGCCGCTGAGCTATCCAACCGGCCCAGAAAGATCGGAAGTGATTCGCGGAGTACAAAGACAAAGATGAGCAGCACGAGCACAATGGCGGACAAAGAGACTAACTGAATGCCCCGCTCCACAAGCCATTCGCCCGGTCTTCGGCGCGCTCCAATCGAAATGCCCGACCAGTCCCGGATGTTCTTCAGTGGTTTGCGCAGCTTTGTCATGGGCACCAAATCCTCAATCGAATGCGAAAACCCTCAAAGTTCCTGATCCACGTTCTTCGGCAGCGGATAATACCCGACATCCTTTACAACAGCCTGGCCCGCTTCGCTGCGAATCCATTTGAGGTAATCGCCGATTTCGCCGTTGTCCAGTGCCGGGTTCACATAGATGTACAGATAGCGCCAGATAGGGTAGCTGCCGTTCATTACATTGAGTTCGCTCGGTTCCACCGCCGGGGACTGTGAGTCTTTGCGGATGTTCAGAGGACGGATGCCCTCGGCGTACGCGGCCCCTCCGAAGCCGATTCCATTCGGATCCTTGGAAACGGCCTGCACCACCGCCGCAGTGCCGGGCATCGTCTGGGCGGTGGCCGCATAGTCCGCCCCTTCGAGCACATGATCTTTGAAAAACTCATAGGTGCCCGAACTGTTCTCACGGCTGTAAAGCACAACGGGCGAGTCCGGACCGCCGAGCTGCTTCCAGTTGGTCACTTTGCCGGCAAAAATGTTCTTAAGCTGTTCCACCGTTAAATCGGAGATGGAATTTCTTGAGTTCACGTAAACAGAAAGCCCGTCGAGGCAGACCTTGTACTCGCGGGGACGGGCTCCGAACGCCCTCACGCAAGCAAGCACCTCTTTGGCTTTAATAGGACGCGACGCGTTGCACAGATCGGTTGTTTTGTTTTGCAACGCGGCGAATCCCGTGCCCGAACCGCCTCCGGTCACTTGAATCGTGACGCCCGAATGGCCGCCCATGTACACTTCCGCCCATTTCTGGGCGAGAATAACGAGTGTGTCCGAACCTTTGGCGGTAATGGCGCCCGCATGCAATGAGACCGTCTGTAAAACGGCCGCAAGGCAAAGGCTAAGTTTTTTGAGTTTGTTTTTCATGTTCATATATTTGTCCGTGAATAGCTTCGCGCCATCATCTGAAAATCCCGTGTCGGTTCCGTTACGAACGCGTGACACCGACCGCGTTCGAGCGGAGGTTCTGCGCAGTGCATCTCCGACTTTTTGGAACAATCGTTGGACGGCGGGTGTCCCAGCTCGCAGCACTCTGAAAATATTCCTCGCATCGGAAACAAGTGGATGCAACTCCACGAACAACTCGCAAATGCGGCGGGATTTATGCGTTTCGCCTAAAAATCCACCTGAAACCTGGTTTGAATGGAATGGCCCCGCCCATCACTATTACCTCGGTCCACATCGCTGAAGATATAGTTCAACATCGCCCGCGCGTTCGGGTTGAGATGCCAATTCAAGCCCGCCGTATAGTCCGCCAACCGTCCGCCAGTTACCGACTCGTCATCAAGATTCAGTCTTGAGTAGCGCAACGCGAACTCCAGTGCTCCAAAGCCGCCGCCGCGAAACGAGAAATTCCTGAGCGGTTGCACGCGCCCGACGATACCTTCCGAGGCAACATAGGGACGATGTTCACCGGTCAAGAACCAACTGCCGAAAACGTAGAATCCATCGAAGCCTGGATCCAAGCCGCTGACTGCGTTTACCCAGGCACGAAAATATTCCGCCTGCAAAGACACTGACCCGAAAGTCCAGAGGGACTCGACATTGGAGAGGTACAGGGCCGTCGCCCCGAAATCTTTGGTGTCCACGTATGGAGGCGCCAAGTGGGCCTCGGGCCGGGCACGAAATCGTACCGTGTCATTCTCCGGGTCCACCACGCTTCCCCCGGCTCCGACGTGCCAGTAGCGCCGCCCATTCGACGATTCATCTTTCCAAGGAAGCGCAGTAATTCGCCCCGTGACATGCGTGCCGCTATCGAAACTGTCGCCGTCTCCGCGGTCATTCTTATCGTCCGAAAAAATGCCAAGAGCCCAAGTCGCCCTTCCATCGAACATCTCGTTGTGGACCATAGCGCCCACATTCCTTGCCGGTGAAAATGCTTCGATCGGAGCCGCCCGTTCCATGAACGTCGTATAGTTGTCACTCGTCAATTGCTCCAAACTAAAGGGCTCATATCGCTGGCCAAGCTGAAGAACGCCAAGATAAGGAATCTCCTTCAAGCCAACATACACATCCGCAAACTTGAAATCCGATCCGGCGAAATCGATCTGCGTCTTATAGAAGACGGGAACTCCCAGATTCAGATCTCCGCTTGTGTAAATGCGCACGCGGCGAAACTCGGAAGCCGAGGCCGCGTCGCCAGCAATCCCCTTTAACGAGGCGTCCTGATCGAATGCGGCCATGTCAAATTGAATTCGCCCTCCAATTTTTCCTTTGAGCGTCTTTCCATCGGCGGATTCGAATCCAAGGCCGTTTTTCCAGAAGAACTTTACGTCTGTGTTCGAACCGGGTATGGCGGCAGGCGCGGATGCGGCATGAGGTTCCGCCACCGGCGCCGTTTGCGCTGCGTGCGAAGCAGCCGCTAAGTTTGCCGGTTCAGTCAGCGCAGGAGGCTTGCCTGAGCGGAGTTCGTCAACCTGCTTCCTTAGTTCGGTGTTCTGAATCAATAGCAGATCAACCGTCTTCTCCAGGCGCCGGAGACGTTCGGAATCCGATTGTACTGCGGCTGGCGAACTCGATCCAATCGCGCCCTCCACCGGTTTCCCCGAAACAGTTCTATTCAACGCCAGACTTAACACAGTAATGAAGAGGATCAGATTTCGCCTAAGATGCGATCCAAAGGGTAATTTGTTCATCTTTCTTTTTTTTTCCCTATTCAATGGGGTTCCACCGTCGCTTCTGCAACAACGCTTCCATTTTCGACAACCCAGTGACAACTGAGGGTCGAAATTGTTACGATTGCGTGACAAACGAGAAAGCGGAATAAGTTCAGGTCGGTGTGGGTTGATCGCTTGACGTTTTGGGCTACAAGGTCGTTTGCCATGACGTGAGCAGAATCGGTGCGAGTTTTCGGTCGTTCATTTCGCGGGCACAGCCAAGACCTGGGGGATATTCCAACGGTCCCGTTAGTCGCGGAGCGTCTTGGACTGCGGTGACGAGCGAAGCGATTCACCGCTTTGGCGTCGGCTGGGTCGAACGCGTCAGGATTTTGAGAAGCGCTGGTTCCAGTCCGAAAGCGGTAACTGCGCAAGCTCCGTTACCGCACTCCAAAACCTGGCGGACGATTGACGGGGCTCTAAATCAGCGCGCGAGCGTCTTGGACAGCGGCAGCCCTCAGCCGCTTTTCTTGCTGAAACCTCCGGTGTGCTCGACCGTGATTCGCCCGTTGTCGATTCCAAATTCTTCTTTCTCTCTCTGTTTCTTCCGTTATCTCCTGCTAAATTCAACCCCCGTTCGCAGGCGGATCTCCAGGATTCCTTAGGGCCATCACTTCGCATGAAAACGCCGATTCGCCCCGCGTTCCTTGTTTTCTGTGGGAAGGTGAGACTTCAATCGAATCCGTTCATCGGTGGATTTTAGGGTTCGGCCCTCCCGTTTTCTGGGAATCTCATTTGCCTGTCAGTATTCCAGTTCAAACTGCGCTTGCTTTCCTGTCTGCAAGGAAGTCAGATCATCTCAATCAAAGGAATGCAGCGAAGAAACGAAACCTTTTTACGACTGCCGCGACCTCGAGTCGAATGGGCCGAGGAAATCGAGCCCGATCCTCGGACGGTCAATCTGCCCGCGTTCGTCCATGAAACCTGGCTTGATTCGAGAGGCTGCGGACCGAACGAACGCGTCTTTCGAAATGCCCTGAAAGCCTGTTCAGAGCGCGAAGCCTCCTTCCGGAAGTCATTCGGATTTACCTTGATCGAGTTGCTGGTTGTCATCGCAATCATCGCAATCTTGGCCTCGCTGTTATTGCCGGCTCTGGCGAACGCAAAAGGAAAAGCCCGCCAGATCAACTGCGTCAGCAATCTCAAGCAAATCGGCCTGGCCATCGCGCTCTACAAACCCGACCACAACGAAGTGAATCCGCCGCATCGCTTATGTCCTGACACTCCGGATGACCCGTTCGGCCTCACGGCAGGAGTGCCCTCCGGAAATGGTCCGAATAGTCCGCCTCCCACGGGCGTTAACGAAACTTGGTGGGCACCGTATGACCCCGCTCAAGTCCCCGACGGTGTGCCGGGAACCGGGTTCAGACCCGGCCTTCTCACCGGATATTTTGGGATGACCAATATCTTCAAATGTCCTGAAGAACCCAGGTGGCAGTGTTCCTACGGCATGAACTACAGCACCGGCAGTCCGGCGGGGCAGCCCAACGGACCTGCTGCGTCAAAGAATATGTTGCGGACGTCTAGGATTTCTGTTTAACAACACCCACCGTGTACGAGAATCAACAGGAACCCACCGACGTGAAATCATTCTACGGTGAGATGATACTCTCTGTGAAAATTCCAAATTCTGCCTCGCGCGGATGAGGGGCCGCCGGACACTGGATTCTTGATTCCGTGTAACCCATTCGATC
Organism: Verrucomicrobiota bacterium; assembly: GCA_027623095.1. Classification (GTDB taxonomy): domain Bacteria; phylum Verrucomicrobiota; class Verrucomicrobiia; order Limisphaerales; family SIBE01; genus JAIPJX01. Next base: position 31,323 of record JAQBVM010000022.1, read on the forward strand.
AACCGGGCGATTTGTTGCTTTCATGAAGCTCATTCAATTGGCGCTGCGCCGACCGTTGACAGTGATTGTCATGGTGCTCGCTGTCGCGATCGGCGCGTGGATCGCCCTTCAGCGCATGACGCGCGACGTGTTCCCGCCGCTGGGCATTCCAACGATTTATGTGGCGCAACCATACGGAGGCATGGATCCGGCGCAGATGGAGGGGTATATCACTTACCGCTACGAGTACCACTTTCTCTACATCACGGGAATCGAGCACGTGGAATCCAAGTCCATCCAGGGCGCTTCGATCATGAAGCTTCAATTTCATCCGGGCACGGACATGAGCCAGGCGATGTCCGAGACCGTGGCCCAAGTGAACCGCTCGCGCGCGTTCATGCCGCCGGGCACGGTGCCGCCGTTCATCATGCGCTTCGACGCCGGAAGCGTTGCCGTCGGTTACCTGGTCTTCTCGACCGATAACCCCGACCGCACGCTTGGGCAGATGCAGGACCAGGCGCTCAACCGCGTCCGCCCGCTTTTCGCGACGCTGCCGGGCGTCTCGGCGCCACCGCCCTTCGGCGGCAGCGCGCGGTCCATCGTGGTCAACGTGAATCCAGACCGCATGCGCGCCTACGGCCTCTCGCCGGACCAGATCGTCGAGGCGATGGCGCAAGCCAATTTGGTCAGCCCGTCGGGCAATATGAACCTCGGGGACAAATACCCGATCGTCCCGATCAACGCGATCGTAAGCAATATCAAGGACCTCGAGGGCGTGCCCTTGAAGAAAACGGAACATGGCGCGGTCTTCCTGCGCGACGTCGCCACGGTGGAGGATTCAGCGGATGTCATTACCTCCTACGCCCTGGCGAATGGCCGGCGAACGGTCTATCTGCCGGTCACAAAACGCGGGGATGCCTCAACACTCGAAGTCGTCAGACTTGTCAAAAAGAACCTGCCGGAGTTCCAGAAGATTTTGCCCGAAGATATCAACGTCAGCTACGAATTTGATCAATCGCCCGTGGTTGAACGTTCAATCAATGACCTGGTGAAAGAGGGCGCCCTGGGAGCCGTGCTCAGTGGGTTGATGGTGCTTCTGTTTTTGCGCGATTGGCGCAGCGCGCTCATTGTGGTGATCAATATTCCGCTTTCGCTGCTGGCGGCAGTGTTTGCACTATGGATGAGCGGCCAGAACATTCACCTGATGACGTTGGGCGGTTTGGCGCTGGCAGTGGGTATTCTCGTGGACATGTCCACCGTGGCGGTCGAGAACATCCACACCCATTTGGCAGCCGGCCGGCCGATCGCCCGGGCGGTGGCCTCCGCGAGCGTGGAGGTGGCGCCACCACTTCTGATCGCGTTGCTTTGCATCCTCGCAGTCTTTATTCCGGCCTTCTTCATGGAGGGGGCGGCGAAGGCGCTGTTTGTGCCTCTGTCTTTGGCGGTGGCTTTTTCGATGGTCGCCTCGTTTTTCCTTTCCACAACTCTTGTTCCCATTCTGAGTGTGTGGTTTTTGCGCGGTCACGCGAGCGAAGTTCATGACGCGTCTTTCAGCAGGCGAATGCAAAAAATGTATTCGGGAATCTTGCGCGGGGTGGTCGCCGCGCGCTGGCCGTTGGTGCTGGTTTACCTGGCTGTGACGGGAGCTGTGGTTTGGTTTGTTGGCTCCCGGGTGGGATCGGAGATTTTTCCGAAAACCGATACCGGCCAGTTCGCCCTGAGATTTCGCGCGCCGAGCGGAACAAGGGTGGAAATCTCCGAGAATATCGCCCAGGGCATTTTGCGAATCATCGCGCGCGAGGCGGGCGGCGAGGAGAAGATTGACGTGACGATCGGGATGGTCGGCGTGCATGGCGCCAGTTATCCGGTGAACCTGGTGCATTTGTGGAACGGCGGACCCGAGGAAGGCTGGCTCGCGGTGCAGCTCAAACGCGACTCCGGCTTGCGCGTCGAGGCTTTCACCGAACACTTGCGCGGAGTCTTGCGCGGCGAGCTCCCGGACGTGCGCCTGTCATTCGAGCCCCAGGACATCGTGAGCCGCGTAATGAGCTTCGGATCCTCCACCCCCATCGAGATTGCCGTCAGCGGACCCAGCATCGCCGTCAACCAAGCTTACGCGCTGAAAATTCTTGACCGGTTGAAAGACATTCCGAATTTGCGCGATGCCCAAATTGCCCAGACGCTTGATTTCCCAACCGTGAACGTGAACGTGGACCGCGAGCGCGCCGGCCTGCTCGGAGTGAAGGTTGGCGACGTCACCCGTTCGCTCGTCGCGGCCACCACATCGAGCCGTTTTACCAAAGCGAACTTTTGGGCCGATCCAAACTCTGGCGTCAGTTACAATCTCCAGGTTCAGATTCCAGAGGATCGGACGAAGTCCATTGAGGATTTGCAGAATGTTCCGGTCACGGCGGAAGGCGGAAAAACGGTGCTCCTGCGCAATCTCGCCGAGATCAGCCAGGGTACCACCGTCGGCACGTACGAGCGCTACAACATGGCCCGTGTGGTCAGCATCACCGCCAACATCCACGACACGGATTTGGGCGCGATCGCGAGGGAGTTGAGAACGGCACTTGCGGACGCCGGTGATCCGCCCGACACGAAGACCCGCGTGGACTTGCGCGGCCAGCTCGTGCCCATGCAGCAACTCATCGACGGCTTCGGCGCCGGATTGGTGATTTCAGTCGTGGTGATTTTTCTGCTGCTCGCCGCGAACTTTCAATCCATCCGGCTGTCGTTGGTCGTTGTTTCCACGGTCCCCGCGGTCCTCGCCGGGATTGTGCTGACTCTTTGGCTCACCGGCACGACGATCAACATCCAATCGGCGATGGGCTCGATTATGGCCGTGGGCGTTGCCGTGGCAAATGCGATTCTCCTCGTCACGTTCGCGGAGAAGGCGCGGAGCGAACCCGGTTCGCCCGCGAAAGGCGACCCGTTTGCAGCCGCCATTGCAGGGGCGGGCAGCCGTCTGCGGCCGATCTTGATGACAAGCTTCGCAATGATCGCGGGCATGATGCCGCTGGCGCTGGGCTTGGGTGAAGGCGGCGATCAGACCGGGCCGCTTGGCCGCGCCGTCGTGGGCGGGCTCGCGTTCGCAACGCTTGCAACGTTGTTCGTGCTGCCGAGCGTATTCGCGATCCTGACCTCCAAGACGGTTCGTTCACCCTCGATTGACCCGGACGATCCGGCGAGCGCGTATTTCTCACCGCAGAACAAGACCGCTTCAGCATGACAAATGAAAATCGAGAATTATAGGCAAATTTGGAGAATCCGCCAGGTCTTGGAGTGCGGCGACGGAGTCTGCGAAGCCGCCGCGTTGGGTTTGAAACCAGTGCGACCCAGTTTACCCGGAGACTCCGCACGTCTCGACCGCAAAGCGGTGACTCCACTGCGTGCCGTCACCGCACTCCAAGACGCTGGCGCGCGCGTCTCGAGGTTATGGGCTCATTTTGCCATGATCCTTCTGTTGGCTGTCTCTGCCCCGGCGGACGATGTGCGTGTGGCAAAGCCCACGCGCGGCGAGATCTTCCGCACCATCACATTGCCCGGCGGCATCCGGGCCAGCCAGCAGGCAACGCTCTACGCGAAAGTGCCCGGCTACCTAAAATCCATCACCGTGGACAAAGGCGACTCGGTCCGGGCTGGTCAGGTGTTCGGTGAAATCGAGGTTCCGGAGCTAATTGCGGATCGCGCACGATTTCAGGCCGAATTGAAGGTGGCGGAAAAGGAATATGAGCGAATCAGTGCCGCCCAAAAGAAAGCGCCCGATTTGGTCACGCCGCAATCGATCGATGAAGCGAGCGGACGGCTTGAAATCGCGAAAGCAAACCTCGACCGCACCGAAACGATGCTGAATTACAGCAAGCTGACCGCGCCGTTCAGCGGTGTGGTCACCGCTCGGTATCTGGATCCAGGCGCGTTCGTTCCATCGGCTACGTCCGGCAGCGCGGCGCAAACGGCCGCCATCGTGACAATCATGGACTTCGAAACGGTGCGCGCGCAGGTCCCCGTGATCGAGCGGGAAGCGTCCCGCGTGGCGAAGGGCCAGCCTGTAAAGGTAATGGTTGATGGAATTCCAGGCCGCGTGTTTGAAGGCACGGTGAGCCGTTACTCGATTGCTCTCGACGAAGCCACTCGAACGATGTTGGTGGAGGCCGATCTCCCAAACCCTAAACACGAGCTGCGGCCCGGGATGTTTGCCACGGTGATACTCGGCTTGGAAAAACACGATGACGCGCTGACCATCCCAGTCGAGGCGTTGGTGATGGAACGGGCGAACGCCTTCACATTCGTCGCTGATGCCGGGAAGGCCAGGAAGACCGCGATAAAGATCGGCTTCAACGACGGTGCGAAGGTTGAAGTTGTGAGCGGGCTGACAGGGAGCGAGTCCGTAATTCTGGCTGGAAAGGTGACTCTGGCTGACGGAGCTCCGATCAACGTGATGGAGGCGCCGTGAGACTCTCCATGAACCGACCCACCCCTGCACCCCTCCCAGGAGGGGACCTGAAACCGGCACCGGTAACAAAGCTCCCCTCCTCGGAGGGGCTGGGGGTGGGTTCATGTCCCCGATTCATGTCACTTCGTTTGACATTTTCACTACCCATGAACTGCCAGACCCATCCGGGAACACCGCTTCGGATGAAAATCCAGATTCACAGCAATTCGATTGATTTCACTGGGAGGGTGAGACTCCTATCGAACCCAAATTTTGTCGTTGTTCAGGGTTCGGCGGGAGCCTCACCCTCCCATTTTCGGGGTTACCCTCGATGCAACCGCCAGGTCTTGGAGTGCGGCGACGGAGCTTGCGAAGTCGCCGCTTTTAGACTGCAACGAGCGTTGCCGAATTACACGAAGGTTGTCGTTTGCACCTCCGGTCTGTGGCTCCGATTCGCGTCCAAATTTTGGAGGACTTTCCTGCTCGCGATCGCAGCCTGCGGGCTGGCGTCGCCCATTCAGTCGCAGCCGGCGGACGATGTGTACAACATTGACCTTCCTACGGCACTTCAGCTTGCGGGCGCCCAGAATCTGGATATTCAGATCGCCCGCCAGCGCCTGGAGGAGGCCGAATCCGCCAGCCAGAGCGCGCGCCTCCAGTTTTTCCCATGGCTTTCACCGGGTGTCAGTTTCATCCATCATGAGGGGCGGATTCAGGAAACGGGAGGAAACGTCTTCGACGCAAGCCGGCAATCTTACGCCGCCGGTCCAACCATCGCCGCAAGGGTGGACTTGGGTGATGCGATTTACAAGGCACTCGCGGCCAAACAACGGGTCACCCAAGCACAGGAAGCCTTGAAAGCCCAGCGGCAGGACGCCGCGTTTTCTGCCGCAATCGGCTACTTTGATCTTTCCAGGTTTCACGCGAACATCGAGATTGCGCGCGTGGCGCTGCGTATTTCCGAAGATTATCAACGGCAATTGCATGAAGCAGTCGGCGCCGGGATCGCCTATAAAGGGGACGAACTGCGCGTGCAGGTTCAGACCGAGCGCTACGCGATTGCCTTGCGCCAGGCCCAGGAACAAGCGCTCACCGCTTCTTCAATGCTGGCAAAGGTTTTGCGCTTGGATGCGACCGTCACCTTGGTTCCGCGGGCGGTTGAATTGGTTGCCGTAACCCTTGTACCGACTGACTCGCCGCTTAAGGCCCTGGTCGAGCAAGCTCTCGCCGCCCACCCGGAGCTGAAGCAAAGCCAAGCCGGAGTTTCTGCCGCACAGAGCATGCGCAAAGGCGCGAAATACGGTCCTTTGATTCCGACCGTCGGCGCCCAGGCTTTTATCGGCGGATTCGGTGGCGGACCTGGAGCCGGCACGGAGAACTTCGGAAACTCGCAAGACTACAGTGTCTTTTTCGGATGGCGCATCGGACCGGGAGGATTGTTTGACTCGAGCCGCATCAAAGCGGCGGACGCCCGCTTGGCCGGCGCCAAACTTACGGAGGAAAAGCTGAGGGACGAAATTATCCAGCAAGTCGTCGAACGCCGCGCGCGGGTGCAATCCTTAGCGGACCAACTTTCGACGGCCCGGTCCAACCTTGACACGTCCACCGAAGCGCTGCGGATGACGGAAAACCGCAAAGAGGTAGCTGTGAGCGCCGTTCTCGAAGTGATCCAAGCCCAACAAGACTTGGTACGGGCACGATACGATTACCTCACCACCATCGCCGAATACAACAAAGCCCAATACGCGCTGAAGAAAGCAATTGGCGAGCTCTAGCTGGAGAATTCGCGAGCTATTGGAGGCGCATTCACCCTGGTTGCCAACGCGGTCACCAGTCTGTCACGAAGCGGAAGGTTCAGCGGTTCTGCCATTGTATTGAACGCAAATTCAGCACCGGCCTGGCGGAGGGGCCACGGCATATGGTGGATTTCGCGCTCATCAATGCGTGGAGAAGGCGCTCACCGAAGTCGGCCTCTGGAAGGACTTAAAAGACCGGCTCCGCTCGAGGGCTACGAGCCTGCAATTGGAACAGCAGCAGAAGCTATGCATTGCGCAAGGCGCAACGGCTGCTTCTTGAATCCGGGATTCAAATCGGCGAGGATGCGGCCCAAAGCGGCTTTCGCCATATTGGAGTCTTCAACGGCATTTTTAAGGATGAGGAGGACTGGCAGACCTTCCTGATATCTGCATTCAGGATGGGGGTTTCTCCTGGCACCAGGTCGGGTGAGTCGTTCAGAACTGAAGCGCCCCCAAATATGCCACGGCCGCGATTAGGGCGGCGCAGGGCAGTGTCACCAACCACGAGGCCAGAACGCCGAGCACCGGCTTCCATTTGGCTTGCCGCGTCACAATGCCCATCCCGAGCAGCGAACCAACGCTCACGTGAGTGGTGCTGACGGGCAGGCCATGCAGGCTGGCCGTCATGACGAGCATTGCAGTCGAAAGATTCGCGGCGAAACCCTGGCCTGGGTTCATGTCGGTGAGTTTGTGACTCATTGTTGCCGCAACTTTTTTCGCGTTGAGGAGCCCGCCGGCAGCGATCGCGACGGCTACCGCCACGAGACCCAGGCGGACGTCGAACGCTCCGGTTACAAAGAGCAGCGCGGCGATTTTGGGTGTGTCGTTCAATCCACGCGCGAAGCTCACCGCGCCTGCACTTAGGAAATGCAGCGTGTCCAGGAGCCCGCCCGCATTCACGCCGAAGACGCTTCCCGCGTAGCGTTGCTCGCAAGCGGACAGGTCGTCCACGGTCGCCGTGAGCGTGGGTATGGCTTGCGCCGCAAACACCCCATTGGGTTGCGGAAGTGGCACGATTTGCCGTTCAACCCCAACGCAGATGCACATCTCTTTGGTCACCCCCAGACGCAACCGCAGGAAGCGAGCCGCGAGATAAACGAGACCTCCCGTCGCCACCGCGAGCAGTGGACTGACAAGCAGCGGCATCGCGAATGCCTTGCCCAGCATCGCGAAGTTGACCTGCCCGCCAACCGCGACCAAACCCGCTCCCGCCAGCGCGCCGGTAAGTCCGTGAGTTGTGGAGATAGGGAAGCCCAACAGTGTCGCGAGAATGACTGTGGCGCCCGCGCCCATCGCCACGGCAAAAAGAAACTGCGGCGAGGCGCTGAGCGTTTCGGGAACCAGGCCTTTACCGGAAAATGTTTTGAGCAACGCCTGCGCGAGGAATATTGCGGCGACGCTTCCCGCAAACGTCGCTATCGTAGCCCACGAAAGTGCCGCTCGGTAGCTGCACGTCCGGCTGCCAAACAGGCTCGCCACACCCTTAAAATTGTCGTTCGCGCCGTTCGAGTAAGCGAGGAAACCGACTGCGAGAAAAAGCAGAATCATTATCATGGCGAATCGTTCACACCCAGCGGTTCCTTAAACAGGCTCTTCGTGTACTCGAGTGGGTGAATTGGGGCCATTTTTGGGCCAGGGAGCGAGTTAAAACTAGCAGGGGGGCGAGCT